>NZ_JBFAWL010000026.1:0-80970 GCF_040680275.1 Streptomyces sp. NPDC052079
CCGGTGGGTACTCCGGGTGAGCTGTATGTGGCGGGTGTGGTGCTGGCCCGCGGTTATCTGGATCGTCCGGGGCTGACGGCGGAGCGGTTCGTCGCGGACCCGTTCGGCCCGGCGGGTTCGCGGATGTATCGCACGGGGGACATCGCCCGCTGGAACCGGGACGGTCAGCTGGAGTATGTGGGCCGGGCTGACGACCAGGTCAAGGTGCGGGGCTACCGGATCGAGCTGGGCGAGGTGCAGTCCGCGCTCGCCGGGCATCCGCACATCGCCCAGGCCGCCGCCATCGTCCGCGAGGGACGGCTGCTCGGCTATGTCGTCCCGCAGGAGGGCGCCCCCGCGGTCGACCCTCAGTTGGTGCGCAAGTCGTTGGCCGAGTCGTTGCCGGAGTACATGGTCCCGGCCGCGGTCGTGGTGCTGGACGCGCTGCCGCTGACCGCGCACGGCAAGCTCGACCGCCGCGCCCTCCCCGACCCCCAATACACCGCCGGCGCCGGATCGCGTGAGCCGGTCTCGGTGAAGGAGCAGGCGCTGTGCGGGCTCTACGCGGAGGTCCTGCGGGTGCCCGAGGTCGGTGTCGACGACAGCTTCTTCGACCTGGGCGGCGACAGCATCATGTCGATCCAGTTGGTGAGCGCGGCACGCCGGGCCGGACTGAGGTTCTCTCCGCGGGACGTCTTCGAGTGCAGGACCGTGGCCCGCCTCGCCGAGGCCGCCCAGGACGCCGACGGGGCCGCCCCGGAGGCCCCGGACGACGGGGTGGGCGAGGTGCCGCTGACGCCGATCATGAAGGAGCTGGCCTCGCGGAGCGGTCCGTTCGCGGAGTTCAACCAGTCCACCGTCGTGCAGGTGCCCGCCGAGCTGACCCGCGAGAGCCTGACGAAGGCGTTGCAGGCGGTGCTCGACCACCACGACGCCCTGCGGACGCGGCTCACCGTGCCGGACGGCACCGAGGAGTGGTCCCTGGAGGTGACCGCGCCCGGTTCGGTGAGCGCCGGCGACTGCGTCGAGCGGATCGACGCGTCGGGGCTCGACGACGGGGAGCTGCGCGCCCTGATGGCCGAGCGCGGGCCGCGGGCCCGTACGCGCCTGTCGCCGCAGGACGGGGTCATGGTGCAGGCGGTCTGGTTCGACCGCGGCCGCGAGCTGCCGGGGCAACTGCTGCTCGTGCTCCACCACTTGGTCGTCGACGGGGTGTCCCTGCGGATTCTCGTCCCGGACCTGGCCCAGGCCTGGCGGGATGTGGCGGCGGGCCGGGAAGCGGTTCTCGAACCGGTCGGCACCTCGCTGCGACGCTGGGCACGACATCTGCACGAGCTGGCCCACGAGCCCGAGATCACCGCCGAGTTGAGTCACTGGACGCGGGTGCTCCAGCACACGGACGCGCCGCTGGGCGGGCGGGCGCTGGACCCGGCGCGCGACACCTCCGGCACGACCGGTCACCTGACCCGGGAGCTGCCCTCGGAAGTGACCGAGCCGCTGCTCACGACGGTGCAGGCGGCGTTCCACGCCGAGATCAACGACGTGCTGCTCACGGCCTTCGCGCAGGCGGTGCGCGAGTGGCGGCCCACGGCGGCGCAACACGGCGTGCTGGTGGAGCTGGAGGCCCACGGCCGTGCGGAGGAGGTGATGCCGGGTGCCGATCTCACCCGTACCGTCGGCTGGTTCACCAGCACCTACCCCGTCCGGCTCGACACGGGCCCGGCCGCCGACGAGGGCGCGGCGCTGAAGCAGGTGAAGGAGCATCTGCGGGCGGTGCCCGGCAAGGGGCTCGGCCACGGACTGCTGCGCCGGCTCAACCCCAAGACCGCGGAGATCCTCGCCCCGCTGGCCCGACCTCAGATCAAGTTCAACTACCTGGGCCGGTTCAGCTCCCGGGGCCAGGAGGCGGCCGACTGGGCGACGGCGCCCGGCACCGCCGGCATCGGCGGCGGTAGGGACGCCGGAATGCCGCTGACGCACGCCGTCGAACTGAACGCCATCACCCGTGACGGCGAGGACGGTCCCGAGCTCCTCGCCTCCTGGACCTGGGCCCAGGGGCTGCTCACCGAGCAAGAGGTGCAGGAGTTGGCCCAGGCGTGGTTCCGGGCGCTGCGCGCGCTCGTCGACCACGCGGCCGAGGACACGGCGGGCGGGTTCACCCCGTCCGACGTACCGCTGGCCATGTTGAACCAGAGCGACATCGATCGGCTGGAAGCCGAGTGGAGGACGTCGGAATGAAGCGGTCCGCGTTGGAGGATATACTGCCGCTGTCTCCGTTGCAGGAGGGGCTGCTGTTTCACAACGTCTTCGACGAGAAGGCACTGGACATCTACACGGTCCAGATGGTGCTGGACCTCGAAGGGGCGCTGGACGCCCAGGCGTTGCGGACCGCGGCCGGGGCACTGCTGGCCCGGCACGCCAACCTGCGCACGGCGCTGCGCCATGAGGGACTCAGCCGACCGGTCCAGATCGTCCTGAGGGACGTACCGCTGGCTTGGCACGAAGTGGATCTGAGCGCGTTTCCGCCGCACGAGCGGGAACGCGAGGCGCGCCGGGTGCTCGACGAGGACCGCGCCCGCCGCTTCGACCTGGCCGAGCCTCCGCTCGTAAGGTTCACGCTGCTGCGGTACGGCCCGGACCGGCACCGCTTCGTGCTGACCAACCACCATGTGCTGTGGGACGGCTGGTCGCGTCCGGTGCTGCTGCGCGAGCTGCTGGCGCTCTACCTGAACGGCGGTGACGCCTCGCAGCTGCCGCGCGTCCGCCCGTTCCGCGACTACCTGGGCTGGCTCGCCGGGCGGGACCGTGAGGCGGGGGAGCGGGCCTGGCAGGAGGCGCTCGCCGGGCTCGAGGAGCCGTTCCGGGTGGCGCCCGCCGCCTCCGGGCGGGTGCCCGTGGTCCCCGGCCGGATCGAGCTGACGCTCACCCCGCAGGAGACGGCACGGCTGGGCGAGCGCGCCCGCGAACTCGGCGTGACCCTCAACACCGTGGCGCAGGCGGCCTGGGCGATCGTGCTGTCCAAGCTGGTGGGCCGCAGCGACGTGGTGTTCGGGGTGACGGTGTCCGGCCGGCCGCCGGAGCTGGACGGCGTTGAGAACATGGTCGGCCTCTTCATCAACACCCTGCCGCTGCGCCTGCGGCTGGACCCGGCGGAGCCGCTCGCGGAGCTGCTCGGCAGGCTCCAGGCGGAGCAGGCCCGGCTCCTCGACCACCAGTACCTGGGACTGACCCGGATCCAGGAACTGGCCGGTGTGGGCGAGCTGTTCGACTCGGCGCTGGTCTTCGAGAACTATCCGCTCGACCCGGCCGGAGCCGCTGAGCCGGGTGCGTCGGCGTCGCGGCACGGTGTGCGGGTGACGGGCGTGGAGACGCAGGACGGCATGCACTATCCGCTAGGCCTGATCGTCAAGCCGGGCCGCGCGCTGCGGTTCCGCGTCGACTTCCGTCCCGACGTGTTCACCGAGGAGGCGGCCACGGCCGTCGGCGAGCGGCTGCACCGGGTGCTGACCGCGGTCCTGGACGAGCCGCGGCGCCCCGTCGGCACCCTCGACGTGCTCTCGGCCGCAGAGCGGCACCGCGTCCTGGAGGAGTGGAACGACACGGCCCGCGAGGTCCGCGAGACCGATGTCGTCACCCTCTTCCAGGAGCAGGTGGCCCGCACCCCCGACGCCGAGGCGGTGGTGAGCGGTACCGAGCGGCTGACCTACGCCGAACTGAACGCGCGCGCCAACCGGCTGGCGAAGCTGCTCGTTGCCCGGGGCGCGGCACCCGAGCGGTTCGTGGCCCTGGCGCTGCCGCGCACCGTCCAGGCCGCGGTCGGCCTGCTGGCCGTGCTCAAGACGGGCGCGGCGTACCTGCCGCTGGACCCCGGCTACCCGGCGGACCGCATCGCCTACATGCTGGACAGCGCCGACCCGGCGATGCTGGTCACCACGCGGGACCTCGCCCCGGCGCTGCCGGAGCACCCGGCGCCCCGGATCGTCCTGGACGACGTCGATCTCGCGCCGTACGACGGCACGGACCTCGGGGACGCCGACCGCGCGCTGCCCCTGGCCCTCACCAACCCCGCATACGTCGTGTTCACCTCGGGCTCGACGGGACACCCCAAGGGCGTCGTCATCGAGCACCGCTCGCTGGGCGCCTATCTGGTGCGGGCCAGGGAG
The DNA here is from genome assembly GCF_040680275.1 of Streptomyces sp. NPDC052079. NCBI lineage: Bacteria > Bacillati > Actinomycetota > Actinomycetes > Kitasatosporales > Streptomycetaceae > Streptomyces > Streptomyces sp. NPDC052079. Next base: position 4,143 of record NZ_JBFAWL010000026.1, read on the forward strand.
GCCTATCCGACCACCGCCGGTACCACCCTGCTGCACTCGCCGATCTCCTTCGACCTGACGGTGACCGGGCTGTACACCCCGCTGGTCAGCGGCGGCCGCGTGCACATCGCCGAACTCACCGAGGACGCCGCCGCGGGACCGCGGGCCACGTTCCTCAAGGGCACCCCCAGTGTCCTGGCGCTGCTCGACGAGCTGCCGGACGAGGTGTCGCCCACCCGGACGCTGATGCTCGGCGGCGAACTGCTGGTCGGCGAGGCCCTGGACCGCTGGCGGGCACGGCACCCGGACGCGACCGTGTTCAACGTCTACGGCGCCACGGAAGCCACCGTGAACAGCGTCGAGAAGCCCATCGCACCCGGCACGCAGGTCCCCGCCGGCGCCGTCCCGGTGGGACGCCCCTTCTGGAACACCCGGATCCACGTCCTCGACACCGGACTCCAGCCGGTCCCGCCCGGCACGGCGGGCGAGGTGTACATCGCCGGCACCGGACTCGCCCGCGGCTACCTCGGGCGGCAGGACCTGACCGCGGAGCGCTTCGTCGCGTGCCCCCACGGCGCGCCCGGTGAGCGCATGTACCGCACCGGCGACCTGGCCCGCTGGAACGAGGCGGGCGAGCTGGAGTTCGTCGGCCGGGTCGACGGACAGGTCAAGATCCGCGGCTACCGGATCGAGCTCGGGGAGATCGAGTCCGTGCTCTCCGGCCATCCGGAGGTGGCCCGCACGGCCGTTGTGGTGCGCGAGGACGTGCCTGGCGACCGGCGGCTCGTCGCCTACGTCGTCCCCGAACAGGGTGTCGTGCCCGCACCGGCCGCCGTACGTGAGCACGCCGCGGCCGCGCTGCCGGAGTACATGGTGCCGGACGGGGTGATCGTCCTCGACGCGCTGCCGCTGACCCCGAACGGCAAGCTGGATCGCCGGGCCCTGCCCGCGCCCGAGTATGAGGCGGGCCCCGGGGGTCGCGCGCCGCGCTCACCGCGCGAGGAGATCCTCTGCTCCCTCTTCGCCGAGGTACTGCGCCGGCCGGTCGTCGGCATCGACGACAACTTCTTCGACCTCGGAGGCCACTCGCTGCTCGCCACCCGCCTGGTGAGCCGCATCCGCTCCACGCTCGACGTCGAACTGTCGGTACGCCGGCTGTTCGACACGCCGACCGTCGCGGGGGTCTCGGAAGCCCTGGACACCGGCAGCGGTGGCCGCCGCGCGGTCACCCGCCCGGCGCGGCGGCCGGACCGGCTGCCGCTGTCGTACGCCCAGTCACGGCTGTGGTTCCTGCACCGCATGGAAGGCCCCAGCCCCACCTACAACATCCCCGTCTCGCGTCGCTTCCACGGGCCCCTGGACCGGGCCGCGCTGCGGCAGTCCCTCGACGACGTCGTGGCCCGGCACGAGTCGCTGCGGACCGTGTTCGCGGAGGACGGCGACGGCGCCTATCAGAGCGTGCGCGGACCGGGCGACATCCAGGTGCCGTTCGTCACCGTCGCCACCGACGAGGACCGGCTGCCGGACGAATTGCGCGCCGCGGCCCGCCACGGCTTCGACCTGGCACACGAACTGCCCGTACACGCCACCCTGTTCGAACTCGGCCCCGAGGACCATGTGCTGCTCCTGCTGGTGCACCACATCGCCAGCGACGCCTGGTCGAGGCGGCCGCTCGGCCGGGACCTCGCCCTCGCCTACGCCGCCCGCTGCGCCGGCGACGCCCCGCGCTGGCGTGAACTGGCCGTGCAGTACGCCGACTACACGCTGTGGCAGCGCGAGACACTCGGCTCCGAGGACGACCCCGACAGCCTCATCTCCCGCCAGCTCGCCCACTGGAAGGAGACCCTCGCGGGCCTCCCCGAGGAACTCGACCTGCCCACCGACCGGCCCAGGCCCGCGGTGTCCAGCCAGACTGGCGCTCGCATCGCCGTCCAGGTGCCGGCCGACCTCCACGCCGCCGTGGCCGAACTGGCCCGCAAGAACAGGGCGACCGTCTTCATTGTGGTGCAGGCCGCGCTGGCCGTGGCGCTGTCCCGGGTGGGTGCGGGCGACGACATCCCAATCGGCACCCCGATCGCCGGACGCACCGACGACACCCTCGAGGACCTGGTCGGCTTCTTCGTCAACACCCTCGTCCTGCGCACCGACACCTCCGGCGACCCGACCTTCGATGAGCTGGTGCGCCGGGTACGCGAGAACTCCCTGGCCGCCTACGCCCACCAGGACGTGCCCTTCGAGCGCCTGGTGGAACTGCTCAACCCCGTCAGGTCGATGGCCCGCCACCCCTTGTTCCAGGTGATGCTGGCGTTCAACAACACGGAGCAGCAGGCCGCCCACGAGGCCATCGAGCAGTTGCCCGGACTGAAGGTCACCGGTCAGGCCGTTGGCTCGGCGGTCTCCCGCTTCGACCTGCTCTTCGCCTTCAGCGACGTGCACGACGGCAAGGGCACGCCCGGCGGCCTCAACGGCATCGTCGAGTACAGCGCCGACCTGTTCGACGCCGCCACGGCCGAGGCCCTCGCCGAACGCTTCGTACGGGTGCTGCGCGCCCTGGCCGAGGCGCCCGAGCAGCCGATCGGCCGGGCCGAGATCCTGGCCCCCGAGGAGCGTGCGCGGCTCCTCGCCCGCCCCGCCGTGCGGGAACTGTCCCGTGCGTCCCTCGCGGAGCGGTTCGAGGAGCAGGTGCGCCGCACCCCGCGGGTCGTGGCCGTGCAGGACGGGGACACGGTACTGACGTACGAGCGGCTCGACGCGGCGGCCAACCGCCTCGCCGCGCTGCTGGCCCGCGAAGGCGCGGGCCCCGAGCACCTGGTGGGCCTGGCCCTGCGCCGCTCGGCGGACCTCGTTGTCGCCCTGCTCGCCGTGCTCAAGACCGGCGCCGGCTATCTGCCGCTCGACCCGGAGTACCCGGCGGAGCGCCTCGCGCACATCACCGAGGACGCGCAGCCGGTCCTCGTGGTGACGACGGCCGAGGTCGCCGGGCGCCTCCCCGCACAGGCGGCCCCCCTGCTCGTCCTCGACGTTCCGGAGACGGTCCGGGACCTGGCCGCCGCGCCCGTGACGGCCCCGCGCACCGGACCGCTGTCCCCGGACCGGCCCGTGTACGCGATCTACACCTCGGGTTCGACGGGACGCCCCAAGGGCGTCCTGATGCCGGCCCGGGCCATGGACAACCTGATCTCCTGGCACCAGGAGGCCATGCCGCCACGCCGGCCCGGCGCTGCCGTCGCCCAGTTCGCGGCGATCAGCTTCGACGTGTCGGTGCACGAGATCCTCTCCGCGCTGCTCGGCGGCAAGCGCCTCGTGCCGTGCCCGGAGGACGTCCGGCGCGATCCGCGGCGGCTGGTGCGCTGGCTGGAGGAGCACGAGGTCGAGCAGTTGCACGCGCCCAACCTGGTCGTCGAGGCGCTCGCCGAGGCCGCCGCGGAGCTCGGCGCGGACCTGCCCCGCCTGACCGACATCGCCCAGGCCGGCGAGGCGCTGAACCTCACCCCGACCGTGCGGGAGTTCTTCGGCCGGCGACCGGGGCTGCTGCTGCACAACCACTACGGCCCCAGCGAGACGCACGCGGCGACGGGTGCCACCCTGCCCGCCGACCCGGCCGACTGGCCCGCCACCGCCCCGATCGGCACGGCGATTGCCAACACCGGCCTGTATGTGCTCGACGACCGCCTGCGCCCGGTGCCCCCAGGCGTGTCCGGCGAACTCTACGTCTCCGGTGCCGGCCTGGCCCGCGGCTACCTCGGCCGACCCGGGCTGACCGCGGAGCGCTTCGTGGCCTGCCCCTTCGAGCCGGGCGAACGCATGTACCGCACCGGTGACCGGGTCCGCACGCGCGCCGACGGCCAACTGGAGTTCCTCGGCCGCGCCGACCAGCAGATCAAGCTGCGCGGCTTCCGCATCGAACCCGGCGAGGTGGAGGCGGCACTCACCGCCCACCCGGCCGTCGCCCAGGCCGCGGTCGTGCTGCGCGAGGACTGGCCCGGCGACCGGCGCCTGGTGGCGTACGCGGTGGCGACCGGGGAACTGCCCGGCACGGCCGAACTCCGCGCCCACCTCGGCGAGCGGCTGCCGGACTACATGATCCCGGCCGTCTTCATGGCCGTGGACGCGCTGCCGCTCACCCCGAACGGCAAGCTCGACCGGCGTGCCCTGCCCGTCCCGGACTACGCGACACAGGCCGGCCGCGGCCCGAACGGGCCCCGCGAGGAGGTGCTGTGCACCCTGTTCGCGGAGGTGCTCAAGCTGCCCGAGGTGGGTGTCGACGACGACTTCTTCTCCCTCGGCGGGCACTCTCTGCTGGTCGCCCGGCTGCTCGGCCGGATCCGGGCCGTCCTCGGCGTCGAGCTGTCCATCCGGAGCCTGTTCGAGGCCCCGACGGTGGCGCGCCTCGCCGAGGAGCTCGACCGGGGCACCCGCCACGACCCCTTCGCCGAACTGCTCCCGCTGCGCGAGAGCGGCACCGACACCCCGCTGTTCTGCGTGCACCCGGCGGCCGGCCTCGGCTGGTGCTACGCCGGACTGCTCGCCCACCTCGACCCGGACACCCCGGTGTACGCGCTGCAGGCGCGGGGGATCGGGGACCGGGACGCGGCGCTGCCCGCCGACGTCACCGAGATGGCGGCCCAGTACGCCGATCTGATCCGCTCCGTGCGGCCCGAGGGGCCGTACCGCGTCATGGGCTGGTCGTTCGGCGGGCCGGTCGCCCAGGCCGTCGCCACCCGGCTGCAGGCGCTGGGCGCCGAGGTGGAGCTGCTGTGCCTGGTGGACTCCTACCCGTCGAGCTCGCGCGGTCAGGACGCTCCCGAGCGCTCCGAGGCGGAGATCGTGGCGAACAGCCTGCGGGCCGTCGGATTCGACTTCGAGATGAGCGAGCTGTCGGACGACCACTTCCCGCTGGAGCGCTACCGGGAATTCCTCCGGCGCGAGAACAGGGCGCTCGCCGAGTTGAGCGCGGACGAAGTGGTCGCGGTCAAGAACGTGTACGTGAACAATGTGCGGATGATGCCCCGTCACGAACCCGAGGTCTTCCGTGGCGATGTGCTCTTCTTCACAGCGACCGAGGTTTCCGAGGAAACGAGGAACCGTCGTGACGTCACGGCCTGGAATCCCTATACGGAAGGGCGGTTGGAAAACTACGATGTGGATGCCGAGCATGAGGAAATGCTGACCCAGCCGGCACCCACCGCCCGAATAGGGCGTGTTGTTGCAGAGAAGTTGAACGAGCTGCGGACGAACTCCGCACCGATACAGGGGGTATGAACGATGAGCAACCCGTTCGAGGACGCCGACGGCAAGTACCTGGTCCTGGTGAACGACGAGGGCCAGCACTCGCTGTGGCCATCCTTCGTCGAGGTGCCGGCCGGATGGAACGTCGTCGTGCCGGAGACCGACCGGCAGACCTGCGTGGACTACATCAACGAGAACTGGACCGATATGCGGCCGGCCAGCCTGATCGCGGCGATGGACGCCGCGGGCGCCGCGAACTGAGGGGCGGGCACGCAGTGTTCCGTACGATGCTGAAGTCGAAGATCCACCGGGCCACGGTCACCCAGGCCGACCTGAACTACGTGGGGTCGCTCACCCTGGACCCGGACCTGATGGAGGCCGCCGATCTGCTCCCGGGCGAGCTGGTCCACATTGTCGACATCAACAACGGCTCGCGCCTGGAGACCTACGTCATCGAGGGCGAACGAGGCTCGGGGATGGTCAAGATCAATGGCGCGGCGGCGCGGCTCGTCCATGAGGGCGACCTCGTCATCATCATCGGGTACGGCGTCGTGGCCGACGCGCAGGCCCGTGAGCTGAAGCCGCGGGTGGTCTTCGTGGACGAGCGCAACCGCATCCTGGAGGAGAGCAACGATCCCGCGCTGGCCGGCGGGGTCGGTGTCCTCGAGCCGGCGGTTCGCTGAGCCGCCGACACACGACCGCCGGGGTGGCCGTGTCACAGGACGCGGCCACCCCGGCGGTGTTCTCTGCCGCGAAACCAGCAGGTCAGCGCGGCAGAACCAGCAGGATCAGGGCCGTGCGACCAGCAGGATCAGGAGCGCGCCGAAAGGCCCTCGGCCCCCGTCAGCAAGCGGCCCAGCGACAGCCGGACCGCCGCGTCGAGCGCCTCCCGCACACTCTGCGGCAGGGCCCGTTCGTCCAGCGTGCGCAGCGCCGCCTCGGTCATGCCCCTCGGGGAGGCGACCTGGTCCATGACGGCATCCGGTGTGGCACCGGGCTCCGTCAGCAGCGCACCCGTGCCCCGTACGGCGTGAGCGGCCAGAACGGCGGCCGTGTCCGCGCTCAGCCCCTGTCCGGCGCCCGCCCGGGCCAGCGCCCGCGCGAAGTGGGCGACCAGGGCCGGACCCGCCCCGGACAGTGCGCTCACCGTCTCCATCAGGTCCTCCCGCACCGTCAGCACCTCGCCCAGCGGCGCGAAGAGCGCCCGGGCGGTGTGGAACGCCCCGGGCGGGCAGCCCGGGCCGGACGACAGGACGGTCACCCCGCGGCGCGCGGCCACCGCGACGTTCGGCACGGCACGCACCACCGCGGTCCCCGGCAGCGCCGCGACCACGGCCTTCGTGCGACAGGACGCCACCAGCGACACCAGCACCGCCCCACCGCCGGCCGGCGCGCCCGCCAGGGCGTCCAGCGCAGCCGGAGTCTGGTGCGGATGGACGGCGAGGACGACGACGTCCGCGCCGTCCACGGCCTCCTGCACCGATGCCGCGGCCCGGATGCCGAACTCCTCGCTGAGCGCCCGGGCCCGGGCCCCGCTGCGGGAGACGCCCCGGAGTGACTCCGGGGCGTCTCCCGCAGCGACCAGCCCGCCCACCACGGCGCGCGTGATGCGCCCGCAGCCGACGAAGGCGACGGTCCGGCTCACCGCGTCTCCTCGATGAGCGACGCCACCGCCGAGACCCCGCGGACCAGTCGCTCCTCGCTCTCCGTGCCCACCGATATCCGGACGAACCGGTTGCAGGAGGCGCCGTATCCGATCCCCGGGACCACCGCCACCCGGTGCCGGTCGAGGAGAGTCCCCGCGAACTCCTCGGAGTCCAGCCGGGAGGCGCCGAGCGAGGCGAACAGATAGAACGTGGCATCCCCGGGAAGGCATTCCACACCGCGCTCCGCGAGCATCCCGGCCATCCGGTTGCGCAGTGACACGACCCGCTGGATCTGCGGCCGCGTGTGTTCCAGGACGTTCTCGAAATGCTCCGCCAGGTAGTAGCTGAGAATCGTCGGCGCACAGGTCACCAGATGCTGCTGCAATTTGATGAGCTGATCCGTCAGCTGCCGGTTGGCCATCACATAGCCGATGCGCCAGCCGGATATACCGTAGTTCTTCGACATGGAATTGCAGACGACGGTGTGCCGCTTCTCCGGATCGAACACGAGGGCCGAGACAAATTCCGCGCCCTCCGGCACGAATTCGTGGTACGCCTCGTCGGCGATCAGTAACAGGCCGTGCCGCTCGCCCAATTCGTGCAGCACCCGCAGCTCCTCGGCGCCGAGCCGCCGGCCGCTGGGGTTGTGCGGGTTGTTGACGACGATGGCCCGGGTGCGGGGGGTGACGTAGGAGTCGAAGTCCTCCACGGTGTCGTACCACGGGGTCATCACCGGCACCCCGCGGGCCAGTCGCACCTGGTCCGGGTAGCTCACCCACAGCGGCTCCGGGATGATCACCTCGTCGCCCGGTTCCAGCAGCGCCGTGAGCACCATGAAGATCGCGGCCTTGGAGCCGGCCGTCACCAGCACCTCATGGTCGGGGTCGACCGGGACGCCCGAGGCGGACGCGTGGTACTTGGCGAGCTTCTCCCGCAGCAGCGGCAGACCGCGCGAGTGCGAGTAGTGGTGCAGCCGGGACGCGGGCAGCCCCTCGAAGGACGGCACGGGGAGGTCGAAGAAGGCCTCCCCGAGGGAGAGCGTGACCACGTCGACCCCGGCGGCCTGCATCTCGTAGATCCGGTTGTTCAGCTTGATCGACGAGGCCTCCTGGACCGTGTCCAGCAGGCTCGCGTGGTGCAGCGCGGGCATTGCGGCTTCGCCTTTCGCGGGTACCGGGGGTGCGGATGTGGCGCGCACCGGGCGTTCATATGACACGGATCTGCCCACTGCCCCAGACCACGTTCTTGACACAGGTCAGCGATTCGAGCCCCATCGGACCGCGGGCGTGCAGCTTCTGCGTGGAGACACCGATCTCGACGCCGTAGCCGAACTCGCCGCCGTCGGAGTAGCGCGTGGAGGTGTTGACGAAGACGCTGCCCGAGTCGACCGCCAGGGTGAAGCGGCGGGCCACGTCGTAGTCCTGGGCCACGATCGCCTCGGCGTTGCGCGTGCCGTAGCGGTCGATGTGCCGGACGGCCTCGTCGAGGTCGTCCACCACCTTCACCGCGAGGATCAGGTCCAGATACTCGGTCTCCCAGTCGCTGTCCTGCGCCTCGGCCGCGGTCGGCCACACCTCGCGGGTGCCCTTGTCGCCGCGGATGCTCACGCCGAGCCCCTGCAGGGTGTCCAGCACCTTGGGCAGCCAGTCCGCGGCCAGGTCCCGGTGGACCAGCAGGGTCTCCACCGCGTTGCACACGCTGGGCCGCGAGGTCTTGCCGTTGACCACGATGTCCGTGGCGCGCGCGAGGTCGGCGCTGGCGTCGACGTAGACGTGGCAGTTGCCGTCACCGTCGATCACGGTCGGCACGGTGGCGTTGTCCTTGACGGTCTGGATCAAACTCGGGCCGCCGCGCGGCACCAGCAGATCGACGTAGCCGTCCGCGTGCAGCAGCTCCATCGCGGCCTCGCGAGAGGTGTCCCGGATCAGCTGCACGGCGTCGTCGGGAACGTCCTCCCGCGCCCGCAGCACCTCGGTCAGGACGTCCGCGATCGCCGCGTTGGTGTGCTGCGCGATCGAGGAGCCGCGCAGCACGGCCGCGTTGCCGGACTTCAGGCACAGCGCCGCCACGTCGGCGGTGACGTTCGGACGGGCCTCGTAGATGACCGCGACGACCCCGAGCGGCTCACGCACATGCTCGATGCGCAGGCCGTTGGGCCGGGTACGGCCGCCCACCACCTCGCCGACCGGGTCGGGCAGGTCGATGATCGTGCGGATCGCGCCGGTCATCCCCGCGATGCGCTTGTCGGTCAGCGTGAGCCGGTCGACCAGGGTGGCCGAGGTGCCCGCGGCGCGAGCCGCCTCCACATCACGGGCGTTGGCCTCCTTCAGCACCTCGGCCGCCGCGTCGATCGCGTCGGCCATCTCGCTCAGCACCTGGTCCTTGACCTCGGTGGTCAGCTCGCGGATGACGGTGGACGCGGCACGGGCGCGTTGGCAGATGTCGGTAACGGTGGCGGACATTCTCACTCCTCCAACAGGCTGATGTATTCGGTGTGGTGAACCACGGTCGGATCGGCGGCGGCATCCGCCAGGCGGTCGGCGGCCACACAGGCGCGGCCCCGCGCCACGACCCGGCCGTCCGGGTCGAGCACGTCCACGACGTCGTCCGTCCCGAACGGCTCCTCGCAAAAGACAAAATGACGGGTCGTCAGTGGCGCGCCGTCGGCGACCAGGCGACGGATGTCCGGGCCGCCCCGCAGCCGCGCGGCCGGCGGCGCCGACAGGGCGCGCCACAGCCGGCGCAGGCCCGGCTGCTTGTCGCGGGCGCGGGCTTGAACGAGGGTGCCTATGTCCTCGCCGCGCACTGCACGCACCACCGCGTCCTCGGCGTCCGCGCCCGCGATCACCGTGGGCACCCCGGCCAGTGTGGCGATCCAGGCGGCGCACAGCTTGGCGGCCATGCCGCCGGTGCCCATGCCGCTCGCCGCCACGCCCGCGAGCCGTTCGATCTCGGGCGTCAGGGCGCGCACTTCAGGGATGCGGCGCGCGTCGGTGTCATGCCGCGGATCGCTCTCGTACAGGGCGGGGACATCGGTGAGAAGCACCAGCCGCTCGGCCCCGAGCGCGGCCGCCAGCAGCGCCGCGAGCACGTCGTTGTTGCGCACCATGACGGTGTCGTTCTCGTTGACGACGGGTACCAGCCCTGCCTCGAGACAGGACTCGAGCACCGCGCGGACGCTGTCACCGTGCTCCGGGCCGGTGACGTCGACCGGGGTCAGCAGAACCTGCGCGGCGGTCAGACCCCGCTCCGCGAGGCCGCGCCGGAACGAATCGAAGAGCAGGCCCTGCCCCACCGCGGCCGCCAACTGGCGTCCCGCGCCCCCCTCTCGGGCGACCGGCGGCAGCTGCGCGCCGCCCAGGGCGATGGCCCCCGACGCGACCAGTACGGGCGTCAGGCCGTCCTGGTGCAGCCGTAGCACCGCGTCGGCGAGGGCGGACACTTTCGCGGGGTCGGGTGCTCCCGCGGAGATGAGCGACGAGGTGCCGATCTTGACGACGACACGCTTCGCACGCACGTCGGAATGCATGGAACTCCCCCTGTTGCAGACCGCGTTGGATGGCCGATGGGCGGGCCGCAGCCCGTACCGGCCGTGGTGTTCACTGACCGGAGCCGACCAGGCTCTCCCGTGACGGCGTCCGGCCATGGCCTGCACCTCGGATGTCGACGGTGCGCAGCCAGCCCTCGGGCGCCGGCGCCCGCCCGGTGTGGATGTCGACCAGCGCATCGCGCAGGGCAAGCGTGAGGGGGCCCGCCAGGCCCGTCCCCACCTGCCACCCGTCGGCGCCGTCACGCACCGTGCCGACCGGGGTGACGACAGCGGCGGTGCCGCTGGCGAAGGTCTCCGTGATCGTGCCGTCGAGGCACTCGGCCTTCCACTGCTCGATCGACAGCGGCTCCTCGCGTACGGCGAGTCCGCGCGCGGCGGCCAGGTGCAGCAGCGAGTCCCGGGTGACGCCGGGCAGCAGCGTCCCGGTCACCGGCGGCGTGACCAGCTGCGCCGACGGGCCGCTGCCCCAGACGAAGAAGAGGTTCATGCCGCCGAGTTCGTCGACCCACCGGCGCTCCACGGGGTCCAGCCACACCACCTGGTCGCAGCCGGCCCGACGTGCCTGCTCCTGGGCGGCGTACGACGGGGCGTAGTTCCCGGCGAACTTCACGCCGCCGGTGCCGCCCGGGGCCGCGCGCGTGTAGTCGCGGCCGACCCAGACCTTCACCGGATCCGGACGGTCGGAGAAGAAGCCTCCTGTGACGAAGGCGATCAGCAGGAACGTGTACCTGCGGGCGGGGCGCAGGGCGAGATTCGCCTCGCTCGCGTAGAGAACCGGGCGCAGGTACAGACTCAGTCCGGGACGCTGCGGCAGACAGCCGCCGTCGGCCTCGAGGATCAGGTCCAGGGCCTGCAGGAGACTCTCCTCGGGCAGTGCGGGAATGGCCAGGCGCTCCGCGGAGCGCCTCAGCCGTGCGGCGTGGTCGGCGGGCCGGAAACAGGCCACCGCGTCGCTGCCCCGGCGGTAGGCCTTCAGCCCTTCGAAGACGACCTGGCCGTAGTGCAGGCCGACCATGGCCGGGGACATCGGCAGATCCCTGAAAGGGCTCAGCCGTGGTTCGGACCAGCCGTCCCGCTCTGTCCACTCGGCGGTGACCATGTGCGGGGTGAATTGTTCCCCGAAGGGTATTCGGGTGGCTTCGGCGGCGGTTGCATCGAATTGACGCATGACAGAGAAAATCCCCCGGTGTGTTGCGCAGTTGGCTCAGACGAGCGGCGCGTAGAAGAAAGTCTCGCGCAGCGAGAAAGTGCCCGCCGTGTTCACGCTGAAGAAATCGGCGAATCGCACGGAAGTCCTAGTCCCGTCGTGCAGCACCCCTTCGAACGTGCCATGCACAGCCACGTCGCGGCCCTGGCTCACGATCTTGGTCAGGCGGTGTGTGCCGTCGGCGATGACGCGGTCCTCGCGATAGAAGCGTTCGAGTTCCGCACGGCCTGTGAGCTTGTCGTATCCGGGGCGGTGATACTCGGCGTCGGGTGCGAAGAGCCGGACCAGACCGGGCACGTCGCCGGAGTCGACCAGACGGTAATAGGTGCGGACGGTGTGGACCGGATCGGTGGGTTCGGATTCCTCTATACAGGGTGCGTTCGTGAGCTGAGACATGGCTCCCCAGATGAGGTTGAGGGCGGTGCGCATACCGTTTTCGGGCAGCGCTGAAGGACCTTTCGACGGGAACGGAAAAGTGAGACGAGGGACGGCCGCTGCGTCCGGCTGGGAACTGCCGTTCCACTCTGCGCTCTCCGGACGGATCATGGCAAGAGTCAATTGGTGGTTGCCTAAGGTCTCGGTGCAAGTCCTGACTAAAGTAAGGGCGGACGCCTTCCCTTGGACTGATGTGATCGTGCCTGGCCAGAGCCTAGGTTCTCGGTGAGACAGAGAAGCTGGAACGGCTGGGAGTAGTCATTCATGATCACCCTGCAGGGGTTGACCAAGAGGTACGGCGGTCAGGCCGCCGTAGACAACCTGTCCCTCACCATCGGGGCGGGCAAGGTCACCGGATTCCTCGGGCCCAACGGTGCGGGCAAGTCCACCACCATGCGAATGATCATGGGCCTGGACCGTCCCACGTCCGGCCAGGCACTCGTTGGCGGCCGGCCCTACGTTGAACTGGCCTACCCGCTGAGAGAGATCGGAGCATTGCTGGACGCCAAGGCCGTGCATCCCGGTCGCAGCGCGCGCGCCCATCTGCGTGCGCTCGCCCGTACCAACGGCATCCCGGCCCGCCGGGTCGACGAGGTCCTGGAGACCGTGGGTCTGACCTCGGTGGCCAACCGCCGCGCCGGCTCGTTCTCGCTCGGCATGGGCCAGCGCCTCGGCATCGCGGGCGCCCTGCTGGGCGACCCCGGCGTCGTCATGTTCGACGAGCCCGTCAACGGCCTCGACCCCGACGGTGTGCGCTGGATCCGAGGTCTGATGCGCGGACTGGCCGCCGAGGGCCGCACCGTTTTCGTCTCCAGCCACCTGATGAGCGAGATGCAGCTCACCGCCGATCAGCTGGTGATCATCGGCAAGGGGCGGCTGATCACCGAGACGTCCGTCCAGCAGCTCATCGAGAGCAGCTCGCTCAACGCCGTGCGGGCGCGCGGACCCGAGCAGGAAGGGCTCCAGAAGCTCATGGCCCGGCTGCACGAATGGTCGGTGCCTGCTCGCTGGGAGAGCTACAACGAGCTGTACATCACGGGGCTTACCGTCGACCGGGTGTCGGATCTAGCCTTCGAGCTGGGCGTCCGGTTGCATGAAGTCCGCAGCGTCGAGGCATCGCTCGAGCAGGCGTACATGGAACTCACCGCTGACAGCGTCGAGTTCGGGGCCGCCTCCGGCCACCAGCACCCGGGGACGGGGGCTTGATGTCGGAGACGACGATCCCTACGGTGCAGCTCGCCGAGGCCGGACCCGAGTACGGCGTCGGCGTCTACCGGGAGATCACCGAGTGGGCGGCCACCACGCCGGGCTGGATGCAGTCGGCGGGCGAGATCGGCACGGAACTCGGCATTCTCGTTCTCGCCGCCCTCTTCGTCCTCCAGTGGTGGCGGGCTCGCGGTCGTGACCACCGGTCGATGGCCGTGGCACTGCTCGCACCGGCCGCCGTCCTGATCGTGTACGGGCTGAGCGAGATCATCAAGGTCTGGCTGCACGAGGAACGTCCCTGCCGCGACATTCCCAACGTCCGGACCATCGCCGAATGTCCGGCGCCGGGTGACTGGGCCTTCCCGAGCAACCACTCCGTGATCGCCGCTGCCTCCGCCGCGACGTTCCTCATCACCTGGCGCCTCGTAGCCGCTTTCGCCCTGCCCCTCGCCGTGCTCGTCGCGCTGTCACGTGTCTACGTCGGCGTGCACTACCTGCACGACGTCGTCGCCGGTGCCCTGCTCGGCGTGGTGCTGGCCCCGGTGCTCCTGCTGGCCGCGATGATCCCGGGCACCTGGGCCGTCGCCCGGCTGCGGCAGCGCCCGGCGCTGACAGCAGTGCTCGGCACCACGCCCCCTGCGACACCCCGCCCCGAACCGGCGGCAGAACCCCACGCGACCGCGTCGAACCGTTGACTCAGCACAAGGATTGGTCATGACGACATCAATGCCCGCGACGACTGCCGACCCATCGGTACGTGCCTCCGGCGGCGGACTGCCCGGCGCCGTGGCCGCGGAATGGATCAAACTCTGGTCCGTCAAGTCCACCTGGTGGTGCCTGCTCGGCGGCGCGGGGCTGATGCTCCTCACCACCCCGATCATCGGCGCGACCATGGCGAACAACAAGGAGAAGGGCACCACGGTGCCGGTCGGCGATGTCGCCGTGGCCACCGTGTACGTCGCCCAGTTCGCGCTGATCGCCCTGGCGATGCTGATGATCACGGCCGAGTACGCCTCGGGCAGCATCCGCACGACGCTCCAGTCCGTGCCGAAGCGAGGCCGGCTGTTGGCGGCCAAGACCGCGGTGGCCGGTGCGGTGAGCCTGCTCGCCGGCATCGTGTTCGGCCTGATCGGCGTAGGCGTCTCCTCGGTGTCACTGGGCGACAAGGCGGAAACGGCCGGCGGCGACGCCCTGGGCAGCGCCCTGCGGATCGGTGTCTACCTCGCGCTCGTCGCCGTGCTCACGGCCGCCGTCGCCGTGGCCGTGCGCAGCGCCGCCGGCACGCTCACCCTCGTGTTCGTCGGGCTCACCGTTCTGCCAGTGATCCTGCAGGCCTCCGATATCGACCCGCTGGTGTCGCTCGCGGAGCGGATGCCCAACTCGGCGGGCACCGTCTTCATGAACGCGGACTCCACGCCGTACGGACCCGGAATGGGGCTCCTGCTCCTCGTACTGTGGGCCTTCGGAGCCCTGGCGCTGGGCTTCTACACCTTCCGCAAGCGCGACGCGTGACCTCTGGTCACCCCTGAAACGCGCTCCGGCCGCAGACCGGTGCGTACGGGCGTCGGGCCACCGGGAATCCCCCGCACGGTGGCCCGACGCCCCGGTTTTTTCGCTGTCCTTTTCGGTTGTCGTACCCCGGGCACATCGGTGCCCGGGGTACGACGCGTGGGTCACGCGTCCCGGTCGGTCACTAGCCCGGCCTCGTACGCGATGATCGCGGCCTGCACCCGGTTGCGCACACCCAACGCGGTGAAAATGGCGCTGACGTAGCTTTTGACAGTGCCCTCGACCACATGAAGCCGCTTTCCGATGTCGGCGTTGGACAGGCCGCTGCCAACCAGCGCAAGCACCTCCTGCTCCCGCTCGGTCAGCTCACTCACCCGCTTTTGCGCGGCGGCGCCGCGCGACTCGGCCTGCCGTCCGGAGCCGCGGTTGAGCTCGGCGATGACCCGCTCGGCTACCTTCGCCGACAGATAGGAGGCACCGGCCGCCGCGGCGTGCACGCCGGTCAGCAGTTCCCGCGGATCGCCGGACTTGAGCATGAAGCCGCTGGCGCCGTCGCCCAGCGCCCGGGCCACATACGAGTCCTCGGAGAAGGTGGTCAGTACGAGCACCGAGGTCTGGGGAACCTGCCGCTTGATCTCAGCAGTGGCGGCGAGCCCGTCCATGATGGGCATACGGATGTCCATGAGCACCACGTCGGGCCGGTGCTCCAGCGTCAGGGCAATGGCCTCGCGTCCGTTGGCCGCCTCGGCGACCACATTGATCTCGGGATCGGTGGCCAGGATGGCCTTCACCCCCGCGCGGATCATTGCTTCGTCGTCGGCCAGGACAAGGGTGATGGGAGTGATGGTTGTCTCCTCTTCAAGCACACGGTGGGGGAGGCGGTCAGTCGTGGTCCGCGGGGACCCGGGACTCGGCGGTGATGACGTCCTTGGCCACGAGGCGTCCTTGGGCGAAACAGAGCCGGTAGACGTCGACCTGGACGAAGAGCGCATTACTGGAACGGTAGTAGTGGCAGAACGCGCCGGATGGGACGGGCAGTTCCTCGGACGGCGGATCGTTCATGTCGTTGCTGGGAAGGACGCGGTTGACCTCGGCCGTGCTCTGACCGATCCGGAGCCCGGCGAAGTCCTCCGCGGACAGCGTGGTGGTCGCCGACAGGTACGCGTAGTAGCCGATCATCCCGACGACGAGCAGGACGAACAGGCCGGACGGCAGCGACACCGCGGCGATGAAGCGCCGGCGCACATGCGTGGTCGCGTCGGCGAGACCGCCCTCCGTCTCCGAGGCGTCCGGTGACAGCCACTCGGGATCCTCGTCGGGCCTGATCGCCTCGGGCACCCGGGGCAGCCTGGCCGTCACCTCGAAACCGCCGTCCGGCAGGGGGGCGGCGTGCAACCGCCCGCCCGCGAGCCGCGCCCGCTCCCGGAGCCCGATCAGCCCGCGTCGCCCGCTCGGTCGGTCGTCCGCCGGTGGTTCCTGCGGCGGAGCGTTGCGTACGGTCACCATGACCTCGGTCGGCCAGTACTCCAGACGCACGGTCACGGGCGCACCGGGGGCGTGTTTGATCGCGTTGGTCAGTGACTCCTGCACGACTCGGTACAGCGCCTTGTCCGTCATGGCGGGCAACTGGTCCGGCTCGCCCATGCGTTCCAGACTCACCCGCACACCGGACGCCCGGGTGCGGTCGATCAGCGAGGCGATGCCGGACTGTGAGGGATCCAGTGGGGTCTCCGTGACGTCCTCGCGCAGGACGCCGATGATCTCGCGCAGGTGGTCCATAGCCCGTGCAGTGCTTTCTCGCAGCTCACCGGCCGCATCCCGGAAGTTCTCGTCCACGCCGGGAGCGACCTGTAGCGCCCCGGCGCGCAGGGCGATCAGGCTGAGTTCGTGGCCCAGCGAGTCGTGCATGTCCTCGGCGATCCGGGTCCGCTCGCGCAGTCGGACCTGGTCGATCAGGATGCGCTGCTGCAGTTCCATCTGGCGTGCGTGTTCCCAGCCTGCGAGCTGCAGTTCGTGCCGCTGCTGCCAGTAGCGGCCCGTCAGCCAGGGGAGCAGACAGGCGAAGATCAGCACGGTCAGCAGGAGGAACCACATCGGCAGGGACAGATGGACCGAGACCGCGAGGACCGAGCCGACGACAATCGTCCCGCCGACGGCCAGCAGCACCGATGTGGTGGCCACCGGGAGCCGTCCCACCGCGAAGCTGATGATGAAGACGGCGGGCAGGTACGGGGAAAGGATCGTGGACCCGAGGTCGTTGTCCAACGTGCCGAGGGTCCACCACAGGGACAGGCACAGTACGAACGAGATCAGGGGTTGTCGCCGGTGCAGCGCCACGGCGACGCCGGTGACGGCTGCCCCGATCAGCATCTGCCACCACCGGTTCAGGCCCTCCGGGAAGCCAGAAGGCAGCAGCAGGGCGGAGACATTGAGCGAGACCCAGACGAACAGTGGCGGGATCAGCGTGCGTCTCGAGGGCTGCTTCTGTTCGGCGGGCGGAGTGCGAGGTCGGACGATGCCGGCGACTGATCCTTTCACGACGGCAAGGCTAACTACTTTGGGAAGGCAGTAGTACTGACAAAGGTGAAGTGTGCCGACGCCCGCTCAAGCATTCGCGCGGCAGGCACAGTGGCGATGCCCGGCAGCGGAGACAGGCGCAGGTTTTGGTGATCCAGATCCAGCCGAAGCAGCCAGGCGAATGTCCGAATGTCCGCCTACCCCCGTGCGCCCCACATGTACTTTGATGTGGCTCCGAGATCCAAGACCGTTCCTCGTCGCGCAGCGGTCACGGCTGTGCTCGCGGCATGGCCGACCCAACCACCATCCTGCCACCTTGCCCGCACCCCGCCCGCCTCGTCGCGCGACGGGGTGCCGCAGCGCTACGCCCAGGTGGCCGACTGGATGCTGACGCTCCCACCGGTACTCCCTGTGCTGGAAGGTTGAAGATCCCTTCGGACCTAATCTCAAGGAAATGCGGCTCGAGGATTCCTCTGTCCTGACCCCGGGGTAAGCGCTGACGGTGCGCGATATTTGTGTTCTTCTGCGCCGAGGGCACCGATCAAGTGGTCGTCAAGGTCGGCGACGAAGCCTTCAGTACGCCATGGGCGCAGCCCCTGCCGCGCCCGGCGTGGCCGGAAGGTGGCGACTCGGCCGCCCATGCTGGCTGAAGGACGCGGGACTCGGACACGGCACTCGGCGTTGGGTGCCCCACCTCCGCCTGGGCGAGGGGCACGACCGGGCTGTGGGTGACGGCCTAGAGCAGATGGCGGCGAGGCGATTACGCGCCGTGGCCCGGTCCCGGGCGTCCGGGCCACGGTGATGGTGCGGTACCGGCTGTCCGCATATGCGCCCACGGCCCGGTCAAAGGCGTCGCCATCAAGATCGTGCAGGACAAGGCCGATGGGCCGTCAGAAGATCTCCTGGGGGTGTCGACCGTGTACTCCACGAGCGCCTCGTCGATGTGCGCGTGCCGCGGCAAGAGCCGTTCGGCGGGGTGCCGCAGCGCTGCGACCAGATTGCGATAGCGAAGTGGCTGTTCGGGATCCTAGGTCGGAGGGGCAGAGGCATCGTATGAGTGGAGGGGGCGGGGCCGACGCGCAACCGGGTGAGGCCGGATGGTGATGCTCCTCCTCTGTGGCGGGTGAGTCGCCCGCCACATCCGTCCGTGTTTGTGCCCCCTGCTCTTGCGCACGCCGCCCTGATCTGGTTCCTGCCGGTCAGGGGGCTTCTTGCGTCGGGCTGCCGATTCCGAGGGGCTTGTGGGCGGGGAGCCCGCGATTCGTGCTGCCATGGGCGGCTCGGGTTTCCGCCGAGTACGCTGTGGGCCACGGCTGTGGTCGCGGTGCTGGTGTCTCTGACGCACGTCTGTGGCGGTGACGCACGTATGACGCACGGAGCCATCGACGGAACCCGAAATGGGCTGGAAAACTGCCTCTGACCTGCATGGTATCTGGAGCGGTCCAGACCGCACATCTTCCCTATGACGGCGCATGTGGAGTGCGTCGCGATCCTCGAACCTGCGGGCAAGAGGCCCTGACCTGCGCTTTTGTTGTCCGGGTGGGTTGCTCGACCTGTTTCTCTCCGTGCAGCGGTTCCAGTGACGGATCGATCTTTGCAGCTCGCTGACCTGCGGATTCGTGAGCGAGGTGCCTGCGTCGGCGACGCCTTCAGAGGGTCGTTCGGAGATTGTTGACGCTCGGATGACGCCCGAAGTGGAAGTCTCTGCTGCACCTCCGCAGGCGGCGCGAGCGACCATCTCGGCCCCACGCTCCTTTGAGGGTCGAGAACGCGGCTCGACTGCGCCGCTTTGATACCGGTCAGGTATCATCTCTGCTCGCCCGACATGGACGGCGTCGACGTCATCAAGGGCCTGCGCGGCTGGACCCGCGTGCCGATCCTGGTCCTGTCCGCACGGCAGGGATCGGACGAGAAGGTGGCCGCGCTGGACGCCGGTGCCGACGACTACGTCACCAAGCCGTTCGGCAAGCAGCAAGACCAACTACCTGCGGGTCTGCATGGCCCAGCTGCGGCGCAAACTGGAGAGGGACCCCGCCCACCCCCGCTATCTGATCACCGAGCCTGCAGCGGGGCGCCCCACGCGAGACGGGACTCGGCCCGTTCTCCTGGGAGTCGGCGGACCACGTGGTGGCGGCCGGCGGGTCCTACGCGGCCGTCGGTGAACGGCGGACGCAGCGCATCGGCTCCTTCGACCCGGACGTGCCGTGGTCCGGGCAGGTCTACCTGCGCCGCGGGGCGCCCGGAACGCCCGGAACGCTGTGACGCCCGGCGGGGGTGAAGCCGAACACCGGTGAGCCGGGGGGCGAGGGGTCGGAGGGCCGGGAGGGCGGCGCGCGCCGAGACGGTCTCGGCGCGCGCCACCGGGGGAAGGATCACGACCGATCGTGGGTGCGGCCCGTTACTTGGAGTCGCGCTCGAAGAGCGACTTCGACCAGAAGTAGCCGAGGGCGGATAGACCCACGCACCAGGCGATGGCAAGCCACCCGTTGTGACCGATCTCGGTTCCGAGGAGCAGTCCGCGCAGGGTCTCGATGGCGGGGGTGAAGGGCTGGTACTCGGCGATCGGCTGGAACCAGCCCGGCATGGTGTCGGCCGGGATGAAGGCGCTCGAGATGAGCGGCAGCAAGATCAACGGCATGGCCATGTTGCTGGCCGCCTCGGCGTTCGGACTGGCCAGCCCCATGCCGACCGCGATCCAGGTGAGTGCCAGGGCGAACAGCGCGAGCAGTCCGAATGCCGCCAGCCACTCCAGCACCGTCGCGTCGGTGGACCGGAAGCCGATGGCCGCGGCGACGGCCCCGACGAGGACCAGACTGATGAGCACCTGCAACACGCTGCCGATCACGTGCCCGATGAGCACCGAGCCCCGGTGGATCGCCATGGTTCGGAAGCGGGCGATGATGCCCTCGGACATGTCGGTGGAGACGGACACCGCGGCCCCGATGACGGTGCTGCCGATGGTCACCAGCAGGATGCCGGGAACGATGTAGGCGATGTACTCGGAGCGGTCGGCGCCGCCGCCACCGATGCCCGCGCTCATCACGTCGCCGAAGATGTAGACGAAGAGCAGCAGCATCATGACGGGCGTGAGCAGCAGGTTCAGCGTCAGGGACGGATAGCGCCGGGCGTGCAGCAGATTGCGGCGCAACATCGTGTTCGAGTCGCGGACCACGAGGGACAGGGCGCTCATCGGGCAGCCTCCTTGTGCTTGTCGGTGCCGCCGGTCAGGGCGAAGAAGACGTCGTCGAGGTCGGGGGTGTGCACGGACAGCTCGTCCGCCTCGATACCGGCCGAGTCCAGCCAGTCGAGAAGGGAGCGCAGTTCGCGCTGGGTGCCGTCGCTGGGGATGCGCAGGGCCAGCGCGTCGTCGTCGCGGTTGGCCTCGTGCAGCGTGGTGACGGCGGTCTGGTAGGCCGCCGGGTCGGTGAAGCGGAGCCGGACGTGCCCGCCGGGGACGATCCGCTTGAGCTCCTCGGCGCTTCCCTCGGCGGCGATCTTGCCGTTGTTCAGCACGGCGATGCGATCGGCGAGTTCGTCGGCCTCCTCCAGGTACTGGGTGGTGAGGAAGACGGTGACGCCGTCGGCGAGCAGCTCGCGGATGATCTGCCACATGTTGTGCCGGGAGCGTGGGTCGAGGCCGGTGGTGGGTTCGTCGAGGAAGATGATCCGCGGGTCGCCCACCAGCGTCATCGCCAGGTCCAGACGGCGCTTCATACCGCCGGAGTAGGACGAGGCGGGCTTCTTCGCCGCGTCGGTGAGGTCAAAGCGCTCCAGCAGTTCCGCGGCGACGCGCCGGCCCTCCTGCCGGGGCAGATGCTGCAGGTCGGCCATGAGCAGCATGTTCTCCTCCCCGGTGATCAGGCCGTCGACGGCGGAGAACTGCCCGGTGACGCCGATCGCGGCGCGCACGGCTTGCGGCTCGGTGGCGACGTCGTGCCCGCCGACGCGCAGCTCACCCGCGTCGGCGGTGATGAGCGTGGAGAGGATCTTGACGGCGGTGGTCTTGCCCGCGCCGTTCGGCCCGAGCAGGGCGAACACGGACCCGGTTGGGATATGCAGGTCGATGCCGTCGAGGACGGTCTTGTCACCGAAGGACTTGCGCAGCCCGACGGCCGAGATCGCGGCCGGCGGCGGCACACCCTCACCCTTCCTGGACGTGGGCATGACAGAAGAAGGCATGGAGCACTCCCTTTCGGAGGCTTTCGTGACGGGGGATGAGCGGGGGCGGGTGGTGCTCAGGTCCGGGCGCGGCGGATGTCGATGTTGCCCCAGTTGGACCGTGCGTGGACCCGGACGGTCTCCTCGGTCTCCTCCGGCGCGTCGGAGGAGGACAGCGTGTTGCGCACCTGCCCGCGCTTGGAGCTGACGTCGAGCCAGGCGGCGGTGCCCTCACGGATGCCGACCTCGATCTGACCGTTGGAGGTCTCCAGGTGAACGGTGCCGCGCGCGACATCGTTGACGCGGAGGTGGCCGTTGGTGGTGGTGCCGGTGACCGACGACTCGACACGCGCAATGTCGACGCCACCGTTGACGCCGTTCACGCGCAGTTCGCCGGTCACGGCGTCGACGGTGGTGCTGCCATGGGAGTTCTTCAGGACGGCGGGCCCGTCCACGACCCCGATGCGTAGGTGGCCGGAGTTGGTGGTGATCTCGGCCATGCCCTCGACCCGGTCCACGGTGATGGAGCCGTGCGCGGCGGACAGCTGGAGCGGTCCGGTCGTGTCGAGCCGGACGTCGCCGGCCGAGGTCTTGAGGCGGACCTCGCCCAGCCGGCCCTCGCCGAGCACCTGGGCACTGGCGCCGGAGACCTCGATGTGCGAGCCCGTGGGCAGTTCCACCGTCACGTCGACGGTGCCGGAGCGCCCGACGAGGTTGGCCTTGGGGGTCCTGATGGTCAGAGTGCCGTTCGCATAGGAGACCTCGGTCTGCTCCACCACCCGCGCGTCCTGGTCGCGCTTGGGGTCGCGGGGCTCCACCGCGACGACGGTGTCGGTGCGGTCGCCGGCGGTGAACCTGATGGATCCGGAGTAGACGTGGGCCGTGACCGAGATTGGCTCGGGCGTGTCGAAAGAAGGCATGGCGGTACTGTCCTCGTGGGTCGTCGGGCCGCCCCCGCTGGTGGGACGTGGTGTGGGTGGTGCGGTGTGGACGCGAGCGGGGCTAGCGCACCCAGCCAGTCAGGCTCTGTCCGACGGTGCGGGTCTTCTCCGTGGTGCGTATCGGGGTGCCGCCCTCGACCGCGCCGGCCACCGCCCGGACCAGCCAGGCGTTGACCGAGAGGCCCTCGCGGTTCGCCGCCTCCTCGGCACGCGCCTTGAGGTGGGCGGGCAGACGCAGGTTGATACGGGCGGGGCCACCGCCCTCGCTGTCGGCCGGCACCGGTGCGACGGGTGCCTCGACGGTCTTGACCGGTTCGGTGGTGGTGTCGTCGGCGGGCGGGGGTGTCACGACGAAGTCGGGCTCAAGACCGCGCAGCCGTACGTCGACCGAGCCGGGGGCGAGCTCACGCGTGATCTCGTCCATCGCGGCGGACAGGACGTTGAGCAGGGTCAGGCGGGTCGCCGACTCCAGCGGGGCGGTGAGACGCTCGGCGAGCTCGCGAGCTTCCTCCCCTCCGGCTTCGGCGGCCACCGCGAGTTCGCGGCGGAGGTTGTCGACATACGGGCTGAGGTCCATGCCGTTAGCTTGGCACCACAATGGCGCCGCGCGCAATGGCGCTACGAGGGTGACAGGTTTCGGAACGCGTGCCCTTTCCGTGATGCGGAAAGGCGCACGGAGCCCTCATGGTGCCACCAAGTGAATGCGGTCGCTCCCGCGTGGGTGAACACGTCGGTGGCACCGGATGGCGCCTCATGATGCCATCTGTGTCGCCTCGTGACATCAGAGCTGTACCGCGGACCGCGGGGGCCTGCGGACCGGCGCCCTGGTGACCATGTCCGAGGCCGCCGCCCACCGCAGGGTGCGCACCCTGTATCCCGTCATCTTTGAGGCGCTGGAGTGAGCGCGTCGGCACAGCTGCGGAACATGGCCACCATCGGCGGCAACATCATGCAGCGCACCCGCTGCACGTACTTCCGTGACGTGGCCGCCGACTGCAACAAGCGTGAGCCCGCTCCGGTTGTGCCGCGCTGCACGGCGCCAACCGCACTCACGCCATCCTCGGCACCTCTGACGCCCGCGTGGCCACGCACCCGTCCGATGCCGCCGTGGCCTTCGCCGTCCTGGAGGCACGGGTGAACCTGTTGGGCCTGGACGGGGCGCGTCAAATCTCCATCGCCGACTTCCTGTTGCGGCCCGGCAGCCCCCCAGCGCGAACAGGCGCTGCACAAGGGAGAGTTGATCACCGCAGTGGAGATCCCTGTTCTCCCGCGCCCGCTCAGGTCCGGCTATCCGAAGGTGCGGGACCGGGAGTCCTACGAGTTCGTCCTGACGTCGGCGGCCTCGCGCTGCACATACGCGGCGGGGTGATCCGCGAGGGGAAGGCCGCCGCCGGTCAGGGGCGGTAGATCATCTCGGTGAGGCCGGCGGCGATGAGCATCCAAGCGCCGATGCCGATGAGCCACCACCAGTCAGTGATGAAGCCCACCGTGACGAGCGCGACGGACCCGCTCATGAGGATGGTGATCCTGGACCGCATTCCCAGGTCGGCGAGTGATCTCATGTTCAGTTCCTGTCGTGGCTCCTGCCGTGCAGCCTATGGCAGTCCCTGTGCTGACAGGCCCGCCGTGGAGCAGTCCATACGCGATCTGTACGGGTGGGCTCCGCGTCGGCCCGGCATAGAGGCCATGTGCGGCGTCTCCGGTGAGCGGTCCATCGTGCGGGTGCGGCCCGGAGAGGGAGTGGGGCTGCCATGATGGCGACGTCGTCCCCCGCATGCCGAGCGTCAAGGCTGGTCAGCGCCTTGTCGAGAATCCCGACACGGTCGGCGTCGGCGCGATCACAGCCTTTGTCGGCCGCGGCTTCATCGTCGTCGTCCGTCATGGCCGTGTCCGCCGCCTGAGCGGTGTCCGACGCGGCTTGGAAGCAGGCCCAGTCGACCAGGACCTCTACGCCGTCGTGTTGGAGGCGGCCACCGACCAGGTCGAGATCGGCGTGTTACCACCGGACGCCAGGCACGTCGTACGCCGCGTCCACACCTCGAACGCGAACTCCTCGCACTGCGTCGTGCCGTCGTGCCGCTGGCCCAGCCGTCGGGCGACCTCGCCCAGCGTCGCGTTCCTGGCTGTGGGCGGGCCGGGAGCTGGCCGCATGCTTGCGCAGTGTCGTCGACCGTCTCGCCCAGGCCGCCGAACGAGTCTCCGTGCTCACGGTGCTTGTCGTCAACATCCTGGCCATGGCCATCGCCCCAGGAGCGTTCAGCAAGACCAGGACAGGTGCGGCATCAGCGCGACCGCCGCCTTGATCGCCATCCTCGTCGCCATGGCTGCCGTCTACGGCATGGACTTCGACCACATGCCCGCCGCTGGGCCGGCTGTTCCGGGCACCCGGCGACGCCGGTTACGACTGCGGACCTGGTCACCCCGGTCTACCTGGCCTTCCGTGAAGGGAGTCGGGTGCGACCTCCGCCTATCGACTTTTGGCACACTGTGCGGATCCAGCGGTTCGGAGAAGAAGGAATCGGCATGTCGGTGGTCGGCAACCTGCGCAAAGTCGCGGACCTGGCACGGCGCGGTCGCCGCCGCGTGCGCCGCCTCCGTATCAGCCTACGTGCACCCGAGGGCGGCGCGCCCGGTCCGGTTCCGCCTCCCGCAGCACCTCGCGGGTGACCGGGGCGACCTCGCCCTGGCCGAAGAGGAAGAAGCGCAGGAAGTTGGCGAAGGGGTTGCCCTCGGTCCACTCGAAGTAGATGTGCGGGACGGCGCCTGTCGTGTCGCGGACGTGCAACAGGAGGGCCGCCAGGGCGTTGGGAACGGAGGAGAACTCCAGGGTGAGGACGCGGTAGCGGTGATGCATGACCTCGCCGCGGACGGTCAGGCCGGCCTCGAACTCGGACGGGTCGGTGACGGTCACTTCGAGGAAGACGAAGTCCTCCTGCTCGGGGAGGTCGTTGTCGGCGCGGATCTGCTCGACCTTCTCGCGGTACTCGGTCGTGTCCCGGCTGTCGGGCTCGTTGGCGATGAAGCGGATCTTGCGGCTGGCTATGTCCCGGACGAATCGTTCCGCCATGTCGTCGAGCGTCACGCTGGTGACGCGCAGTTCGAAGGCGCGCATCAGCCGCGAGAGCAGGGAGATGAGGACGATGCCCGCGATGAAGCAGGCGCCGATCTTCACACCGTCGGGGCGTTCGATGACGTTCACGACCGTGGTGTAGAGGAACACCACGGAGATCACCGTGAACGCGATGAACCAACCCCGCTGCCTCGCCCGGCGGGCCGCGATGGTCACCGCAATCGCCGCCGAGGTGATCAGCACCAGGACGCCGGTGGCGTACGCGCCGCCCTGGGCGTCGACGTCGGCGTCGAAGATCCAGGTGACGAGGAAGCCGACCAGGGTGAACACGATGACCATGGGGCGGACGGCCCTGGCCCAGTGCGGGGCCATGCCGTAGCGCGGCAGATAGCGCGGCATGAGGTTGAGCAGGCCGGCCATGGCGGAGGCTCCCGCGAACCAGAGGATGGCGATCGTCGAGATGTCATAGACAGTGCCGAAGACATTGCCCAGGTAGTCGTGCGCCAGGAACGCGAGGGCACGTCCGTTGGCCTGGCCGCCCGGCTCGAACTCCTTCTCCGGGATCAG
Source organism: Streptomyces sp. NPDC052079 (assembly GCF_040680275.1). NCBI lineage: Bacteria > Bacillati > Actinomycetota > Actinomycetes > Kitasatosporales > Streptomycetaceae > Streptomyces > Streptomyces sp. NPDC052079. Next base: position 30,157 of record NZ_JBFAWL010000026.1, read on the forward strand.
CAGCGTGGTGATGAAGCTGGTGGTGATCAGGAAACAGCTCATGATGACGGCCGCGGCGGTCAGCAGCTTCTTGGTGTCCCTGATTCGACCCTTCGGGCTCTCCTCCGTGTCGCCCGGGTCGCTCTTGACGTGCGGCATCACCGCCACCCCGGTCTCGAACCCGGACAGACCGAGCGCGAGCTTGGGAAAGACGATCAGGGCCACGCCGATCATAGCGAGGACATTGCCGTGCTCCGCGGTCAAAGCGCTGGACCAGTCGGTGACCACGTGCCCCTCGGTGAGCACGTGCCACAGACCTGTCACCACCACCACGGCATTGAGGGCGAGGTAGACGCCCACCAGGACCACGGCGACGCCGATCGCTTCCAGGAAGCCCTTGAGGAAGACCGCACCGAGCAGCGCGATGAGAATCAGGGTGATCAGCAGCTGCCTGTCGTGAAGTGCCTCTTCGAGGTGGGGGTTCTCGACGAGATGGGTGGAGGCGTCCGCGGCCGACAACGTGATGGTGATCAGGAAGTCGGTGGCCGCGAAACCCAGCAACGTCAGGACGAACAGCTTGCCCTGCCAGAACGACAGCAGTCGCTCCAGCATGGCGATGGAGCCCTCGCCGTGCGGGCTCTCCTGGGCCACACGGCGGTAGACCGGCAGGGCGCCCGCGAGGGTCACCACCACCAGGACGACGGTCGCGAACGGTGACAACAGGCCCGCGGCGAGGGCGGCGATGCCTGGCTGGTAGCCGAGCGTCGAGAAGTAGTCCACGCCGGTAAGGCACATGACGCGGTACCACGGCTGCCCCTTGTGGGCGGGCTCCGGTGCGGCGTGGGGCCCGGTATGACCGCCCGCCCTGCCCATGTCGGACAGACCCTTCAATATCCAGGCACGCAGGCGGTGCGGTGGGCGTTCGGTGGTGGCCATCGGCGTGCTCCTGATACGCGGGTCGGCGTGAGGTTCCGGCCATCACGCGGACGGCGGCACCAGCGTAAGCACACCGTGACGCATGGGCCCACGGATGAGCCGTCCGACTGCGTCAAGACCGTGTCAAGAACACCCGAGGGGGCGCACACCGCAGTCGGGGGCGGCCGGGTCAGGTACGTCGTGCCCCCGCCGTCTCGACCGCGAAGCCGCAGGAGACCCGCCAGGTCTGCGGCGGACACCGCGTGCGGTGCAACGACGCCTTCCCCGCCGTTCGCAGGTGCTCCGCAGCTCCCAGAACCGGGAGGGCGGGCGACTTGTCGCTGCAGTCAGTCCACGTCGGACCGGTCGGGTGGCGGAGCGTGCCGACCTGAACGTCGCCGTGGCCGTCACCGCCGGAGTCGCCGCCCTGACCTCGGCCTTCCCCGCCCTCTACGACGTCCGGCTGGCACTGTGTTCGCCGTGCTGGCGCTGATCACGGCAGTGAACCTGCGCGGCATCGTGGAGTCGGCGAGAGCGTTCATCGTGCCGACGGTCGTCTTCGTCGGCTCGATATTCGTGCTGATCGCCGTCGGCCTGTTTCGTTCCGAGCCGGCGTCGCACACGCCGTGCGACGGAGACCGACGCGGTGATCTGCCGTCTCCGCTTCCGGCTGCCGTGAGGCCGGATGGCCTACCTCTACGGCGAGCCTGCTCACCCTTTCCGACCGGCTCCCGTCAGGGTTCCGTCAAAGCCGTGGGCCCCGCCGTAAGGGAGGCGTCAACGACCGGCCCGATCCGGCCACAGATGGGCTTTCCTCGAATCGTCCGTTCCAACCGAACCTCACTCCAGGAGTTCGCGATGGCCGATCTGGCCTTCGTCGTCACCACGGTGGCGGTTTTCGCGCTGGTGGCCCTTGTCGCCAAGGGGGTGACCAAGCTGTGACCGCCGAGAACGTCGTCGGCCTCGTCGTGGCCGTCTCCCTGCTGGGCTATCTCGTCCTCGCCCTGATCTTCCCGGAGAGGTTCTGAGACAAGAAATGGGTCCCGTACTAGCGGGAGTGCTCCAACTGCTCGCCCTGATAGCGGCACTGGCGCTCGCCTACATCCCGCTCGGCAACCACATGGCCAAGGTCTACACCTCCGACAAGCACTGGCGCGTCGAGAAGTGGATCTACAAGGGCGTCGGTGCCAACCCCGACACGGAGATGCGCTGGCCCGCGTACCTGCGCGGCGTCCTCGCCTTCTCCGCCGTCGGTGTTCTGTTCCTCTACCTGCTCCAGCGCCTCCAGGGTCACCTGCCGGGCTCGCTGGGCTTTGCCGCGATCGACCCGGACCAGGCGTTCAACACCGCCGCGTCGTTCGTGAGCAACACCAACTGGCAGTCGTACTACGGCGAGCAGGCCATGGGCCACGTAGTGCAGACCGCCGGTCTGGCTGTCCAGAACTTTGTCTCCGCCGCCGTCGGAATGGCCGTCGCCGTGGCGCTCGTACGCGGGTTCGCCCGCTCGCGCACCGGTGAGCTGGGCAACTTCTGGTCCGACCTGGTGCGCGGCGTCGTCCGGGTCCTCGTCCCGATCGCCGTCGTCGGCGCACTCGTGCTGGTCGCCTGCGGAGTAATCCAGAACTTCTCGGGCATCCACGAGGTCGGTCAGTTCATGGGCGGCACGCAGCAGTGGAACGGCGGTGCGGTCGCCTCGCAGGAGGTCATCAAGGAACTGGGCACCAACGGCGGCGGCTACTTCAACGCCAACAGCGCCCACCCGCTCGAGAACCCCACCCCGTTCTCCAACCTGTTCGAGATCTTCCTGATCCTGCTGATCCCGTTCTCGATCACCCGGACCTTCGGCATCATGGTCGGCTCGGTCAAACAGGGCTACGCGATCCTCGCCACCATGGCCACCATCTGGATCGGCTTCGTCGCGCTGATGATGTGGACCGAGTTCGCCCACCACGGCCCGGCCTTCGAACTGGCGAACGGGGCGATGGAGGGCAAGGAGGTCCGCTTCGGGATCGGCTCGTCGGCGATCTTCGCGACGTCGACCACGCTCACCTCCACCGGTGCCGTGGACTCCTTCCACTCCTCCTTCACCGGCCTCGGCGGCGGCATCGCCATGCTCGGCATGATGCTGGGCGAGATCGCGCCCGGCGGTGTCGGCTCCGGCCTCTACGGCATCCTCATCATGGCCGTCATCGCGGTGTTCATCGCCGGCCTGATGGTGGGCCGTACACCGGAGTACCTGGGCAAGAAGATCGGCTCCCGCGAGATCAAGCTGGCGGCCTGCTACATCCTGATCACCCCCGCCCTCGTGCTCGTCTTCACCGCCTTCGCCATGGCTCTGCCGACCCCGGCCAACTCCATGACCAACAGCGGGGCGCACGGATTCTCCGAGATCCTCTACGCCTACACGTCCGGATCCAACAACAACGGTTCGGCTTTCGCCGGCCTGAACGCGGACACCCAGTGGTTCAACACCACGATCGGCCTGGCCATGCTCCTCGGCCGCTTCCTGCCGATGGTGTTCGTGCTGGCGCTGGCCGGCTCGCTCGCCGAGCAGAAGCCGGTCCCGGCGAGCTCCGGCACCCTGCGCACCGACAAGCCGCTGTACACCGGGCTGCTGGTCGGCACGATCATCATCATCACCGGTCTGACGTACTTCCCCGCCCTCGCGCTGGGACCGCTGGCCGAAGGGCTGGCGTGATGACCACCGACGTAAAGAAGCAGGACTCCATGTCCACTGGCACCTTCGCGCCCCACCAGGACGCACCCACCGGGCACAAGGCCCCCGAGGGCCGCGTGGGCGCGGGCCTCTTCGACCCCAAGCAACTGGTCAGATCGCTGCCGGACGCCTTGCGCAAGCTCGACCCGCGGGTGATGGTCAAGTGCCCCGTGATGTTCGTGGTGTGGATCGGGTCCATCCTGACGACGGCGTTCTCCTTCACGGACCCCGGCGACTGGTTCGGCTGGACGATCAGCGCCTGGCTGTGGCTGACGGTGATCTTCGCCAACCTGGCGGAGGCCGTCGCCGAGGGCCGGGGCAAGGCCCAGGCCGACACCCTGCGCAAGGCCAAGACCGACACGGTCGCCCGCCGGCTCAGCGGTTCCACCGAGGAGCGCGTACCTGGCACCGAGCTGAGGATTGGCGACCGGGTCGTGTGCGAGGCCGGCGACATCATCCCCGGTGACGGCGACGTCGTCGAGGGCGTCGCGAGCGTGGACGAGTCGGCCATCACCGGCGAGTCCGCGCCCGTGATCCGGGAGTCCGGCGGTGACCGCTCGGCGGTCACCGGCGGAACGAAGGTCCTGTCCGACCGCATCGTCGTCAGGATCACGACGAAGCCCGGCGAGACCTTCATCGACCGGATGATCAACCTGGTCGAGGGCGCGGCCCGGCAGAAGACGCCCAACGAGATCGCCCTGAACATCCTGCTGGCCTCGCTGACGATCGTCTTCCTGCTGGCCTGCGCCACCCTGCCGCCGCTGGCGGACTACGCGGGCACGCACCTGACGATGGTCGTGCTGGTCGCCCTGCTGGTCTGCCTGATCCCGACCACCATCGGCGCGCTGCTCTCCGCGATCGGCATCGCGGGCATGGACCGCCTGGTCCAGCGCAACGTGCTGGCCATGTCGGGCCGCGCGGTCGAGGCCGCCGGCGACGTCTCCACCCTCCTGCTGGACAAGACCGGCACCATCACGCTGGGCAACCGGCAGGCCGCCGAGTTCGTGCCGGTGAGGGGTACGACCGAGGCGCAGGTCGCCGACGCGGCGCAGCTGTCGTCCCTGGCCGACGAGACGCCCGAGGGTCGCTCCGTCGTCGTCCTCGCCAAGGAGAAGTACGGCCTGCGCGAACGCCACCAGGGCGAACTGGTGGGCGCCGAGTGGATCGCCTTCACCGCGCAGACCCGCATGTCGGGTGTGGACTTCGACGGGCGCAAGATCCGCAAGGGCGCGGCCGGTTCGGTCATCGCCTGGGTCGAGGAGCGGGGCGGCACGGTCGCCGAGGACGCCGACGAGATCGCCGACCGCATCTCCGAGGCAGGCGGTACGCCGCTGCTCGTCGCGGTCGAGGACGCCCCTGGTGCCCGTGTCCTGGGCGTCATCCACCTCAAGGACGTCGTCAAGCACGGTATGCGGGAGCGGTTCGAGGAACTGCGCAGCATGGGCATCAAGACCGTCATGATCACGGGTGACAACCCGCTGACGGCCAAGGCGATCGCCGAGGAGGCCGGTGTCGACGACTTCCTCGCGGAGGCCACACCCGAGGACAAGATGGCCCTCATCAAGCGCGAGCAGGCCGGCGGCAAGCTCGTCGCCATGACGGGCGACGGCACCAACGACGCCCCCGCACTCGCGCAGGCGGACGTCGGCGTGGCCATGAACACCGGCACGTCGGCCGCCAAGGAGGCCGGCAACATGGTCGACCTCGACTCCAACCCGACCAAGCTCATCGAGATCGTGGAGATCGGCAAGCAGCTGCTGATCACGCGCGGTGCGCTGACCACGTTCTCCATCGCCAACGACGTCGCGAAGTACTTCGCGATCATCCCGGCGCTGTTCGCGGCCGTCTATCCGGGCCTGGACAAGCTCAACATCATGGGCCTGTCCTCACCGGAGTCCGCGATCCTGTCCGCGGTGATCTTCAACGCCCTGGTCATCATCGCCCTCGTGCCGCTGTCCCTGAAGGGCGTGCAGTACCGGCCGGTGAGCGCGGACAAGCTGCTGCGGCGCAATCTGACGATCTACGGCCTGGGCGGACTGGTCGCCCCCTTCATCGGCATCAAGATCATCGACCTGCTCATCTCCCTCATCCCCGGGCTGTAACTTCTCGAAAGCGTGCTGAAGGCCATGAACAACTCCGTCACGAACACCGCCCGGCTGGTCGGGGCGGGCCTGCGCGCCCTCCTCGTGCTGACCCTGGTGACCGGTGTCCTCTACCCGCTGGTAGTCACCGGCATCGCTCAGGGGCTGTTCCACGACAAGGCGAACGGCTCCGAGATCAAGGCGGACGGCAAGGTCGTCGGCTCCTCCCTGATCGGACAGGCGTACAACCTGCCGCTGAAGGAGGGCCAGGAGACCCCGGAACCGGACATGAAGTGGTTCCAGGGCCGTCCCCAGAACGGCCTCGGCACCAACAGCGTCAACACCCAGTACAAGCTCATCCTGTCCGGCGCGACCAACCGCTCCGGCGACAACGAAGAGCTCATCCAGTGGGTGAAGGACGCCAAGGCCGCCGTCGTCAAGGACAACTCCACGGACAGCTACAAGGTGAATCCGTCCCAGGTGCCCGCCGACGCGGTCACCTCCTCCGGGTCCGGCCTGGACCCGAACATCTCCCCGCGGTACGCGGACCTCCAGGTCCACCGGGTCGCGGAAAGGAACGGCCTGTCCACCGCGCAGGTGCAGAAGCTCGTCGAGGAGCACGCCGAGGGCCGCACCCTCGGCTTCATGGGCGAGCCGCGCGTGAACGTCCTCGAGCTCAACATCGCCCTCAAGGAACTCACGGCGAAGAGCTGATGACGGCACGCGATGTCCTCGGGGACCGGCGGTGCCGGGAACATCCCGGCACCGCCGGCTTCCGCAGCCGCGACGTTGGGCGCCCTGCTCCCGGACGTGCAGGGCTCGACGTACGACAGGAGAGGCAGACACCCATGACCCGGGTGCTCGTGGTCGAGGACGACCCGCAGCTGGTGCGGGCCCTCGTCCTGAACCTGCAGGCACGTCAGTACGGCGTGGACGCCGCGCCCGACGGCGCCACCGCCCTGCGGCTCGCCGCCGCACGGCAGCCCGACGTGGTACTGCTCGACCTCGGCCTGCCCGACATGGACGGCGTCGACGTCATCAAGGGCCTGCGCGGCTGGAGCCGTGTGCCGATCCTGGTCCTCTCCGCCCGGCAGGCGTCCGACGAGAAGGTGGCCGCGCTGGACGCCGGTGCCGACGACTACGTCGCCAAGCCGTTCAGCGTGAATGAACTGCTGGCCCGCCTGCGGGCCGCGGTCCGCCGTACCGAGGTCCTCCCGGCCGGTCCGCTGGCGACCCTCGTCGAGACCGAGGACTTCACCCTCGACCTGCTGGCCAAGAGGGCGGTGCGCGACGGCAGGGATGTGCGGCTGACCCCCACCGAGTGGCATCTGCTGGAGATACTGGTGACCAGCCCCGGCCGGCTGATCACACAGAAGCACCTGCTGAAGGAGGTCTGGGGCGTCTCGCAGAGCAGCAAGACCAACTACCTCCGGGTCTACATGGCCCAGCTGCGACGCAAACTGGAGAGGGACCCCTCCCACCCCCGCTACCTGATCACCGAGCCCGGCATGGGCTACCGCTTCGAACGCTGAACCGAGGGACGACATGGCACGCGGCACGCTTCGGATCTACCTCGGCGCGGCACCGGGCGTCGGCAAGACGTACGCGATGCTGTCGGAGGCGCACCGCCGGGTCGAACGGGGCACCGACTGCGTGGTCGCCTTCGTGGAGCACCACCACCGGCCGCGCACCGAGGTGATGCTCCACGGTCTCGAACACGTCCCGCGCAGGGAGCTCGAGTACCGGGGCGGGACCTTCACCGATATGGACGTGGACGCCGTCCTGCGCCGCGCCCCCAAGGTCGCACTCGTCGACGAGCTCGCCCACACCAACGTGCCGGGTTCCCGCAACACCAAGCGCTGGCAGGACGTGGAGGAACTCCTCGCCGCAGGCATCGACGTCATATCCACCGTCAACATCCAGCACCTGGAATCGCTCGGCGACGTGGTCGAGTCGATCACCGGGGTACGCCAGCGCGAGACCGTCCCCGACGAAGTCGTACGGCGGGCCGACCAGATCGAACTGGTCGACATGTCCCCGCAGGCGCTGCGCCGCCGTATGGCGCACGGCAACATCTACAAGCCGGACAAGGTCGACGCGGCGCTCTCCAACTACTTCCGGCCCGGCAACCTCACCGCCCTGCGCGAACTGGCGCTGCTCTGGGTGGCCGACCGGGTCGACGCCTACCTGACCGAGTACCGCAGCGAGCACCACGTCTCCGCCATCTGGGGTTCGCGGGAACGGATCGTCGTCGGCCTCACCGGCGGCCCGGAGGGCCGCACCCTGATCCGGCGAGCCGCACGCCTGGCCGAGAAGGGCGCCGGCGGCGAAGTCATGGCCGTCTACATTTCCCGCAGCGACGGCCTCACCAGCGCGTCCCCGAAGGAGCTGGCTCTCCAGCGCACGCTGGTCGAGGACCTGGGCGGAACCTTCCACCACGTCATCGGCGACGACATCCCCGCCGCCCTCCTCGACTTCGCCCGCGGCGTGAACGCCACCCAGATCGTCCTCGGCGTCTCCCGGCGCCGCAGCTGGCAGTACGTCTTCGGGCCCGGCGTCGGCGCCACGGTCGCCCGCGAGTCCGGCCCCGACCTCGACGTCCATCTCATCACGCACGCCGAGGCCGGCAAGGGCCGCGGACTGCCGGTGGCACGTGGCGCACGCCTTGGGCGCACCCGGGTGATCAGCGGCTGGCTGGCCGGCGTGCTCGGCCCTCTCCTGCTCACCTGGCTCCTGAACAGCGTCGTGCCGGACATCGGTCTCGCCAACGACATGCTGCTGTTCCTGACCCTGACGGTGGCGGCGGCGCTGCTGGGCGGACTCCTGCCAGCCCTGGCCTCCGCCGTGGTCGGCTCCACGCTGCTGAACTGGTTCTTCACCCCGCCCGTCCACACCCTGACCGTCGCCGACCCGCAGAACATCGTCGCCATCGTGGTCTTCGTCGGCGTGGCCGTGGCGGTGGCCTCGGTGGTGGACCTGGCGGCCCGCCGCACCCACCAGGCCACCCGGCTGCGGGCGGAGTCGGAGATCCTGTCCTTCCTCGCGGGCAACGTGTTGCGCGGCGAGACCGGGCTGGAGGAACTTCTGGAACGCGTCCGCGAGACGTTCGGCATGGAGTCGGTCGCGCTGCTGGAGCGGACCGGCGAGAAGGCTCCCTGGACCTGCGCAGGCAGCGTGGGACCGCGGCCCGCCGGAACCCCGGACGATGCGGACGTCGACGTTCCCGTCGGCGATCACATGGCCCTGTCCCTGCGCGGCCGGGTGCTGCCGGCCGCCGACCGGAGGGTGCTGGCCGCCTTCGCCGCCCAGGCCGCGGTCGTCCTGGACCGCCAGCGCCTCAAGGGCGAGGCGGACCGGGCGGAGGAACTGGCCGAGGGCAACCGCATCCGCACCGCGCTGCTCGCCGCCGTCAGCCACGACCTGCGTACCCCGCTCGCCGGGATCAAGGCAGCCGTCACGTCGCTGCGCTCCGACGACGTCGAGTGGTCCGAGGAGGACGAGGCGGAACTGCTGGAGGCCATCGAGGAGGGCGCCGACCGGCTCGACCAACTGGTCGGCAACCTGCTCGACATGTCCCGCCTGCAGACCGGCACGGTCACACCGGTCCTCCGCGAGACCGACCTGGACGAGGTCGTTCCCATGGCGCTCGGCGGGGTCCCCGAGGACAGCGTCGAGCTGGACATCCCCGAGACTCTGCCCATGGTCCACATCGACCGGGGACTCCTGGAGAGGGCCGTTGCCAACGTCGTGGAGAACGCCGTCAAGCACAGCCCGCCGGGGGAGAAGGTCCTGGTGTCCGCCAGCGCGCTCGCGGACCGCGTCGAAGTGCGGGTCGTCGACCGTGGCCCCGGGGTGCCTGACGAGGCCAAGGAGCGCATCTTTGAACCGTTCCAGCGCTACGGCGACTCACCCCGCGGTGTGGGCGTCGGCCTCGGCCTCGCGGTCGCACGCGGCTTCACCGAGGCGGTGCGCGGCACCGTGCACGCCGAGGACACGCCCGGCGGCGGCCTCACCATGGTGCTCAGCGTCCCGATGGCCCCCGAACGGCTGGACCAGCCGGCGCTTCCCGCCGCGGCCGGAACCTGAGAGCCTCGGGCTCCGGGCAGCGGGGTCCTGACGACCCGTGACAGGCAGGGCGTTCCGGCGGGGCGGTCGGTGGCGTGGGGCTGCACCCCCGCGATCGGTGCCTAGCGGAGCAGCGACGACCGCACGGGCCGGAGCCCTCGCTACGGCGCCGGGGCCAGCGGAACGAGCAGGGCACGGCGGCGTGACTGCCCCGGTGGGCCGCTCACCTCTCCTTGACGGAGTGAGCGGGCAGGGCGGACCCGCGACAGCGTCCGTACCGCTCCACACTGTGGCGGCCGAGTCGTCCTGCTCGACGGCACCCTGGTGCGCACCCGCCGACGCACCGGGGACGAGAACCGGCCGAACTACAGCGGGAAGCACAAGGCTCACGGCCTGCTGTTCCTAGCCCTGACCGACGAGGCGGGCAACCTGGTCTGGATCTCGGCGGCGAAGCCGGGGCGCTCCAGCGAGATCACCGCCGCCCGCCACAACAGGATCACTACCCGTCTGCGGGAGGCCCGCCTGGGTGCTCTGGCCGATCTCGGCTTCGTCGGCCTGGACGACGACCCCGACGACCCGGTCATCGTCACCGGCCGACGGGCAGCCATCCGCTCACCGACGCCCGGAAGGAGGCGAACCGGCTGGTCAGCCGCGAGCGAGCGGCGAACGAGCACGGCTTCGCCGACCTGAAGAACTGGCGGATCCTCACCAAGGTCCGCATGAACGCCCGACACGCGACCACGCTGCTGCGGGCTCTCCTCGTGCTGACGAACGCCGAGGTCCAACGCTGACGGACGACCACCCAATGCTGCGAAGTCAAGGCGTCGCGGCCGGCGCGAGCACCCCGGCCTCGGCCCACGCCAGCCCCGTGACCTGCAGCTTCAGGCTGGACGTTGCCCAGTGTCAGTGCGGTGCGCTTCACTGCCCGCCATGGAGCTCACGCAAGCGACCGTCACCGACCTGCTGGCCCGACTCGGCCCGCAGGACGGCTACCTGTACCTGCCCAGTGACCTGGACCCGCAGGACCTGACCGACCTACTCGACGGCAGGTAAGGTGCCCCGCGCACCCTCGTCCTCGACGGCTTGACCGACCCGACGGTCGACGAGTCCAGGGGCGCGGCTCTCCTCGTCCCCTTCGAGGACCGGGCCGTGACGATACGGGCGTGGGCGTACGGGGATCAGTGGGTCGGCACGGGTACGGCGCGGGACGCCGAGGGGGCCGAGCGGCCGGTGCTGGTGGTCGCTCACCGGGAGGTGCCGGAACCCTTGGCGGTCACTCCGGACGCGGACGTCGACTGGATGGAGCGGCTCAGACGGATCACCGGCTGGACACAGCCCGCCCAGCGGCCGGACGTGGACTGGGCTGAGGTGGAGTCGCGCCTGGGCACCGCGCTGCCGAGCGACTACAAGCGCATGGTCGAGACGTTCGGTGAGGGCGCCTTCGACGGATTCCTGAACCTGATCCAGGAGCCGTGGACGAATCTCAGAGAGGACGGTCTGCTCATCTGGGCGGGCACTGAGCACGAGGACCTGTACTGCTGGAGGACCGACGGCGACGACCCCGACCGTTGGCCCGTCGTGGTCCAGTCCTTCGACGGCGAGGACGTCCCCTTCGACTGCCAGGCAGCGGAGTTCGTCTGCCGCATCCTCGTCGACCCGCACCATCCGTTCACGATGGCCCGCTACTTCGATACCCACTGGTTCATGAACTACCGGGAGAGCGGCTGACCGAACCCCGCTGCCAACAGCCCCGGCTCTCCTCGGAGCCTACGAGGCACTCCGGGCCCGGCATCGTGATTCCGGCGAACCGGCAAGGCGCCGGATGATCACCTGCTTGGGCACTCACTCCGACGCCGTCGGGGCCGCGTTCCTGTGGGAGGCAGCTCCCCTCCCCGGGACTTCTTGGTCCAGGACGTTCGCATTAACTGGACGGTGATCTCCATGGCGTGCCCCCGCCGATACCTCGAGGGACTCACTCTCTGTCCGGGCTCAGGGGAGCAGAGTGGGAGAGGTGGGGGCGGCGGTGAGTCCGGTGTTGAGGCGAGCGCGGCTGGTCCATCAGCGGCTCCACCGCGGGCCTGCCGGCCTGCGCCCCCACCCGAGGGCTGCGGTCACAGCCACCGGACCCTTCGGGCGGCCCGGGTCACGATCGCCGCGTAGCCGACGCCGAGCACGAGGGAGGCGAAGAGGGCGGTGAGTGGGAAGTCCTGCTGGAGGTAGGGGTAGACCTGGTAGTGAGTCAGGTAGATGTAGAGGGAACTGCTCGCCAGGACGCCGGCGAGGGCGCTGAGCGGGCCGATGCTGGGCAGGGTCGGCACCCAGATCAGCAGCCCAAGCCCGGCGATCACGAGGACGGTGCGCACGGGCTGGTCCTGGAACAGGCCGGGCACGGTGAGCAGTAGCGCGGCTGTGAGCAGGGCCCGTTGCGGCATGGTGCCTGCCCGTGCGGACGCCCACCCGAGTGCGAACAACCAGAAGACCACCGAGGGGCTCAGGTGAGGGCGGGCGGATGCCAGACCCAGCAGGTCGTAGCGGCCGATGAGGCCGACGGCCATGAGCGCCAGCGGCACGCCGAACGCGTACCGCCGCTCCAGCCGGTCCAGCAGCGGTACGGCCATGAGCGCGGCCAGGACGACCAAGTAGTAGACCAGGGCCTCCACGAACCAGTAGGCCCAGTCGAAGCGGTCGTTCCCCTGGGAGAGCAGGGTGTTGAGGAGCACGGCGTTGGCCGGGTCGTAGAAGTCGGTCAGGACGACTGCGCCAGTGATCCATACCATGCTCGGTACCGCGATGCGGGTGATGCTGCGCCACAGGTGTCGTACGCGCTCGCGGCGTGCGGCGTCGGTCAGTTGGAAGCGGGCGAAGTTGTAGCCCGCGATGCCGATGAGGATGTGGGCGAAGCCCTGGATGTCGAAGATTTGGACGTGTGAGCCGACGATGAGGACGATCCCGACGGCGCGCAGGGCGATGCCGGTCTCCAGGGTGCGGCGGGTCCGCCAGGACTGCGGGGCCGTCCAGGAGCGCAGCGCCCGCATGAGTCCCGGCGCCGGCCGGGCCCGCCGCGTCGCCGGCCGCCAGTCCTGGCCCTCCGGCTTCTCTGCTGTGGGCGACGCCAAGGACCTCAACTCGCGGATGGTCCTCGTATGCCAGTCGGTGGGCAGGTGGCTCAGCGCCTCCTCCAGACGCAGGGACATCTCGACGTAGCACAGGGAGTCGCCGCCCAGACTGACGAAGCTGGTCTCCTCGGTGACGTCAGTGCGGTCGAGGATCTCCGCAAAGAGGCGGCGGAGGTCCTCACCGGTGCTGGTCGTCTCCTCCTGCTCAGCGCTCGTCAGGTGTCTTACGGCCCCGTAGTCGGGCTTGCCCGTGGCCAGGCGGGGGAGTTCTGACAGGACTCGGACCCGTATCGCCCGAGCCGGTAGCCCGCACTCCTCCGCGACCAGTCGCCGGATACGTGCTTCCTCGCCGGTGCCGCCGAGCGCGGCCACCGCGAGTGACTCCCCGTCGCCCGCGCAGTACGAGGTGACCCCGTGAGCTTCCAGCAGGGTCTCCACTTGCTGCGGGTCGATCCGCAGTCCGAGGATCTTCGCGAAGCGGCTGCGGCGGCCCACGATCTCGTACATCCCGTCGGACGCGCGCCGGGCGAGGTCCCCGGTGTGCAGTTCCTGCACGGTCCGGCCGAGAGCGAGGTCGGCCGGGCTCTCGGCGTAACCGAGCATTACGTTCGGCCCCGAGTAGACCAGTTCTCCGACATCCCGGCCGTGGCCGTCGACCGGTTGCAGCCGGAAGGAGCCCCTGGGTATCGGCACACCGATGGCCTCGGGGCGCTCGGCGGCGAGGTGCGCCGGGAGGTAGGCCATGCGGGCTGTGGCCTCGGTCTGGCCATACATCACGAACAGCTCCCAGTCGGAGCGGCGCCCCAACTCCGCGTACCGGCGGACACGTTCGGGCCCCAGACGTCCCCCCGCCTGAGTGAGGCGGCGCAGGTGCGGCAGCTCCATCCGCTCGAAGCCGATCCGGTCCAGCAGGTCGAACGTGTACGGCACGCCGGCGAGCGAGGTGCCGCGCGCGGCACGGAACTCCTCCCAGAAGGCAGCCTCGGACACCGACCGCTCGGTGAGGATCAGGCCGGCGCCGCGCAGCAGGTGACTGTGGATGACGGAGAGGCCGTAGCAGTAGTGCATGGGCAGCGTGGTGGCCGCGCGGTCGGTGTCGTCGATGCCGAGGTAGGTGGCAATGGACTCGGCGTTGGCCTGGAGGTTCTCGTGGGAGAGGCGCACCAGTTTGGGCGAGCCGGTCGAGCCGGAGGTGCTCAGCAGCAGGGCGAGGTCCGGGTGGAGCATGTGGGCGCTCTCGGGGTGGCGTTCGTCGAGCGTCCATGTCCCGTCGGCGTGCGGGCGGGCCACGACGTCGGGGGCGTACGCCTCGGTCAGCGAGCGGATTGTGCTCTCGCTGTCGCCGGGGACGAGCAGGACGGGGTGACCGGCCGACAGGGCGGCCAGGTAGGTGACGAGCGCGTCGGCGCGGTTGGCTCCGGCCAGCAGTACCAGCCGCCGCAGGGGCCCGAGGCGCTCGGCGGTGGCGGTCACCCGCTCGCCCAGCTGGCGATACGTCAGCTCGGCGTCAGGCGTGATGAGCGCGACGCGGTCGCCGTGCGCCGCGAGTTCACGCGTGAACGGCACGGTTTTCGGCCCCGGTGCTGAGGGGGAGTCGGGGACGGCAGGTGCCGGGAGGGATCCGGAGAGGTGGATCACGGGGCGCGCCCTTTCCGCGGCAACGTCCGCTGTTGACACCGAGCCCTTGACGATTAGGTAAGCTTTACCTTATTCATAGCATGGTCATAATCAAGCCACAGCAAAGCCACAGGATGGCTTCGCCCCTCGCTCTGCACCGACATGACCGGCGGCGTAACGGCGAGCCCCCGCAGGAAGGCACACACCATGCGACGCCCCTCGGTTCGCCGGATCACTGCGCTGGTCGCGGCCGGCCTGTTGCTCCCCGCCCTCGCGGCATGCGGCTCCGACGACAAGGACAGCGGGAGCGGGAGCGGCGATTCTGCCCTCGTCATCTATTCCGGCCGCAACGAGAAGCTGGTGAGGCCGCTGCTGGACAAGCTGGAGAAGGCCGTCGGCGCCAAGGTCGAGGTCCGCTATGGCGAAAGCGCCGAACTGGCCGCGCAGATCCTGGAGGAGGGCGACCGCACCAAGGCCGGGCTGTTCTTCTCCCAGGACGCCGGAGCACTGGGCGCCCTGTCCAAGGAGGGCATGCTGCAAGAGTTGCCCACGGCCACCCTGGGCAAGGTCGACGAGGCGTACCGCGGCTCCGAGGGTGACTGGGTGGGTCTCTCGGGGCGCGTCCGCGTCATCGCCTACAACCCGGACAAGGTCGCCGAGGACAAGGTTCCGGACAGCGTCTTCGACGTGGTCGAGCCCGAGTGGAAGGGCAAGGTCGGCTTCGCGCCCACCAATGCCTCCTTCCAGGCTTTCGTCACCGGCATGCGGGTCCTCAGGGGCGACGACGTCACCCGCGAGTGGCTGCAGGACCTGAAGGCGAACGGCGCCAAGACCTACGCCCACAACCTCGCCACCCTGGACGCCGTCGAGGCCGGCGAGGTCGAACTCGGCCTGGTCAACCACTACTACTGGTACGAGCGGGTCGCCGAGAAGGGCGAGGACAAGGTCAACTCCAAGTTGAACTTCCTGCCCGGCAAGGACCCCGGCGCGCTGATCAACGTCGCCGGCGCGGGCATCCTCAAGGACAGCGGGCAGAGCGCCACCGCCCAGAAGGCCGTGGACTACCTGCTGTCGGAGGAGGCACAGACCTACTTCGCGGACAACACCAAGGAGTACCCGCTGGCCGCGGGTGTCACCAGCACCGTTGAGGGCCTGCCGGCGTTCGACTCGCTCGAATCACCTGACATCGACCTCGGCAAGCTGGAGTCCCTCCAGGAGACGCTGGCCATGCTCCAGGACGTCGGGCTGGTCTGACCCACCGTGCGCACACCGCCGTCCACCTCGCGCCCGACCGGAGCCCCGGCCCCGCCCGGGCGTGAGCGCGTGCGCGACACCAGCGGGAGCGGTACGGCCCGTGCTATCCGTGCGCGGATCAGGGCATTTCGCAAGCCGGGCAAGCCCCGCAGGCCCGATCGCCGACCAGCCCTGATCCTGCTGGTCCCCGCCTGCGTCGCCGCCCTCTTCGCTCTGCTGCCGCTCGGCTACCTCGCCGTCCGCGCCCTGGAACGCGGCCCGGCCTTCGCCTGGGAGGTCATCGCCGACGAGCGGACGCTCGACCTCCTCGGCCGCAGCCTCGGCCTGACCGCCGTGGTCGTGGCGGCGTGTCTGGTACTGGGCGTCTCGCTGGCCTGGCTGACCGTGCGCACCGCGCTACCCGGAGCCCGCGCCTGGTCGGTGCTGGCCACGCTGCCCCTGGCTGTGCCCAGCTACGTGGCAGCGTTCGCCTGGCTGTCGGCCGAGCCGGACCTCGCCGGCTTCGGCGGTGCCGCCCTCGCGCTGACGCTGGTCAGCTACCCGTACGTGCAACTGCCGGTCGCCGCCGCGCTGCGGGGCATCGACCCGGCCCAAGAGGAGGCCGCACGCTCCCTCGGGCACGGGCCGCTGCGGACCTTCGTGCGCGTCACGCTCCCGCAGCTGCGGCCGGCGGCCGCGGGCGGGGCGCTGCTCGTCGCGCTGTACGTGCTCTCCGACTTCGGCGCGGTGTCACTGATGCGGTACGACACCTTCACCCGGGCCATCCACACCTCCTACCGTGCCTCCTTCGACCGCACCCCGGCCGCCGCCCTCAGCGTCGTGCTGGTGGTGATGACCGTCGCCCTGGTGGCCGCCGAGGCCCGTACACGCGGACGGGCCGGGCACGTCAGGACCGGTACGGGCACCGCCCGCCCGGCGGCCCCAGCCGCCCTCGGCCGATGGCAGCCACTCGCCCTGCTGTGGTGCGGCGCTGTGGGTGTGCTCGCCGTCGCCTTCCCGCTGGGCACCCTTGGGTACTGGCTGGCCGTCGGCAGCTCGGCCACATGGGATCTGGGCGTGCTCGCGGAGACGGCCTGGGCCACCTTCGGGGTTGCGGCGGCGGGCGCCGGCCTCACTACGCTCCTCGCCCTGCCGGTCGGGGTGATCGCGGCCCGGCACCGGGGTCGCGCCGCCCGCCTGTTGGAGCAGGCGGCGTATGCGGGCCATGCGCTGCCCGGCATCACGGTCGCGCTCGCGCTGGTGTTCTTCGCCGTGCGGTATGCGTACCCGATCTACCAGCGACTCCCGTTGCTGGTCTGCGCGTACGCGGTTCTCTTCCTGCCGGTCGCGGTGGCCGCCACCCGCGCGGCCGTGCTCCAGGCGCCGCCCGCCCTGGAGGACGTGGCCCGCTCGCTCGGGCGACGGCCGTGGCAGGTGCTGCGCGAGGTCACCGTGCCGCTGGCCGCGCCCGGCGTCGCCGCCGGGGCCGCTCTTACCTTCGTGGTCTGCATGAAGGAACTCCCCGCAACCCTCCTCCTGCGCCCCACCGGCATGGACACCCTCGCCACCCGGCTGTGGACCGAGACCGGCGCCGGATCCTTCGCGGCCGCCGCCCCGTACGCCGCCGTGCTGATTGTGCTGGCCGCCGTCCCCTCTTACCTCCTAGGCAGGCACCGGACATGAACGACACGAACGCACTGCACGTCGAGGGGCTCACCAAGTCCTACGGAGCCGGAGAGCCGGTCCTGCGCGGCCTCGAACTCACCGTCTCCGCAGGCGCGTTGGTGGCGGTCCTCGGTCCCTCCGGCTGCGGCAAGACCACCATGCTGCGAATCGTCGCCGGCTTCCTGCACGCCGACGCGGGCACCGTCCGACTCGGCGACCGGCTCCTGAGCGGGCCCGGCGTCCACCTCCCCCCGGAGCGACGCCGTATCGGCATCGTGCCCCAGGAAGGCGCCCTCTTCCCGCACCTGAGCGTGGCCCGCAACGTCGCCTTCGGACTGACCGGCATAGACCGGACCGAACGGCGGCGCCGCACCGAGGAGATGCTCGAACTGGTCGGCCTCGCCGGCTACGGCGACCGCATGCCGCACGAGCTGTCCGGCGGCCAGCAACAGCGCATCGCCCTGGCCCGCGCACTCGCCCCACGACCCGGGCTCGTGCTCCTCGACGAACCGTTCAACGCCCTCGACAGCGCACTGCGGGCTGGAGTGCGGGCAGACGTACGATCCGCACTGCGGGCGACCGGCGCCACGGCCGTCCTCGTCACCCACGACCAGCAGGAGGCCCTGTCCACTGCCGACCTCGTCGCCGTCGTACGAGACGGACAGGTGGCCCAGTGCGCCACCCCGCAGGACCTCTACCGGCACCCCGCCGACCCCTGGATCGCCGGCTTCGTCGGCGACGCCGTCCTGCTCCCCGGCACCGTCGAAGGCGACCGCACGGCCCTGACTGCCCTGGGCGCCGTACCCCTCGCCACCCCGCCCACAGGACTCCGCACCGGCACGGTCCTACTCCGCCCGGAACAACTCTTGCTGACCGACACGGACTCCGAGGACTCGGTGAGAGGCGTGGTAAAAGACGTCTCGTACTACGGCCACGACGCCATGGTCACCGTGGCCGTCCAGGGCCATAACACCCCGGTCGGCATCAGGGTCGCGGTCCCTCTGACCGTCCGCCCGGGGGAGGAGACGGGCATCCGCGTCGTGGGCGAGGCCGGCCTCCACCCGTAGCCACGGTGCACCACGCTTTCGCCTCGCCCGGGTCCGAGCCAGAGAGCCAGGTAGGGAAACGCGCATGGGGCGCCCCACGGTCTGGGGGTGCTCCAGGCGGGTTGGTGCCGGTCCGGCTGATGGTCAGTGGTAGGCGTGGACGACCGCGTGTCCCTTGCCGCGGCCGATCATCCACTTGTTGACCGGGGTGGTGATCAGGAAGGCGACCCCGAAGCCGCCGAGCCGTGACCCACGCGCGCATAGGCGACTTCCACCCCGCTGACCTGCACCGTCGCCATGACACCAGGCTAGGTGCGGCTGGGGGCGGTGTCGCGGCGTGCGGCCCGGAGAACGACTTCACCAACCGCAACACATCCTTCATGACCTGGAACCTGATGCACCTGGCGGCCCTGCTCAAACACGCGGGACGCATCCCGGCCCACGGTAAGCCAGCGCTCGGAGTGGGACGCCGGCTGTCGGCCCGGGGGTGGACAACCCGAGCACCGCTGAATGGGACGGTGCGGCGTAAGGATTCCGTCATCACCTGCGGGGTGTGGGACTGCCGCCCACTTCCGTTGAATGGGGCAGGACAGAAAACTCCCAGAAGGCGAGGCGACGATGAGGCGCGTGCGGAAGGTGGTGACCAGGCCGTTGACCATCGCGGTACTGGTGGTGGCGGTCGCCGGAGGAGGCTTCGGGCTGTACTGGTTCCAGCCGTGGAAGCTGTGGCAGGACGAGACCGTCGAGGAGGCCCTGCCCCAGGTGGACGCCTCCGCACCTCCTGCGGCGGCGCCCTCCCGGACGCCCACCACGCCGGCCCGACCACAGACGCTGGCGAGCGGTGAGCTGATCAGCCACGAACACGCGACGTCGGGTGCGGTGAAGCTCGTACGGCTGGCTGACGGCTCCCACGTCGTCCGGCTGGAGAACCTCGACACCAGTAACGGCCCCGACCTGCGCGTGTGGCTGACCGACGCACCGGTGAAGGAAGGGACGGCCGGCTGGCACGTCTTTGACGACGGGGAATACGTCAGCCTCGGCAAGCTCAAGGGGAACAAGGGCAACCAGAACTACGCCCTGCCCGAGGACATCGATCCGGCCCGGTTCAGCAGCGTCAGCATCTGGTGCGACCGGTTCGACGTCTCCTTCGGTGCGGCAGAACTCGCCCATGCCTGATAGGCCCTGCCGGTACAAGCTCTGTTCGGGCTGTCTACCTCAGGCCAGCGCGTCGAGCGCGGCGAGAATGTCTGCCGGTTCGGCGCGGGTGGTCCGTCAAGCTCGTCTCCGCCGTTCTGTTCGCCTTCGGGGCCTTCGTCCTGCTGTGCGGGACGACGACGAGGACGACACGGCCGCCAAGACGGTCACCGGCTTTGGCCCGTCTACACCACCGCTTCACGGCCGTCTTCATCAGCGAATGGGGCGATCTCACCCAGATCACCACCGCGACCTTTGCGCCGCCAACGGCTGACTGCCCACCGCCATCGGCTCGGCCGCCGCCCTGATGGCCGTCCCCGCCCTGGCCCTGCTGGTCGGCCGGTTCATCGCCAAGCGCGTCCCGCTCAGGGCCGTGCAGCGCATCGGCGCCCTGTGCATGGCCGGCCTGGCCATCTGGACCCTCATCGAAGCATTCACCGGGTAAGCCCCAGCCCCGCGTCTCCACCCGCGCGGCAGGGCTCCCGACCCCAGCCAGGGCCCTGCCGCCACCGCGCACTCGACGCGCCCACCCGGGCCGCGACCGGCTAGTGCCCGTCTCGGTGTCCCAGAGGTCGGAGCCGGAGGAGGGTATGCGGCCTGGCGCAGCACCCTGGCCGGTCATGACGAAACGACCCCTGTACGGCCGGTCGCGAGCGCCCGTCCCGGGCTAGGGAGGAAAGGAGATCAGGGACGCGGAATCGTTGAGCGTCCCGTCGCCGCGGGGCAGGTGCCTCACCTCCACCACAAAGGCGAACACCCGCCCCCCGGGACGGTCGATGGCCGACTCAGTCGTCTTCGCCCTCGTCTTCTCCCTGCTCCGATTCCTGGCCGATGAGCTGGCCGGTGAAAGCGTCGACGAGGGCCTCGATGCCGGCGGAACCATCCAGCGCCTCCACAACGCTAAATTTCGGAAGGCCCGTGCGAGGTGCCAGCCGCGGAGGCCCAGACGGGAGAAGGTTACGTCCGCTGGAGTGGTGTATCGACGGCCACTCGGCCGGTGGCACGCCGGGCGCGTCCGCCGCGTTGCTCGCGTTCATGAACCAGTGGGTATCGAAATAGCGGGCCATCGTGAACGGATGGTGCGGGTCGACGAGGATGCGGCAGACGAACTCCGCTGCCTGGCAGTCGAAGGGGACGTCCTCGCCTCGAAGGACAGCGAATTCAGGTTGGACGATGCTCACTGGAACACGATTCAGTCCACGAACCCGCTGGAGCGCGTCAACCGCGAGATCAAACGCCGCGTCGACGTCGTCCAGGTCTTCCCCAACGACGACGCGCTCCTGCGGCTGGTCACCGCCGTGCCATTCGAGATGCACGACGAGTGGATCGCCGCCTTCCCTCGCCGCTACCTACCCCAGGGCAGCATGGGCCAGATCTACCCCTCCGAGCCGTGCGATAGCGCCCCCGCACTCCCCAACACCACCAACACAACCGACGACTGATCGCCTACACCACGAGAAGGGGCACGATCCAGGCGGTCGAGTTCGAGGCCGATCGTGCGGTCGTAGGCGGCGCGTGCGAGTAGCCGTAGCCTGTCCATCAGGCCGGCGGCGATCCACTCGTCGCGGCGTCGGCGCAAGGTGGTGGGGTCTGACGAATGGCGAGTGGTCGTTTCCGGGGCCGCATCTATCGCCTTCGGGCAGGCAGGGAGGCCGGTTCCACGGGCATGACCCTGCCGGGATTCGATCGCTGTCGTCCGGGCTTCGGGGGAGCAACTACCGGCCGCTCGTGGGCAGGTGATGATACAAGAGACAGGTGATCAGGCTGGTGGCCGCGCGAGTACGGTGGAGTGGCCTGCCCGGATGGACTTGGGGGAATGCATGACGTTCGAGCAAGAATGGGCCGAGCTGCGCGCCGCGGCGGCCGAGCGGACCGCCATGCAGATCAACAGCATTCCGGCCGAGGGCGGCGGAGGCGGTGGTGGCGGGAAAGACCTGGTGGTCCATCGGGACCACCTCGGCGCCATCGGCAATGACGCGTACGACCTGCTGGGACGGCTGGGTAAGGAGGGCGACATCGCCCGTGCCTCTACGTTCGACGCGGCGACGGCGCTGACCAACGGGAACTTCGTGAGCGGTCCGGCCGTGCTGAAGGTGCACGACTTCTGGCAGACCCACCTGAAGACGCTGCTGGACGCCTGCGCGCAGATTTCGAACCACCTCGATTACAGCAAGGCCCGGCACGCCAAGGACGAGGCGAAGATCGTGGGAGAACTGACGCGGCTATCCGTGCTCACGGAATACATGAAATAAGGCTCGGGGGAGCGCGCGACATGCTGAAGTACGAGGACATCGTCGACGCCCCGGTGGCGAAGCTGAAGAACGCCGTCGACGACTGGTCGGAGATGGCGGGGAAGCTGGACAAACTCGCCACCGACGCCGCCGACGGGATGAAGGCAAAGGCGGACAAAGCGGCTTGGGAGGGCGTCAACGCAGGGGTCACCAAGGCTTTCATCGGCAAGACAGCCAAGGAGTTCGCGGACGCCGCGGCCGAGGCCATGGGCGTGAAGCGGATCCTGGAAGAGGGCTACGCGGCCATCAAGAAGGCCAAGGACGACCTGATCGACATCCGGGACCACGAGGGGCCCGCGGCCGGTATCCGCGTGGACGGCAACGGCAAGGTCACGGCGCGGCACCCGTTGTCCGAGAACCAGGCGGCGCGGCACGACCCCGACTACAGCGAGTTGCTGCGGGAGGAGAGGCGGAACATCGAGTCGTGGCAGAAGAGGATCGACCTCATCGTCGAGACCTGCAACGACACCGACCTCGCCCTCAAGAACACCCTCGAGGCCAACGTCACCGACCGCAAGGACTTCAGCGCTCCGACGTACACGAAGCTGGACCAGGAGGAGGCCGCCCGCGCCGCCGCCCTGGCGGCCAAGGGCCGGGACCTCACGCACGCCGAACTTCAGCAGCTCAACGAGCTGCTGAAGGACAACAGTTCGTCGGTGGATTTCTCCAGGGGCTTCTACGAGAAGCTCGGCCCCGAGAAGTCGCTGGCGTTCTTCGGCCAGCTCTCCACGGACACGTACGAGTACGGCAAGGTCGACTCGGATCGCCTCAAGGACGTCCAGGAGCTCCAGAAGAACCTCGGCCTCAACCTGGCCACCGCCTCCCACGACAGGGAATTCACGGATAAGTGGGGCCCGGAGCTCCGCAAGTTGGGTACGGAGCGCGTTCCGCTGACCAAGCACGACTACGGCGGGCCGTTCGGATACCAGCTGCTCGGCGGGATCATGCGGTACGGGAACTACGACGCGAAGTTCCTCAACCCGATCGCCGAACACGTGGCGCAGCTGCACCAGAAGGACCCGTACATGTTCGCCGACAACAAGGTGGTGAACAGTCCGTTCAAGAACCCGTTCAACCCCTCTGGCGTCAACGGGGCCGGCTACGACCCGGCCACCGCCATGCTGGAAGCGCTCGGCAACAGCCCGGAAGCGGCGAAGAAGTTCTTCGCCGACCCCCCGACCGCGTACAACGAGGACGGCACGGTCAACCACGGCGCCACGGCCGACCTGGGCAAGGGCAAGGACGGCGAGGCGATCGACAACTACCTCGACTTCTTCAGCAACGAGAAGTGGGAGTCCTTCCCCGACGTCAACTCGCTCGACCAGAAGGAGCTCAAGGCGTCGCTCGACCAGATGCCCGACGCCCTCGGCCACGCCCTGGAGGCGGCGACCCTCGGCTACCCGGCCGGGCATCCGGACGCCGGCGTGGTGCGGGACGCGGACAACGCCGCGGTCATGCAGAAGGTCATGGAAAAGTACGGTGCGGACCCGGGTCTGCTCAAGGAGCACCACGAGGCGATGGCCGACAGCCTGGGCGTCATGGGCGCCGGCTACATCGACGACATCAACTGGGCGCTGGACAAGAACGATCCGGGCAGCGTGTTCGCGCCGGGCAAGAACCCGCACGGGCACGTCGACTTCGCGGACACCGCGGACGGGAACGGGCGGAGCGTCGTACGGGGCTTCCTCAGCACCCTCGGCCAGCATCCGGACGCCTACGCGACGGTCTCGACCGCGGAGCAGGTCTACACCCGCAGCGCGCTGGAAGGGGCAGCGGGCCCGGACGGAAAGATCAACGAGGGCGCTGCCAGGGCGACCGTGCGCGTGGGCGCCGAGGTGCAGGGCATGCTCGATCAGTCCCGGGCCGACCAGGTCGAGGCGACGAACCTCAAGACCCACGAGGACTACGAGAAAGCGGTCGCCAAGCGGGCGGGCTGGGTGGAGTTCGGGGCCACGGTGGGCGTCGCGGCGGGCGTCGCCTTCCTGCCCGCGACCGCGGCCGTGGGTGCGGCAGCGGTGCTCGTCCCGCTGGCGACCGACACCGCCAGTGGTGCTGCCGAGCAGCTCATCGGTCAGGTGGTCGGCGACATCTCCGACAAAACGGTGGACGAGCACAAGGAGAACATGGAGGAGCTCACCGACGAGGAGAGAATGGCGATCTTCTCCGCCGGTGAGGCCCTGGCCGAGGCGCCGATGGAGGAGTTTCTGAGGCTGCACGTCCCGGACCCCGGGAACAGCACGTTCGCGCAGGACCTTCGCGAATCGATGCTGATCGGCTACGGGGTCGGCAACGACCGGGAGAATCAGCAGGGCAACCGCCCGGAGACCGGCTGATGTCGGTGTACGGCCGAGGACACGTAAGGATGCGGACAATGATCAGTCGTAGGCCGGTGCGCGTTGGACTCTTTGCCACGGCCGTGGTCGGCTTGTTGTGTCTCGGGGTCACCGGTTGTGGTGGGGACGGAGACGAGGAGGCGCCCGACAAGGCTGTGACGGGGACGCAACTGTGCGGTGGCGACGCCGTGTCCGTCCAGGCGTCCAAGGCGCTGAAGGTGATCACGGGGTCGTCGCGGTTCGGGACGACGGCGGAGAAGTCCACCGTCGCGCGGGCCGCGACGGACCTCGTAGAGGCGCTTCCGGTCGCCACCGGGGGACGCGACGACGTCTGCCGCATCTACACGGCCGACGGTACGCCCGGTTTCGCGATCCGAGTCACCTGGGGGCTGGAGGGCGGTCCCCCGACGGGAACTCCGGCCCCGGATTTCACCGTGCTGAAGATGGGGGAGCGCACCCTGGCGGCGGCCAACAGGGCGTCGGTCCGGTTCGCGTGCCAGAGCGACAGGTTCCCCAACTCGGCGAATGCGGCTCACGTCGCCATCGGCGTGGAGCGCTGGGGCACGCCGACGGAGCCCGAGGGCGACATCGAGGCGTTGAAGGACGCCTACGCGACCGTGGCTCACTCCTTCTCGCTGGCCATGGCCGAAGAACTGCGCTGTGAGAAGAACGGCGGGCTCCCCGAGCGGCCTGTGCTGGACCCCGCGTAGCCGCCGACGTATGCGGAAACGACCGTGATCAGGGGGCCCTCCTCTCCGGAGGAGGGGCCGTCTGCTGTATGCGGTCCGCCATGGGCGAGCGGTGCACGGACGCGCGGCCCCGGCCCGCGAGCGGCCGGGCTCGTTCGACCAGCGGCGTGGGACGTTCACCTTCACCGGCGCGTACACACCGGTGAACGCCTCGGCGCCGACCTGCCGTTCGTCGACGAGAACGACGTCCAGCCCGCCGTCCTCGCCAGTGGCCGACCACGTTACGAAGGTCCCGCTCGTTCGTGTTACGTCCGGACGCCGTGTTGTCGATGATCCAATCCGCGCAGGCGGCGGCCTTCAGGGGGCGGAGGGGGTCGAAAGTTTCGATGTCCGTGCACGTGCGTGCGTTGTGGTTCTTCCTGGTCTCGTCCCATCCAAGGTGGCGACTCGCGTAGAAGGTGGTATGGCCTGCGAGGATCCGCTCGTCGGGGGTTCTTTCGTGACGGGAATGTTTCCGAAAGGTTGTCGAAACTGTTGACAGGGCCATGGCGCCGTCCGAAGACTTGTGGTCGCCGAACGACAGGAGACCGTTGCGGCACCACGAGGCCGCGGGCGGCAGTAGCCGCCCGGCCCCCACCAGCCTTCATCGGGAGGACGCTTGCACAAGGACGGCACCCAGCAGGACCGGATTCAGCAGCACCTCGCTCCCTTCAGCGGCCTGAGCCGACGGGGCTTCCTCGGCGGCGTCGGCACCGCCGCGCTCGCCACCGCGTCCGGACTGCTGCTGCCCGGCACCGCCCACGCCGCCACCACCATCACCACCAACCAGACCGGCTACGACGGCATGTACTACTCGTTCTGGACCGACGGCGGCGGCTCCGTCTCCATGACGCTCAACGGCGGCGGCAGTTACAGCACCCGGTGGACCAACTGCGGCAACTTCGTCGCCGGCAAGGGGTGGGGCAACGGCGGGCGCAGGACGGTCCGTTACACGGGCTACTTCAACCCGTCGGGCAACGGCTACGGCTGCCTCTACGGGTGGACGTCGAACCCGCTGGTGGAGTACTACATCGTCGACAACTGGGGCAGCTACCGGCCCACCGGCGAGCACCGGGGCACCGTGAACAGCGACGGCGGCACGTACGACATCTACAAGACGACGCGGTACAACGCCCCCTCCGTCGAGGGCACCCGCACCTTCGACCAGTACTGGAGCGTCCGGCAGTCGAAGGTGACCAGCGGCTCCGGCACGATCACCACCGGCAACCACTTCGACGCGTGGGCACGCGAGCATGAACCTCGGCCAGTTCAGGTACTACATGATCATGGCCACCGAGGGCTACCAGAGCAGCGGAAGCTCCGCCATCACGGTCAGCGGCTGACAGGCGGCCGGCCGCGTGACGCCGCCTGGGTTACTTGTTCTTTTCGGTGCTGTCGTGCTTGCCGGCGCCGGGGCGGTCGTTGCGGTGGCGGCTGCCGGGGAGCATTTCCTGGACCTTGGCCTTGAGACCCTGCTTGACGATGGAGGCGCGGTCGCTGTCGCCCTTGAGGATCGCGGTGGCGGCGGCCTCGATCTGGTCCAGCGAGGCGTGCGGTGGGATCGGCGGCACGGCCGGGTCGGTGCGGAAGTCGATGACGAAGGGCCGGTCGGCGGCGAGGGCGCGGTCCCAGGCGGCCTCGACCTGCTTGGGCTTCTCCACCCGTACGCCGTCGAGGCCGATGCGCTGGGCCAGGTCGGCGTAAGGGAGGTCGGGGATGTGCTGGGACTCCTCGAACTGGGGAGCGCCGGTCATGGCGCGCATCTCCCAGGTGACCTGGTTGAGGTCGCCGTTGTTCAGTACGGCCACGATCAGCCGCGGATCGGACCACTCGCGGTGGTACCTCGCGGCGGTGACCAGCTCCATCATGCCGTTCATCTGCATGGCGCCATCGCCGACCAGGGCGATGGCGGGCCGGTCCGGGTGGGCGAACTTGGCGCCGATGGCGTATGGCACGCCGGAGCCCATGGTGGCCAGGGTGCCGGACAGGGAGCCGCGCATCCGGCCGCGCAGCCGCAGGTGCCGGGCGTACCAGTTGGCGGCCGAGCCGGAGTCGGCGGCGAGGATGGCGTCCTCGGGCAGCTTGCCGTCCAGGGCGTGCACGACGTACTCCGGATTGACGGGATCGGCGCTGACGGCGGCGCGGCGCTGCATGACCTCCCACCAGCGGGCGACGTTCTTCTCGATCTTCTCCCGCCATGCCCGGTCCTGCTTGCGGTGCAGCTTGGGCAGCAGACGGCGCAGCGTCTCCCGGGCGTCGCCGACGAGGTTGACCTCGTTCGGGTAGCGCATGCCGATCATGTGCGGGTCGATGTCGATCTGCACGGCCCGCGCCTGGTCCAGCTCGGGCATGAACTGCGTATACGGGAAGCTGGAGCCGATCATCAGCAGGGTGTCGCACTCCTGCATCAGCTCGTAGGAGGGGCGGGTGCCCAGCAGCCCGATGGAGCCGGTGACGTAGGGCAGGTCGTCGGGCAGGGCATCCTTGCCGAGCAGGGCCTTGGCCACTCCGGCACCGAGCACGTCCGCCAGCCGCTCCACCTCCTCCCGTGCGCCGCGGGCGCCCTGCCCGATGAGGACCGCGACCCTTTCACCGGCGTTCAGCACATCGGCGGCCTTCTGGAGGTCCTCGTCCGCCGGCACCGGCGCGTACCGCCCCAGTCCGATGCTGGAGGGCACCATCTTGAAGGCGTGCGTCGGCGGCCTGTAGTCCAGTTCCTGCACGTCACCGGGGAGGATGATCGCCGTGACGGTGCGCTTGGCGTAGGCGGTGCGGACGGCGCGGTCGATCAGGTTCGGCAGCTGCTCGGGCACCGTCGCCATCTCGCAGAAGTCGGAGGCGACATCCTTGTAGAGACTCGCCAGGTCCACTTCCTGCTGGTAGGAGCTGCCCATGGCACTGCGGTTGGTCTGCCCCACCAGGGCCACGACGGGTACGTGATCGAGCTTGGCGTCGTACAGTCCGTTCAGCAGATGGATGGCGCCGGGCCCGGACGTGGCCGCGCACACTCCGACCTTGCCGGAGAACTTCGTGTAGCCCACGGCCTGGAGCGCGGACATCTCCTCATGACGGGACTGGACGAACTTCGGGTTGTTGTCCGCCCGCCCCCAGGCCGCCAGCAGACCGTTGATGCCGTCGCCCGGGTAGGCGAACACATGGTCGACATCCCATTCGCGCAGCCGCTGGAGGATGTAGTCGGACACCTTGGTGCTGGCCATGCGAGCTCCGTTTCGATCCGTCCATGCATCACTGTCCCCGGCGTCCGAACCGTGCACAGGGGCGCGCGAGGGTACGACCCTTCAGGGGTAACCGCGCGGATACCGGCAAAACGTCACCCCCGCCCGGTCCACCCGGTCGCCCCAGCGTCAGCAGCCGCTGCGACGCCGACCTTCCGGTCAGCCGACGGGCGTCACCGCTCCGGGGAACCCCGGCCGCGTGCCGGCCGGGGTTCCCCGGGCCGTCAGTTGGCGTCCACCAGGTGGTGCGGCGGCACCGTCACCGTACGGGCGCCCTTCTCACCGCCCAGAACGACCTTCCGCAGCGCGCTGTTGTTGCCGTGGTCGGTCTCCTTGAGCCGGTTCTCCGGGTTGGCGAGGACCTGGATGTAGTACGTGCCGTTCGGCAGGTCCGTGATGTCGAAGGACTGGCCGGGCAGGTCCTGGGTGTAGGTGTCACCGGAGCCGACGTCGAGCACCTCGCGTACGGAGATGGAGTTCTGCTCGCCGCACGCGGTGGACAGGTCGGTGTTGTCCGGGTGCCAGTCGGCGTTCTTGACCGTGTAGTCGACGGCGTCGGTGTTGGCCAGGCAGAACGCCTCCTTGCCGCTGCGTACCGTCTCCTTCTTGTCGGCCGTCAGCAGCCGGTAGCTGGCGAAGTCCAGGAAGTGCCAGTGCTCGTGGCCGGGACGCGGGTCCCACTCCATGCCGCCGGTCGGGGTGTATCCGACCTGCTTGCCGTCGGCGTCGTAGAAGTACTGGTAGGCGTCCATCACTTCCTTGCCCGGGGAGCGGAAGCCGTCCACGACGAGCTTGGCCGGGCCCGCGTTCCACACATTGGCGCTGAAGGCGAGGTAGTCCTTGCCGGGCTCCTCCTCGTAGCCCTCGCTGACGGTGATGCCGTAGGCGGGCAGCGAGCGCAGGTCGGGCTTCGGAACGTCGGGGAAGGACGCCTTGCCGGTGGGCCGCTGCGCGTTGGGCCGGGCGGCCGGCGCCTGCCGCGAACCGTCGGTCTGCCCGGGGCCGTCACCGACCTCGGCGGTGGCGGCCAGCCGTCCGAGGGACTTCCTCTTCAGCGCCCACGGCAGGGCGGGCGGAGCCGCCGGGTAGGGCCCGTGGCCGGCGTTGAACGAGGGGCCGGCGCCGCTCGTCTCGGCGCCTGGGGCCGGCGGGGTGCCCGCGGGGGCACCGTGCCGCGCGTGCACGCCGGGGTCCGCGTGGGCGGCGTGCCCCGAGGCGGTGCTCTTCGCGGAGCTCCGGGCGGAGCCCGAGGAGTCGTCCTCCCAGCTGCGCTCGCGTACGACCACCTTGACGGTCTGAGTCTTGTCGGCGATGCCGAAGAGGTCGCGGTACTTCTCGGTCACGTTGATCTCGGCCGTGTAGGTGCCGGGGGCCAGCTCGACCGGACTGGAGTAGTACGCGGAGTAGGTGTTGGACGCCCAGCCGTTCTCGACACCCCACACAGAACCTAGCGTGAAGGGGTTGGTCGGGCAGCTCTGCGGATACTTCGAGTTGGCGGGAGCGTCCGGCCGGACCCGCCCGGAGGCGTTGTTGGGGCAGAAGGTCTCGGTTCTCTCGAGCACCTTCGCGCCGGCCGCGTCCTTGAGGGTGACCCGCGTGAAGTCCGGCAGTCCGGTGAAGTCCTTCACGAGCCCGGCGGGAAGCGTTCTCGTCCGGGTCGTGGCCCCGTCCTGGAGGATCTGCTGGATGACCACCGGGTCCTTGTAGGACTTGCGGTTCACCCTGAACTCGAAGGCGCCGTTCTCGGAGGTGAGGTACGTGCCGAGGTCGAGGTGGACCCCGGGATCCTCCTTCCACGAGTTGAGCGTCACCGAGGTGGATGCGGCGATCAGGCTGAGCTTCGGCGCCGTCTCGTCACTCTTCGCGTCGGGCGCGGCCGCGACGATGCCCGCGGTCACGGCGATGGCCGCGGCGGCGGCGATGGAGGGGCGGGTCAGGCGGCTGCTGGGGCGGCGGCCCTGCAGGAATCTGGTCATCAGTCCTCGTGCTTCCGGCTGTGGCGTGCGTGGTGGAACCTGGGAGAGCAGTGCGACCCCAACTCGACTGTGAAGCCGCTGTGTTCGGACGGTGAGAGGGGCCGGACGCCGTCCGGGTTGACTCCATCCGCCTGGAGGGTGCTGAGTTGACCGAAAAGTGCTCACCGGTAGCTGGACTTTTCCCCCTGCCTGGGAGTACGGGGACCGCATCGCGGGGATGACCTCGCCCCAGCGCGCCGAGTGCGGCACCGAGCGGGCGGGCCCCGGGCTGCTGACGCTCGTCAAACCCCACGCGGACTGGGAGCGGGCCGCGGCCAACGCGGCGTGAGTTTCCGGTTCCTGGAGGGCGCCCGAGCGAACGATCCGCGGATCCACGAGGTACTGCGGACCGCCTCGGAGGGCAGCCGCGCGTTCACCGGCCTCTGGCAGCGACGGGACGCACGGGGCAAGAGAGACGCCGCGAAGGTCCTGGTCCATCCCGACGTCGGCGAACTCGCCCTGCGCATGCAGACGTTCGACGTACGGTCCGCCCCGGGGCAGCAGTTGGTCTTCTACCACGCCAACGAGGGCACCCGGACCGCGGACGCGCTCCGTCTGCTCGGTTCGCTGGCGGCGCCGCGCTCCTCGCCCAAATGGTGTTCATGGTTGAGGCCGGATCCGTTTGCGTGTGCCGGGGCTTCGCGTCCGGTGAGGTGGACAGAATGTCCGCATGGAGACCACCCGCCGTGGCGAGGATCCGGGGACCGGCGCCCGGGAGGGCCGAAGGGTGGGGCTCCGCCTCTACGGACGGTGCGAGGTGGTCCTCACCGGTCCGGACGCGTTCGTGGACGCGGCCGTCCGGTACTTGTGGCCTCAGGCACGCCCCATACCCGCGCACGACGGTCTGCCCCAGGTGCAACTCGTGCTCGGCCACATCGCGCCCGGGCTGATGGCTGGTGCCTCGCGCCGGAGGGTCACCCTCTACGCGTCGCCCGACGGTCACGTGCCCGACTACAACGAAGGCGTCGAGTACACCGGAGTTCACGGTGTGGACCGGATCGTCCTCAACCCCCACACGGGGAGCCGCATCCTCATGGCCGGCCACCGTGTCCGTGTGGTGAATCCCGAGTTCGAGGCGGGCAAGCGCGACGCCTTACGGGTGGTCAAGCAATTGGTGACCACGGCCTTCGAGGCCTCGGGAATCGTGACGGTCCACGCTTCCGCGTTCGCGCTCGGGGGCGAGGCGGTCGCCGTGGCCGGCCCCGCGGGTGCGGGCAAGACCTCGACGGTCCTCGCCGCGGTCGCCGCGGGCGCGCGCATGGTGGCCAACGACAAGCTGTACGCCCGCACCGATGCCGACGGCACCCGAGTCCTGGGCTGGACGGACCCCATCAGGGTGATCGATGCCCCGGGGCGTCCCAAGCGGAGCGCCACGCTCGCCGCGTACTTCGCCGGTGACGCCGACCGCGTCGTGGTGGACCCCCTGCCGCTGACAACGGCCGTCCTGGCGCGGGTCGGCACCGGCGCGGTACCGGTCCGCTGCGAGGAACTGGACCCGGCCGAGGGCCTCCCGTTCCTGCGGCGGGAGGTGCTGCCGCCCAGAGTCCGGTGGCTGGGAACGGAGCCCTCCCCGGCGAGCGATCCGGTGCCGCCGACCGCCGACCGCTTTCTGCGCCTCACGTACTGCTATCGGGATGCCGCCCGTGCGATGGAACTGCTGATGGGACGTCTGAGGTCCTGAGTGGGCCGGGACGGCGAGCGTGCGGACCTGGTGCGTGCCGTTGCTCGGTGGTTCTTCCGTAATATGCCAACTGCTGTTCTTGCGCGCGGCTTTGCCTCACAATGGGCCGCTCGGGCTCCGCTGCCCCGAATGAGGCCGTGCGGGAGCTCGTGGCACAAGAGGTGGGAGGGTCGGAACGTGTCCACAGGAGCACGCCGGATCGTTGCCTGGCTGGTCGGGGCCGTCTGTCTGGCCGTGGTGATCTGGCTCGTGGTGACGGCCGTACTCGATCTGCCCACCGGCGACAGCACGGCCAGTGTCGTTGGGGCCGTGGTGGCAGTGATCGGGCTCGGCCTCTCCGGGATCACTCTTCTGCGGACTTCTGGAAGCACCGGACCGGGCCCTGTGCGGGTGCGGGCCCGCGGCACGGGGACCATCGCGGCGGGCGGCGATGTGCGGGGCAACGCCGTGGGTGCCCGCGCGAAGGTGACCGGGGCGACGGGAACCCCTGCCGGCGGGCGCCCGGCCCGTGGTGAGCGGGACGTCCGCGCGCGGGGTACGGGCGCCATCGGAGCGGGTGGGGACATCGCCGACAACGCCCTCGGCGAGGACAGTGAGCGATGAAGCTGTGGCCCTGGCGCTGGGGCCTTCGCTTCTCGCGCCACAAGGCGTCGGCGCAGGAACGTACGACCGGACCCGGTGAGGACGGGGAACAGTCGGCTCCGTCGCCGCCCGACGCCACCCGCGCGGGCCCCCGCCGCCTGCCCCCGCCCGGGGCCGGGACCGACGGGCAGGCCGGACGGTCGGTCGTCCGGGCCTCCCGGGGAGCACTGGGCGCCGGCGGCGACATGATGGGCAATGCCATCGGCCCGGGCAGCAGCACCACCTTCATCGAGCAGGTGGTGGTCGGCGGGGGCCCCGGTGCGGAGGTGCCCTGCCGTCGGCAGCTCGCGCCGCCGCCGCTGGGTGAGACCGCGCACCGCGCGGAGATCAGCGCGTCGGTGAAGGCGGTGCTGCTCGGCAGGGAGCACGAGGGCCGGGCACCGGTGCTGTTCCTGGAGGGCTACGGCGGGATAGGGAAGACGACGGTCGCGCTCCAGACCTGCCGGCTTCCCGACGTGGCCGAGCGGTTCCCGGGCGGAGTGGTGTGGACGGTCGTCGGCCAGTCACGCACGGGTCCCGATCTCGCGGACCACATCGCGGACATCTGCGAGCACCTGTCGGGACGCCGTCCGACCACGACCGACCCTCTCCTCGTGGGTGCCCTGCTCGGGGAGATCCTCGACGAAACCGGTCCCGCCCTCGTGGTGGTCGACGATGTCTGGACCGAGGAGCAGGTCAGCGCCTTCCTCGTCGGAGGTGCCGGATCCGCCCGGATATTCACCGCGCGCAACCGCGGACTCGCGCCGGCCGTCGCCGAGATCGTCGAGGTGGGCGAGATGACGGAGGACGAAGCACGGGCGACCGCGTCGGCCGGCCTGCCCGCCGTCGACGCATCGGTGCTGGAAAGCCTCCTGCGCTTCGCCAAGGGCTGGCCGGTGCTGCTGGGTCTGATCAACGCCTCGTTGCGGGCGTACATCCAGGCCGGCGGACCACCGGCCGAGGTGGCCGCGTGGGTCGCCCAGCTCGTCGCCTCGGACGGGCCGGAAGCTCTCGACGCGACGATGCCGCCCCATATGCGCTCCACGGTGGCGGCGACGGTCAACGCGAGCCTCGACCTGCTCTCCGCCGAGGAGCGCGAGCGCTACGTCGATCTGGCCGTCTTCGACGAGGACGCCGAAGTCCCCGAGCACGTCGTGGCCTTGCTGTGGAGCGTGACGGGAGGACTGGAGCGCACCGGGAGCCGCAGGATGGCGGCACTGCTGTCGTCCTTGCGGCTGGTGTCGGAACGGTGGAGCGACGGCGGCCCGGCGATCGCCGTGCACGACGTCCTGCGGTCGTATGTGCGCCACCAGATGTCTCCGGCCGACCTGGTGGCCCGCAACCGGTCGCTGGTGACCGCGCTGCGCACACTGCTGCCGGCCGGTGCCGCCGACGAGTGGTGGCTGCTGCCACAGGGAGAGAAGTTCGGCCTGCAGTACCTTCCGTACCATCTCCAGGCCGCCGGTCTCCACGCCGAACTCGCCGAACTGGCCTGTGATCCCCGGTGGATCGAGACACAGATCCGCCATCTGGGCTCGGTGGTCCCGGTGGTCTCCACCCTGTCCGGAATCCGCACCGCCCGGGCGGGGGCACTCAGGACCGTACTCGGCCGTGACATCGAGGTCTTCGTCCCGGAGGCCGCTCCGTCGGCCGTCGGGGCGACCCTCGCCAGCCGACTGGCGGGAACCGGGGAACTGGAAGGCGTGGTCGGACCCTACCTCGACGGGTTGCCCCGACCGCTGCTGCGCGCGCACTGGCCGCTGCCGGACACCGACAAGGCCGCCGACGACGGTCACACCGGACCCATCGGCGACTGCGCGGTCTCACCTCGCGGCGACCTCCTCGCCACCGCGTCGGACGACCGGCTGGTGCTCCTCTGGGACCCGGTCACGCTCCAGGTCCGCCGGGTCCTGCGCGGGCACAGCCAGCGCGTCCGCGCCTGTGTGTTCAGCCCCGACGGCTCCCGGCTGCTGTCGGCGGCGACGGACGGAACCGTCCGGATCTGGCGGGTCGACGACGGCTGTGCCCTGCACGTTCTGGGGGAGCACTCCGCCCGGATGCTGGGATGCGCGTGGTCGGCTGACGGCCGCTGGGTGGCATCCGCCGCCGGTGACGGGACGGTGACCGTCTGGGACGCCGACACCGGTGAGAGGCACCAGGAGATGCGCAGTCCCAGCGGGAACGAGTGGGACTGCGCCTTCAGCCCCGACGGGCACGGCCTCGTCTCGGTGGGGGAGGACGGGGTCCTGCGGATGTGGGACATCGCCCATGGCACCCTGCGCTGGAGCACCACCGTGCACGAGGGAAGGATCCGCTGCTGCACGTTCTCCCCGTCCGGCGCCCTCATGGCCACGGCGGGCAGCGACGCGACGGTGCGTGTGCTGCGGGCCGACACCGGGCAGGTGGTGCACGTCCTGCGAGGACACACCGACCGTGTCCGCGCCTGCGCGTTCTCACCCGACGGCACCATGCTGGCCAGCGCCTCGGAGGACCGGAGCATCCGGCTCTGGGATACGGCCGGCGGACGGCAGATCCGCCTCCTGCGCGGACATACCGACTGGGTCGGTGCATCAGTCTTCACAGCGGACGGCCGGACCCTGGTCAGCTGCGGCGGGGACGCCACCCTGCGGACCTGGGACATGACCGCCGACGTACCTCCCCGCACCGTACGCGCGACCCGCAGGGCCGTGGGGTGCTGCGCGTTCTCCCCGGACGGGTCGGGTGTGGTCGCCGGGCACAGTGACGGCGCCGTCCAGCTCTTCGACGTCGCCACCGGACGGGTGAGGTTCGAGGCCGAGGGACACGACGGCAGGGTGCTGGACTGTGCGGTGTCGCCCGACGGCGATGTCGTCACCGTGGGCGGGGACGGCGAGCCGGTGTTGTGGGATGCGCGCACGGGCGCCGTCCGGCGCCGGTACAAGCCCCATTCGGGACGTGTCTGGGGGTGCGCGGTGTCCCCGGACGGCGCCCGGATGGCATCGGCGGGTGAGGACGGTGTCGTGAGGATCCATGATCTGCGCACCGGGGACGTCCTCACCGAACTGGTGAACCACGAGGGCCACGCGCTCGGCTGCGCCTTCTCGCCGGACGGCGCCCGCCTGGCGTCCGTCGGGGACGACGGCAGCCTGAGGCTGTGGGACAGCCGTACCGGACGTCTGGAGTCGACCCTCTCCACGGGACGGGAGACGTCTCTGTGGAGCTGCCGCTTCTCGCCCGACGGCGCGCTGCTCGCCTCGGTCGGTTCGCCCGCGGCGGCTCTGGCCCTCTGGTCGACCGCGGACGGGACGGTGGCCACGTCGGTCCCGATCGGCGGGGACCGGATCACCGGATGTGCCTTCTCGCCGTCGGGACGGCAGATCGCGACCTGCGGCGACGAGGGCTACCTGGGTGTGTGGGACGTGGCCACGGGTGCGCCCGTCACCGGAATCCGGGTCGCCTTTCCGCTGCACCGGTGCGCCTGGTCCGGCACGGACACCGGATCCATGATCGCCGCCGCGGGCAACGGAGGGCTTTACCTCTTTGCCTACGAGGACGACTGAGACGACTGAGGCGTCAGGGCCCGGGCTCGTGGCGGAGGAAACCATGCCGTGAGTACGACGCCGTCTGGAGCAGTTCGGTCACCAGCCGGCCCGGAGTGTGCCCCCGGATGGCCGCCAGGAATTCCCGTGTCCCCCCGGTGAACAGCCGCGGGGCGACGTGGGGGTGGTCGAGCAGCGAGACCCCGGGGGCCAGCTCATAGGTCTGCCCGTTCAGGGTGAGCCGGTCTTCGGACTGGGTGAGGTGCAGGGAACGCGATGCGGCCATCCCCCAGCCGTGCGGGACGACGAGGCGGTCTTCCCCGGTCAGGAGGCGTACGGCGTTGAGGCCGCCGGCCGCGGGCCGGAACATGGCGATGGGCTGCCCCACCGCGCTGAACACGGGAACCTCCTCGTCGGGCTCGCACAGGTAGCATCCGATCGCGGCGGAGTCGGACGTCGGCATGAAGTAGTGGTGCTTGTGATACTCGCCGGTGATTTTGATGTGCCCGTTCAGCAGCATGGTCGCCACGAAACGGTGCCGCAGGATGTTGAACCGCAGCAACATCTGGGCGAGATCCGCGAAGAGTTCCGCCTTGTGCCCGACCAGGAGCCGAATGCGCCGTTCCCCGTCGAAGACGCGCACCGAGTCCGCGTACCAGTTTCCCGGAGTGGGACACAACCCGTTGAACTGGTCCTTGAACTCCTTCTCGTTGCTGTGCAGCAGCAGCGCGTACCGGCCGTCGCTCGCCCGACGGCAGGTGAGGATGAAATGGTTCCCGCGGTCGAAATTCCACTCGTAGCTGCTGTCCTCGGCGATGCGCCCGCGCAGTGCGCGCACCGTCTCCTCGGTGAAGACCTCTGCCGGGTCGCCGTCGAGCCAGAACACCGACGACGTGTCGATGTTCATCGTCGTGTCCACCGGCACCGCCGGAACGCGGCAGTCCCATTCGACCAGGCAGCCGGTGGCGAACCCACCGGCCAGCCGTAGGACGTCGTAGGGGATTCCCAGGTCGGCTGCGGGGCTGATGCGGCAGTCCGCCCGGCGGTCCAGTGTGCGCAGGGCCTTCCGCAGCAGTACTTCGGTCTGCCGGAGATAGGGGACGAGGAATTGTTGTGCCCGGTCGTGCTCGACTATTCCGTCCGGTGCGGACACCAGTTGTGCTCCTCTTCCTGGGTCCGTGAGAGAAAGTTGGTGGGAGCTCTACGAACCGGCGGCGGCTTCGATCTCCCGCAGGGTGCCGTCGGAAAGGGTGACTGCCGCCGCTCCGGCCCAGCCGTCGATCTGTCCGGGAAGGCGTGCGCCGACGATCGCCCCGCTGACTCCGGGCCGGCTGAGCACCCAGGCCAGTGCGAGCTCCGGGACGGTGTGGCCGAGTGAGCCGGCGATCGTCCGCAGGGCGTCGACGACGGCCAGCTTCCGGGTCAGTTCGGGCTCGGCGAACTTGGCGGACTTCCTGCGCCAGTCGTCGGGGGCGAGGCTGGCGACCCGCTCACGGTCGAACGCGCCGGTCAGCAGCCCGGACGCCAGCGGTGAATAGGCGATCACACCCGTGCCGTGGTCCCGGCACCGGTCGAGGAGCGGAAGGGATCTGCGGTCGAGAAGGCTCAGTGACGGCTGCAGCGAGTCGACGTGCCGGACGGCTTCACAACGGTCGAGGAGCTCACCGTCCACATTCGACAGCCCGATCCAGCGGACCTTGCCTTCGTCGACGAGCTCCGCGAGCGTGGCCCAGGAGTCCTCGATCGGAGTGCCCGTCCGGGTGTCCGGACGGTGGATCTGATAGAGGTCGATCCGGTCCACGCCCAGGCGTTTCAGGCTGGCCTCGCACTCCTGACGGATGGTTTCGGGCCGCAGGTCGGAGACGACCTTTCCCGGATGTGCGGCGTCCCATACGCGCCCGCACTTGGTGAAGACCAGGGGCCGTTCACGCGTTCCGAGTTGCCGTAACGCCTTGCCCACGACCTCCTCGGAGTGACCGCACCCGTAGGCGGGAGCGGTGTCCAGCCAGTTGAGGCCCCGGTCGACCGCGCGGAGGACGGTCCGTACCGAAGCGGTGTCGTCGACGGGACCCCACCCGTACTCGTACGGTCCCCCGATGGCCCAGGTGCCGAGCCCCAGACGCGTGATCTCAGGGCCTTCACGCCCCAACCGCGTGGAGGGGATCCGATGCCGGACGTCGGGTGATCGCGCCTTGTCTGGGTTCACGGTGGCGCATCCTACTTGGCACGCAACTGCCTGTCGATGCACGGGTTTTGGGCAGATGGACTTTTGATCCCATGTGATACCGGCGTTCGCGTCGCCGCCGGTGCCGGGCGCGGGGTGCCGCTCCTTATGTACGACGGCACGTCGCCCGAAGACGCGTACCGCCCGCAACCCCGATCTCTCTTGCTGTTAGTGTGCAGTTGCATATCGTTCGCAATAAGCCTGGAGGATGCCGGACATGGCCCTGTACACGCTCCCTGAACTCCCGTACGACTACGCGGCGCTCGCCCCGGTGATCAGCCCGGAGATCATCGAACTGCACCACGACAAGCACCACGCGGCCTATGTGAAGGGGGCCAACGACGCCCTCGAGCAGCTCGCCGAGGCGCGGGAGAAGGAGGCGTGGGGGTCGATCAACGGACTGGAGAAGAACCTGGCCTTCCATCTGTCGGGGCACATCCTCCACTCGATCTACTGGCACAACATGACCGGTGATGGCGGCGGCGAGCCGCTCGAGAAGGACGGTGTGGGCGAACTGGCCGACGCCATCGCCGAGTCCTTCGGCTCCTTCGGCCGCTTCAAGGCCCAGTTGTCCAAGGCGTCGGCCACCACGCAGGGTTCGGGCTGGGGCGTCCTGGCGTACGAGCCGCTGAGCGGGCGGCTGATCGTCGAACAGGTCTACGACCACCAGGGCAACGTCGGCCAGGGGGCCACCCCGATCCTCGTCTTCGACGCCTGGGAGCATGCCTTCTATCTGCAGTACCGGAACCAGAAGGTCGATTTCATCGAGGCCATGTGGGAGGTCGTCAACTGGCAGGATGTCGCCCGGCGTTACACGGCGGCCAAGGAGCGCGGCGAGGGCCTGCTGCTCGCGCCGTGACGGCCCGGGATGACGGGGCCTCAGCCGGTCAGTGCCTTGCTGGGCGGCGCGTCCCAGGTGCGGTGTCTCGCCGTCACCGACACCAGCAGGGCCGAGACCGCCACCAACGCCATGCCCACCGTCAGGCTGGTTCGGCCCGCCACGAAACCGATCAGTGCTGGGCCGGCGAGGAGGCCGGTGGTGCCCGTGGCGGCGACCAGGGTCAGTGCCTTTGGGCCCTCCGCGGCGGCGGCGACGTAGACGCACGGGGTCACCGTCGCCATACCGAGCCCCACGCACGCGAAGCCGACCAGCGCGGGCCAGGTGCCGCCCGTCGCCAGGGCGAGGGCGAGACCCGTCCCGGCGACCACACTGCCGACCCGGACGACACGCGCGTCGCCCCAGCGCTCCCGCCAGCGGTCGCCGAGGAGGCGGGCCAGCACCATCATCACGGAGACCACGGCGATACCCAGCGGCGCGAGCCGCCCGGACGCCCCCGTCTCCTCCGTGAGATACAGCGTCGACCAGTCGGTCATGGCGCCCTCGGTGATCGTGCCCAGCATCATGGCGGCGCCCAGCCAGAGCGCCGCCCGGCCGGCGCCGGTCAGCCTGCGCAGCCCCTTGGCCTCGGATGCCTCCTGCGTCGACTCCTCCGCCCGCGCATCGGGTTCGTCGGTCAGCAGACCGGGCCGGGCGGAGGCCAGCAGCAGCGTCAGCAGCCCCGCGGCCAGGGCGAAGTGCGCGGTCAGGGCGTGCGTCACGGCGTTCATGCCGGACGCCAGCAGCGCACCCGCGAGCGCGCCGCCGCTGAACGTGGCGTGCAGCTGGGCCATGGTGGCCCGCTCGTACCGGGACTCCAGCGCGGCGCCCTGCGCGTTCATGGCGACGTTCAGGCAGCCGACGGCCACCCCGTCGACCAATGCCACCGCCAGGACGAACGGGTAGTTCCCGGCGGCGGCCAGCGTCGGCAGCACCGCTACCAGGCACAGCGCGGACCACAGCGCCAGCCGCCGTGACCCCAGCCGCTTCATCAGCTGGGCGACCAGGGGGAAGGAGACCGCCGCCCCGACCCCGCAGGCCATCAGCAGCAGGCCGACCCGGGTCTCGTCGAGGTAGAAGCGGTCCTTGAGGGCGGGCAGCCGCGAGACCCAGGTGGCGTACTGGAAGCCGAGGAAAGAGAACAGCGCGGCCGTGGCCAGCCGGCCACGCCGGAAGCCGGAGGCGGGTGCGGGTGGGGATGCGGACATCAGTACTCCTCGTCACTCCTTGACCCGGGCGGCGGGCCGCCGCTGGTGCGGCCCGGAAGCGGGCAGTACATGTAGACGGCGCCCTCGCCGTAGCCGACGGGGGGTGCCACGCCCGGCTCGGGCCGGTAGCCGTGGCCCGCCCAGAAGCTCGCCGTCCCTCCCACGGAGACCAGGGAGATCCGGTCGTAGGACCGGCTCGCGGCGGCGGCCGTGAGATGACGGAGCAGTCTGCCGCCCAGTCCTCGGCCGCGCAGTTCCTCCGCGACGACCAGATCGTGCAGATGGAGATTGCGGGAGCCGAACGGCTTGTCCTCCGCCCGGGTCAGGTCGGGGTACCGCGACGGCGGGTAGGGCAGCGACAGCACATACCCGGCGATCCGGTCCCCGGCCTCCAGGACGAAGCAGGTCTCCGGTGAGGCACGGCCCCGGGACTCCAGCGCGTCCCGTCCCTCGGACAGCGACACCGGCCCGTACACCTCCGCCTCCAGGGCGGCGATACGGGACCAGTCCGCCGCGGCGACGGGACGTATCCGTACGTCCTCCCGCCCCGGCCGGCCGACTGCCGGGGCCGTGCCGCCGCCCCCTACACAGGTGTGGGGGAGCGGACGGAAGCCGTTGAAGCCCTCGGTCGTGTAACTGGCGGCGTAGGCGCCGGCGGACATCACCCAGACCGGGTCCCCCGACGCCACGTCCCTCGGCACGCGCACCCGGCGGTGCTCGTGGGCGTAGGCGTCGTCGCTGTCGCAGGTGGGGCCCGCGATGACGGCGAGGACGGCCTCGGCATCGGCGGGATGGGTCGGGAAGACCAACGGGTACTGCAACTGGTCCATCTCGTACAGGCCGTTGAACTTGCCGCAGCTCAGATACAGCCAGTACTCCGGCTGCCCGTCGGGCCGTCCGCGGGACGTCAGCCGGGACACATGCGCCCTGATCGCGCCGTGGTCGGCGACCAGGTGGCGTCCCGGTTCCAGCAGCACGTCCAGCGGAGCGGGGGAGAGGTCCCGCAGCGTCCGCACACCCTCGCGCAGCACGGCGAAGATCTTGTCCAGCGGAGGTTCCAGCCGTATGCCCCTGCGGTCGGCGTAGCCGAGTGCGGGCAGGCCGCCCCCGAGGTTGACGTGGTCCGGCACGATCCCGCGGTCGTGCAGTGCCGTGAGCACGTCGGCCAGGGTGGCGAAGGCCGACTGCCAGCCCTCGGTGGTCATCTGCTGGGATCCGACGTGCACGGACAGCCCGGCGGGGACCAGTCCCGCGGCCCGGGCCGCCGTCATCACCCGTACGGCGTCCTCAGCTGAGCAGCCGAACTTCCGGCTCAGCCCCCACAGCGCCCCCTGCCCGCTGGTCGCCAGCCGACAGAACACCCGGGCGCCGGGGGCGTGTTCGGCCAGTGCCGCCACGTCCTCCAGGCTGTCCGTCGCGAAGTCCCGGATGCCGAGCCGGTAGGCCTCCGCGATGTTCTCGTCGGACTTCACGGTGTTGCCGTAGTGGATCCGGTCGGCGGGCACCCCGGTCGCCAGGGCCTGGGCGATCTCCCGGGGGCTCGCCGCGTCGAAGCCGCAGCCCCGGTCGGCCAGACACGCCAGGACCTCGTCCACGGGACACGCCTTCATCGCGAACCGGATCCCGGCGCCGGGCAGTTCCTCGGTCAGGCTGTCGAACCGGCCGGCGATACCGTCCAGGTCGTAGATCAACTGGTCCCGGTCGGCGGCCGCGAGGGCGGTGTGGAGGGCCGTGCTCACCGGGGCGTGCTCCGCACGTCCGTGAACCGGGCTGCTCCCACCAGCGGCTCCCACGCCCCGATCAGACGCACGAACTCCTCGGTGTCCCACGCGGCTTCGTCCAGCAGGCGTTCCCGGTCCGCCGTCATGCCGCGCGCGAACTCGGCGTACTCCCCGCCCAGTCGCGCGTACGCCGACGCCACCGTGTCCAGCCGCCGCTCGTTCTCCGTACGGTCCAGCCGCACGCTCTCGGCGAGGAAGGCGGCGAAGGGCGCGGGGTCGAGCCGTCCCCCGTCGTCCAGCAGGGAGGAACCCGCGTCAGCCATCCGCTCGTAGACGTAGTGGAGGTACAGCATCGACAGCAGGAACTTCACGAACCGCCTCTGGTACGCCATGAAGCCGGCGTGCGTGCGGCGTTGCCCGGTGTAGCAGTTCACGATGTGCCGGTTGTGCAGGACGCCGGGCAGCCCGGCGTCGTACACGGCGTGGATGAGGAAGTAGTCGCTGCCGATGGTGGCGGTGGCGGGCGGCAGCGGCAGCCGCTCGTACACGTCCCGGTCGAAGGCGATGTTGGACATGTCGACGCGCATCGGATCGACCAGGGTCAGCGTCGAGTGGTCTCCCGTGAAGGGGTGCGTTCCGGCGCCCTTGAAGGACTCCTCGACCAGCTCCCGCCGCTGCTCGGCGGACAAGTGGCCGGGCCCCCACAGGCCGACGACCTCCTCGTACACCTCCTTGTCGAGCTCCGCGATCCGGCTGATGTCGACGGAGAGCTCCCCTATGAAGGAGGCGCCCACCATCGACACGGTCCGGTCGGCGATCGCGGGATCCAGCGTCACCCGCGAGACCCCGGGGGCCGCGTCACGGGCCCGTTTGCCCAGGGAGGCCAGCTCGTGGTGGACGGGGTGGACGGGCTCGCCCTTGAACACCTGGTAGTTGCAGTCGGAGTCGCGCCGGTGCAGCGAACGGCAGCCCAGCGCGGCCGCGATCAGGAACGCCCGGTTGGTGCAGGCGCCGTACGACAGCGCGTCCGGGAGCATGAGGTCGAGGATCCGCTCCGGCTCCGGGAGCGCCGCCCGGTCGATGGCGCGGCGCAGGAAGTCCCGCTGGGCGGACTCGTCGAGATGGTGGACGACCACGCCGCGAACCTCGGGAAGCGCGGCGGCCGTCCTGGCATGGGCCGCGCGGGTCGGCTCGTCGGCGGAGTCGAGGATCAGCAGATGCACTTCGACG
Source organism: Streptomyces sp. NPDC052079 (assembly GCF_040680275.1). Lineage (NCBI taxonomy): Bacteria > Bacillati > Actinomycetota > Actinomycetes > Kitasatosporales > Streptomycetaceae > Streptomyces > Streptomyces sp. NPDC052079. Next base: position 73,467 of record NZ_JBFAWL010000026.1, read on the forward strand.
TCGAAGTGCCGTACGGCGTCGGCGGCTTCGGCGCCGATGGCCGTGATGGCCGCGGAGCATTCCCGGTCGGTCGGGAGGGCCAGACATATCCGGTGCACGTCGGTTTCCTGCCTCATCGTGTGCTCTCGTGCCAGCTGTCGAGCCCCAGCAGCCTGCGGCCGAGACCGTCGAGTTCGGCGGGGGCGTAGCGCAGGGACTCGTGCTGCACGGCGTCGCCGAGAAGGGTCGCGTTCCAGTCGGGCGTGCTGAGCGTGCGCCAGGACTCCACCCGCGACCGGCGCAGCTCCTCGTGCTCCTCGAGGGCGGGCATCATCGACAGGTACTGCACCGCCCGCACCCCGTCGACCGAGGAGTTGCCGGCCACGCCATGCGCCAGCATGCCGTTGAAGATCAGCAGGTCACCGGCCGCCAACTGAGGCCGGACCACCGGGAACTCCGTGCGGTCGGTCCCGGGACGGACCGGGTCCCGGTCGGCGGGCTGGGCGGCCTTCCACGCGTCGAACCGGCGGAAGAGCTTCGGGGAGCACTGGAAACCGCCCTGGTCCGGCTCCGTGTCGGTGAGGGCGATGATGCCCTGCACCCGCTGCGGCGGCACGCTCGCCGTGGTGTCCACGTCCCAGTGCAGCTCGATGTCGAAGCCCTCGTCCGTGGGGTCGATCAGGGAGCGCGAGCGGTTCTTCACATTGGGCGGATTGAGGTTGAGGCGGTCCAGGGTGACCCAGAGCTCCTCGCAGTCCCAGACGTCCACGAAGGCGTCGTAGACCCGCTGGGTCTGCCGGCTGTCCCAGATCCGCTGGTGGTGGTACGCCTCCACGAACCCGTAGACGTACAGGTCCCGGTCGAGGTCCGAGCGGAAGGTGCGCTCCGGGTACCAGGTGTCGGGGCGGTGCGGGTCGAGGCCCTGGAACTCCCAGGCGAACTCCAGCAGCAGCTTGGCCGCGTCGCGGGATATCGCCTCCGGGACCACCACGTAGCCGTGGTTCTGCCAGGACGCGAACTGTTCCTCCGAAAGCACCCGCAGCGGCAGGTCCTTGGTCAGATGCCTCAGCTGCGTCGCGGCGAGATAGGTCTCGCCGTCGGCGCTGAAGTAGGGGCGCTCGGAGGCGGCGCGGTGTAAGAAACGGTGGTGCGTCGTCATGCGGTACTCCGGGAAAAATCGGGGTCACTCACGGCATGCGGACAGGACAGGAGAGGGCAAAGGGGAGGACAAGGGAAGCCGGGATAGGGGCCAAGAGCAGCGACGAAGAAATCGCTGACCGGCCGTGCCGCTACGCCACGGATTCAGCGGGTTGGTCTTGACTCGGCGCTCGGCTCGGTGACATCGATGTCGTCGAGCGTGCCGAGCGCCAGGCCGCCCGGGCGGGACGCCCCGGTGCGCACGGAGTCCGCCCACCGCGACAGCCGCGGGTGGCTCTTCTCGGTCATGCGGGACCTCCGTGCGGGTTCTGCGCGCGGCGCGGGCGACAGAGAGTGCGCCACGAATGGTTCAGACCATTTAATGCTGGACTGTACCAATGGGCCCTGTCAAGGAAGGTCTTGCCGAACTGGCCGCCAAACGCCCCGAGTTGACGGCGAAAAGCCCGGTCAAGGCCCCGGACGGGTCAACGTGGCCGTGAACTTGTAGCGCGAGCCGCGGTACACCGAGCGGACCCACTCCACCGGCGTGCCCGTTTCGTCCCGCGAGTGGCGGGAGAGCAGCAGCATCGGCAGGCCCACGTCCGTGGCGAGCAGTCCCGCCTCCCGCGGTGTCGCCGGAGAGGTCTCGATGGTCTCGTCGGCCTCCGCCGGCCGCACACCGTACACCTCTGCGAGGGTGGTGTAGAGCGAGGTGTAGCGGCTCAGGTTGCGGCGCAGCCGGGGGAAGCGCCGGTCGGACAGGTGGGTCGCCTCGATCGCCATGGGCTCCCCGCCGGCCAGCCGCAACCGCTCGATGCGCAGCACCCTGTCGCCCGGTTCCACCTCCAGCAGGGCCGCCAGCTCGGCGTCGGCGGCGATGTACCCGATGTCCAGCACCTGGGAGGCGGGGCTGAGCCCCTGCGCCCGCATGTCCTCGGTGTACGAGGTCAGTTGGAGCGTCCGGTAGACCTTCGGGCGGGCGACGAACGTGCCCTTGCCCTGGATGCGGTCGAGCCGGCCCTCGCCCACCAGCTCCTGCAGGGCCTTGCGGATCGTGGTGCGGGAGGTGCGGAACTCGACGGCGAGCAGGCGCTCGGCCGGCATCGGGGAGCCCGGTGCCCGCTCGTCGGTCATCTGCAGTAACCGTTGCTTGATGCGGTAGTACTTCGGAACGCGACCGATACGGCCCGGCGCCCCCGTGTCGGCCTGGGCGCTGCTGACGTCCGTGCTCATGACCTGCCTTCCGGCTGCGGTGTCCGGCGCGCGGACGGCAGGGGGCCGGCCGCGGTGCACGTCGGCGGACGGCCGGGGTCGGCGCCGCACGCTCGGCGATCCGTTATAACCGTGGGTTCTCCCTTTGGTCTAGTCCAACGGTCAACCCATCCCCGTTTGGGCGGAGTTCTGCGGCCCGGAAGGGGTGTCCGAGCCGTTATCGAGGCGTGGGTTCACGACCCTTGACAGAGCCATAGGTCTAGGCCAAGCTCCACTTGCTGGTCTAAACCATTTAGAGGAAGCCGGGTCCCAGCCCGCCGAGCTGTTGCGCCGTTGCGGGGGTCACCGCCGAGGGCGTGGGTGTGGAAGGCATTCCTGAGGAGGGGTGGCGCGTGAAGCGCAAGCTGATAGCCGCGATCGGTGTCGCGGGCGTGTTGTTCTCCGTCGCCGCGTGTGGCGGCGACGACGGTGGCAGTGACGAGAAGGCAGGCGCGGACGGCTACGCCGGCGAGACGCTCACCGTCTGGGTGATGGACGGTTCCTCTCCGGACCAGTGGCAGAAGGACCTTGCCGCCGAGTTCGAGAAGAAGACCAAGGCGAAGGTCGAGTTCGAGGTCCAGCAGTGGAACGGTATTCAGCAGAAGCTGACCACCGCCCTCTCCGAGGAGAACCCCCCGGACGTCTTCGAGATCGGCAACACCCACACCCCGGCCTACGCCAAGACCGGCGGCCTCGCCGACCTCGCCGACCTCAAGTCGGAGATCGGCGGGGAGTGGACCGAGTCGCTCAACGAGGCGTCCGTGTTCGAGGGCAAGCAGTACGCGGCGCCCTGGTACTTCGCCAACCGCGTCGTCCTCTACAACAAGAAGGTCTGGGCGGACGCCGGCCTCAAGGACACGCCCAAGACCCGCGACGAGTTCTACGACGCGCTCAAGACGATCGGTGAGAAGACCGACGCCGAGCCGATCTACCTGCCCGGCCAGAACTGGTACCACTTCGTCGGCCTGGTGATCGGCGAGGGCGGCGAGCTGGTCAAGAAGGACGGCGACACCTACGTCTCCAACCTCGGCGACCCGAAGGTCGCCGCCGCCGCGGAGACGTACAAGAAGTTCCAGAGCCTGTCCAGGGCTCCCAAGGACAAGGACGAGGCCACCCCCCAGCAGGGCGAGGTCTTCGCCAAGGGCAACGTCGGCGCCTTCATCGGCATGGGCTGGGAAGCCGGCATCGCGATCAAGGCCAACCCGAAGATCGAGAAGGAGATCGGCTACTTCACCATCCCGGGTGCGACCGCCGACAAGCCCGAGGGCGTCTTCCTCGGCGGCTCCAACCTCGCCGTCGCCGCCGGCAGCAAGAAGCAGGAACTCGCCAAGGAGTTCCTGAAGATCGCGCTGTCCGACAAGTTCGAGGGCCAACTGGCCAAGCTCAACGGCGTCATCCCCAACAAGGAGTCGCTGCAGAGCAACCTCGAGGGCAACGCCCCTGCCGAGGCCGCCGCTCCGGCCGCCGCCGTCGGCGGCACCACGCCGCTGATCCCCGAGTGGGCCCCGGTCGAGAACGACCCCAACCCGATCAAGACGTATCTGACCGCCGTCCTGAACGGCAAGTCCCCGGCCGACGCCGCCAAGCAGGTCGAGGGCGAGTTCAACAAGCGCCTGGCGCAGCAGCAGTAGAAGCGCAAGCACTTCCACCGGAGCGGGGACCGGCCGTACGACGGTCCCCGCCCCGGCGTTGAACAGGCCGAGAAGAGAGATCGCGAGCATGACCGTGCAGACCGAACGGCCGCCCTCCGGTCCGGCGGACGTCCGCAAAGCGGACGACGGCGGACCCGGCAGGCAGAAAACGAGAGCCGCGTCGCGCGCCGGCGCGCTCGCCCCGTACCTGTTGCTGCTGCCCGCCTGCGTGGCCACCGTGCTGCTGCTGGGCTGGCCGCTGCTCAAGGACGTACTGCTGTCGTTCCAGAACCTCAACATGGCGCAGCTGATCCAGCACGTCACCGAGTGGAACGGCGTCGACAACTACAAGGAGACCCTCACCAGCGAGGACTTCTGGCGGGTCACCCTCCGCTCGATCGTGTTCACGGCGGTCAACGTCGTCCTGATCATGGTCCTGGGCACGCTGATCGGCCTGCTGCTCGCCCGCCTCGGCCCGCGGATGCGGTTCACCCTGATGGTCGGCCTGGTACTGGCCTGGGCGATGCCCCCGGTCGCGGCCACCACGGTCTACCAGTGGCTGTTCGCCCAGCGCTTCGGTGTCGTCAACTGGGTGCTGGACAAGCTCGGATGGCACTCCATGGCCGACTACAGCTGGACCAGCAGCCAGATGTCGACCTTCTTCGTCGTCATCCTGCTGATCGTGTGGATGTCCATCCCGTTCGTCGCCATCAGCCTCTACGCGGCGACCACCACCATCCCGAAGGAACTCTACGAGGCCGCCTCCCTCGACGGCGCCGGCGCCTGGCGGAGCTTCACCACGGTCACCCTGCCGTTCCTGCGGCCGTTCCTGCTGGCCACGACGTTCCTGGAGATCATCTGGGTCTTCAAGGCGTTCGTCCAGGTCTTCACCTTCAACGGCGGCGGCCCCGATCGGCTCACCGAGATCCTGCCCGTCTACGCCTACGTCGAGGGCGTCGGCAACCAGCACTACGGCATGGGCGCGGCGATCGCCGTCCTCACCATCCTGATCCTGCTGGGCCTGACCGCCTACTACCTCCGGATCGTGCTCAAGCAAGAGGAGGACGAGCTGTGAAGCGCTCGCTCATCGGCCGTCTGTGGCCCAACATCACGGCCGTCGTCCTGTTCCTCGGCTTCGTCTTCCCCGTCTACTGGATGTTCGCCACGGCCTTCAAGCCGACCGGCGACATCGTCTCGGAGAACCCGGTCTGGTTCCCGACCGACGTCACCTTCGAGCACTTCAAGACGGCGGTCGACGTCGACCACTTCTGGACGTACGTCACCAACTCGCTGACCGTCACCGTTCTGGCCGTCGTCTTCTCCCTGATCATCGCGCTGGCCGGCTCCTTCTCCCTGGCCCGTATGCGGTTCAGGGGGCGGCGCGGCTTCATCATCGTCTTCATGCTGGCCCAGATGGCGCCCTGGGAAGTCATGATCATCGCGATGTACATGATCGTGCGGGACGCGTCGATGCTGAACAGCCTCGTGCCGTTGACGCTCTTCTACGCGATGATGATCCTTCCCTTCACCATCCTGACGCTGCGCGGCTTCGTCGCCGCCGTGCCGAAGGAGCTGGAGGAGTCCGCGATGGTCGACGGCTGCACCCGGCGCCAGGCGTTCCGCCGGGTCATCCTGCCGCTGCTCGCGCCCGGACTGATGTCCACCTCGCTGTTCGGATTCATCACCGCCTGGAACGAGTTCGCCCTGGTCCTGGTGCTCAACAAGGACGCCGAGGCACAGACCCTGCCGCTGTGGCTCTCCCGGTTCCAGACCCAGTTCGGCGACGACTGGGGTGCGACCATGGCCGCGTCATCCCTCGTCTCCGTTCCGATCCTGATCCTCTTCGTCTTCCTGCAGCGCAAGGCCGTCAGCGGCCTCACCGCGGGCGCCGTGAAGGGATAACGCCACCCGATGACGACATTCACCACCGGCACCGACACCCTCACCCGCGACGCGCTGGCCGTGCTCCAGCCCGGATTCGCCGGCACCACCGCACCCGACTGGGTACGCCGCCGGCTCGGCGAGGGCCTCGCCTCGGTCGCGCTCTTCGGCCGCAACGTCACCACGGCCGAGCAGGTCACCGCCCTCACCGCGCAATTGCGGGCCGAGCGGGACGACCTGCTGGTCGCCATCGACGAGGAGAGCGGCGACGTCACCCGCCTGGAGGTCCGCACCGGTTCCTCCTTCCCCGGCAACCACGCGCTCGGCGCGGTAGACGACACCGTGCTGACCCGGGGCGTCGCCCGCGAACTGGGCCGCCGGCTCGCCGCATGCGGGGTCAACTTCAACTGGGCGCCCTCCGCCGACGTCAACGCCAACCCCGACAACCCGGTGATCGGCGTTCGCTCCTTCGGCCGGGACACCGCCCTGGTCGCCCGGCACACCGCCGCCTACGTGGAGGGCCTGCAGTCCACCGGCGTCGCCGCCTGCACCAAGCACTTCCCCGGCCACGGCGACACCAGCGTCGACTCGCATCACGCGATCCCGCATATCGACCTCGACGCCACGACGCTGCACGAGCGTGAACTGCAGCCGTTCCGGGCGGCGATCGCGGCCGGCACCCGTGCCGTCATGAGTGCCCACATCCGGGTACCGGTCCTCGACCCGGAGCGCCCGGCCACGCTCTCCCGGCGCATTCTCACCGACCTGCTGCGCGGCGAACTCGGCTACGAGGGCCTGATCGTCACCGACGGCATGGAGATGCGGGCCATCTCCGGCGCGTATGGGCTCGAGAAGGGGGTCGTCCTGGCCATCGCCGCCGGCGCCGACGCGATCTGCGTGGGCGGCGGGCTGTGTGACGAGGACACCGTGCAGAGCCTCCAGGACGCGCTGGTGGCCGCCGTGCGGTCCGGCGAACTGCCTGAGGAGCGGCTTGCCGACGCGGCGGGCCGGGTGCGCTCCCTGGCCTCATGGACCGCTGGCGTACGACGCTCCCCGGCGGCGCCGGCGGATTTTGAGCCGGAGATCGGGCTCACGGCGGCCCGCCGCGCGGTGACCGTCACCCGCGGCGCGGGCTCCTCGCCGGTCACCGGACCGGTGTTCGTGGCCACCTTCAATCCGGCCCCGAACATCGCCGTGGGTGACGAGACGCCGTGGGGGGTCGGGGCGGAGCTGGAGCGGCTGCTGCCGGGTACGGCCATGGGCAGCTTCACCGGTGCCTTGGCCGGTGACGAGGCTCTGAAGGCCGCGGCCGGCCGGCGGGTGGTCGCCGTGGTCCGCGACGAGCACCGGCACGCGTGGATGCGTACGGCGGTGGACACGCTGCTCGCCGCTGACCCGGACACCGTGGTGGTGGAGATGGGCGTCCCCCAGTCACCGCCCCGTGGCGCCCTGCACATCGCCACCCACGGCGCGGCCCGCGTCTGCGGGGTGGCGGCGGCGGAGGCGGTCGCCGGCCACGGGTGATCTTTTTTCGCCCCCGCCGCCCCTTCCCGTCCCGTCCCTGGGGGCTGCGCCCCCAGACCCCCCTTTCGGCCCTTCGGGCCTCGTCCTCAAACGCCGGACGG
>NZ_JBFAWL010000027.1:0-72178 GCF_040680275.1 Streptomyces sp. NPDC052079
GGTGTACCCGGGGGGAGGTCGCGCAGCCCGGCGCCGGCGGGGTGCCGTCGCGCCCACCCGTGCCGCCCTGCGGCACGACTGCCCGCGGAGACGGCTGCGTGGGGTCGCTGCGGCGGCTGGGCGACGGCGGCACGCGGCGGGCGTGGCTGCGGCACGCGGGTGGCGGCTGCGGCACGACTGCCCGCCGAGACGGCGGGCGGCGTTATGGGGACGGTTGGGGGGACGGCTGCGGTTCGGGTTCCGGGACGCGGCGCCGGCGCCGCCGTTTCAGCAGCGCCCACGGCCCCCGCGGCCCCGCCGGCATCGCCGCCGTGACCTCCGTGCCCGCCTCCGACGCCGCCTCCGCCGCCGCCCGGGCCACCGGCAGGAACCCCTCGCGGCGCGCGGCGTCCGGCCGCTCCTCCTCCGCCGGCCACAGCCCCAGCGCCGCGCAGACCGTCGGCAGCACCGCCATCGCCGCCGTGGCGTATCCCTCCACGGAGGGGTGGTAGCTGTCCGGCCCGAACAGCTCCCGCGGATTCGCCGCGAACTCCGGACCCAGCAGATCCCCCAGCGACACCGTCCGCCCGCCCTGCTCCACCGCGCCGATCGTCTGTGCCGCCGCCAGCTGCCGTGACGCACGCCGGGCCAGCCAGCGCAACGGTTGCCACACCGGCTCGATGGTGCCGAGATCCGGGCACGTACCGACCACCACCTCCGCACCGGCCGTCCGCAGCCGGCGCACCGCCGACGCCAGATGGCGTACGGACTGGGTGGGCGGCATGCGATGGGTGACGTCGTTGGCGCCGATCATGATCACGCAGATGTCCGGCACCCGCGACGGATCCGCCAGCGCCATCGTGACCTGCCGGTCCAGATCGTCGGAGCGCGCCCCGGGCACCGCCACCGTGCTCAGCCCCACCGGACGCTCCGCGATCGCCGCGACCCCCGACGCCAGCAGCGCGCCCGGCGTCTGGCCCGCCCGGTGCACGCCCTGCCCCGCCGCCGTGGAGTCGCCCAGCATCGTCAGCCGCAGCGCCGGCTCACCCGGCACCGTGTACGCGGCGCCGTACAGTCCGTCGGCGTTCGGCACGCGAGGACTCGTGCCGTTGCCCACACGGCGCCGCGCCAGCTGCGCCTCCGCCAGCAGCAGGCCCACGGCGGCCGCGCCGGCCAGGCCGATGCCACCGCCGCCGTACGCCGCACCGGCCGCGATCCGCCGGGCCACCCGCGCCCTCGACATGCCCGTCATGCCCGCTGCCACCTCCTCGAAGCCGTACCCAGTGCTTGCCCCGTACGGACGGTGGTCCAATCCCGACGGGGAGTGAACGACCCGCGCGGCTTCCGCCCCGGGAGGGCCTACGCTGGTCGGACCACTACGACCACCTCTTTTGCAAGCATCCGGAGACAACGGTGCACATCCACGACTCGATGATCAGCCTCGTCGGCAACACCCCGCTGGTGCGGCTCAACAGCGTGACCAAGGGCATCAGGGCGACCGTCCTGGCCAAGGTGGAGTACTTCAACCCCGGCGGCTCCGTGAAGGACCGCATCGCCCTGCGCATGATCGAGGCGGCCGAGCAGAGCGGGGAGCTCAAGCCGGGCGGCACCATCGTCGAGCCGACCAGCGGCAACACCGGGGTCGGGCTCGCCATCGTGGCCCAGCAGAAGGGCTACAAGTGCATCTTCGTCTGCCCGGACAAGGTTTCCTTGGACAAGATCAACGTGCTGCGCGCCTACGGCGCCGAGGTCGTCGTCTGCCCGACCGCCGTGGCACCGGAGCACCCCGACTCGTACTACAACGTCTCCGACCGGCTGGTGCGCGAGACGCCGGGCGCCTGGAAGCCGGACCAGTACTCCAACCCCCACAACCCGCTCTCCCACTACCACTCCACCGGGCCCGAGCTGTGGGAGCAAACCGAGGGGAAGATCACCCACTTCGTGGCCGGCGTCGGCACCGGCGGCACCATCTCCGGCACCGGGCGCTATCTGAAGGAGGTCAGCGACGGCGCCGTGCAGGTGATCGGCGCCGACCCCGAGGGCTCCGTGTACTCCGGCGGCTCCGGGAGGCCGTACCTGGTGGAGGGCGTCGGTGAGGACTTCTGGCCGACCGCCTACGACCGGGACATCGCGGACGGGATCGTCGCCGTCTCCGACAAGGACTCCTTCCAGATGACCCGGCGCCTGGCCAAGGAGGAGGGCCTGCTGGTCGGCGGATCCTGCGGCATGGCGGTCGTGGCGGCGCTGGAGGTGGCCTCCGGGCTCGGTGAGGACGACGTGGTCGTCGTCCTGCTGCCGGACAGCGGACGCGGCTACCTCAGCAAGATCTTCAACGACGAGTGGATGGCCGACTACGGCTTCCTGGAGGACACCGGGCCCAGCGCCCGCGTCGGCGACGTCCTCGACGACAAGGAGGGCGGCCACATCCCCTCCCTCGTCCACATGCACCCGGACGAGACGATCGGCCAGGCCATCGAGGTGCTGCGCGAGTACGGCGTCTCGCAGATGCCTGTGGTCAAGCCGGGCGCAGGTCACCCGGACGTGATGGCCGCCGAGGTCGTCGGCTCGGTCGTGGAGCGGGAGCTGCTGGACGCGCTGTTCAGCAAGAGCGCCTCGCTCGACGACCCGCTGGAGAAGCACATGTCCGCGCCGCTGCCGCAGGTCGGCTCCGGCGAGCCCGTCGCGGACCTGATGGCCGTCCTGGGCAAGGCGGACGCGGCGATCGTCCTCGTCGAGGGCAAGCCGACCGGCGTGGTCAGCCGCCAGGACCTGCTGTCCTTCCTCGCCAAGAGCGAGAAGTGACGGGGCGTCGGGCGAAGCACCGTTGAATCAGAAGCACCGCTGAACCAGCGGTGAACGGCGGGGTGTTGGCGCGCCCGTGCTCCTCGTGGACTTCGCGCAAGCGGTACGAGGGTGTCACGTGCGCGCAGCACTCGCTTAACACGCGTCCGGCAGAGTGGTGGGTGTCGGCAGGGCGGTGAGAACGCCTCCCGGGGCGTTCAGCACCGGATGGGGCCTTCTCCGGTCCGGCCGGCGGCCAAGCGGCGTCGTAGGACCTCCGGAGCGGCTCCCGGACCCCCAAGGACGCCCCGGACGCGCAGCCGCCTCAACGTGCGCGCGTCCCACGCGGGGACCGCCGTCGTCCCGCCCCCCGGCGACGGGGGTGCGGCGGTCCCCGCGCAAGGCGGCTCGATCTCAGTCCTCCCAGTCGCCGTCCCGCGCGGGCCGGCGGGTGGCGAACAGGCCGGGATGGGTCCGTACGGCCTGTACGACGTTGACGCCGACGATGCCCAGCCAGGTGACCAGCAGGCCGGGCAGATGGCCCACGCCTCCGCCGATCGCGGACAGCGGCACCGCCAGGACCAGCGAGACGATCCCGAACCCGAAACGCTCGCCCCAGGAGTCCGTGACCCTCGGCGACCGTGCGTCCCGGGCCTGCGTCAGCCGGCGCTCGGCGAGCTGCCGGCGCACCCGGCGCTCCACCGCGCCGTCGATGCGCTGGTCGACCTTCTCCAGGAACGAGTCGACCAGCGCGGACTCGTACTCCTCGCCCAGTTCCCTGCGCGCCTGCAGGGAGGCCTTGAGTTCCTTCTTCAGCTCGGCGTCCCGCGCGTCCATTCCGGTCATGAAATCCACGGTAGGCAGGGGCGGGCCCGGTGGCACTGGGGGTAACCCCCCTCTCGGCCCGGGGTCCGCCGCGCCCCTGCTTCACTTCTCGCACATCTTCTCGTCGGCCCGGGACTGCTCGACGTCCACCTTCTTCGATGCGGCCACGGGAACGCCGGCGCCCTTGAAGTCGGGGCCGAGGGTGAGTGTCATCGGCGCGTCCGGGGACGCGTCCGTGGTGCCGGGCTTCAGCGCGGCGGCGGGCAGGCCCATCAGGTCGGCGAGCTTACGGGCCTGGGCGGCCTGGTTCGGCGCGTACTCCAACCGTGTCCTGCCGACCTCGGCCGGGGCGTTCCCCCTGTTCGTGGACCTGGGGACGCCCTGGCTGGTCTGCAGCCAGGTCAGGGTGTCCTGCGCGGCGCCCTGCGGACCGCCGCCGTTGTAGACGTCGACGCGCACGGCGGACGCCTCGGCCCGCGGCCCCTCGAGCAGGGCGGCCTGCTGGTCCTTGGCCTTCTTCTCCTTCTTCTTCACCTCGGTGAGGGAGACGTCGTTCTGCAGGATGCTGAAGAGCTTGGGGGCCTCGGCCGGGTGCGGGACGACGGTGACGGGGCTGGGCTCGGCCGGGTTGTCGATCACCGGCAGCGTCATCAGGGTGATGTTCTTCAGATCGATTTTGGCCAGCTCCTTGGCCAGGGTGAGGAGCTTGCCGGGACTGCCTATCCCCTTGTCCACGGTGAGGGACTTGGTGGCCGCGTCGGCCACGTCGAGCATCTTCGACGGGCTGTCGAGCGTGTCCTCCTTCAACTGGCGGATCATCGACGCGACGAACTTCTGCTGCATCTGGATCCGGTCCAGGTCGCTCTCGTTCTTCAGGCCGTGCCGGTTGCGGAGAAACGCCAGCGCGTCCTCGCCCTGGATCGTGCTCTCCCCGGCGGGCAGGTCCAGGTTCGTCCCGCCGTCCAGGTCCTTGATGGGCTTCTCCAGACACACCTTCACTCCGCCGACGGCGGTGGACAGCGTCTTGACCGCGTTGAAGTCGAACATCATGAAGTGGTCGACCTCGATGCCGGCAAGTTCCTCGACCGTGCGCATGGTGCAGCCCGGGTCGCGGCCGTTCACCCCGTAGGACTCGTTGAACCTGGTGGTGCCCGACGAGCCCGGGACGAGCTTGGTGGAGCCGTCGGACTGCTTGGTCTCGCAGTCCGGGATCTTCGTCATGAGGTCCCGGGGAATGCTCACCACGGTCGCATTGGTGCGGTCCTCCGCGACATGGAAGAGGAGGGTGGTGTCGGCGTGGCCGGTGACGTTGTCCCGGTTGCCGTAGGCCTCGTTGCCCTCGCCGGTGCGGACGTCGTTGCCGATGACCAGAAGGTTGACCGGGCCGTCCGCGAGCACCTTGTCGCTGCCCACGTCACCGATGTCGACGGTGTTGATGTTGCCGTAGAGACGGTCGTACCAGTAGTACGCGAACGCCGAGCCGCCGACGAGGACCAGCCCGAGGACGCCTCCCGTCCACATCAGCGCCTTCTTCCGGCCGCTCTTCCTCGGCCTGCCGCGCCCGCCGCCGCGCGAGTCGTCCGCGGCGGGCTCGGAAGCGGGCGCGGTACGGCGGCCGCGCTGCGCCGGGACGCGGCCGGGCGCGGGGGCGGTGCGGGATGCGCCGCGGGGGCGGGGGAACGGCGGCGGCTCGGGGGAGCCGTTCAGCCGCAGCTCGTAGTCGCCGGTCTCCGGGTTCAGCACCCACTGGTCGGCAGGGTCGGTCCCGTCCGCCTGCCCACGGCTCCGCGCATCCACGCTCGTACCGTCCTCCGTCGGGCGCCCCGGAGGACACCTGCGTCTCAAAGCGCTTGCTTGTTCGATGCGTTACGCTAACCGGCCCATTCCGGATGCGCTGACGTCATAGCAATATCGCCGAGATCCGGATCTGTCCCCGGCCGGGCACCGTGTGTGATCTCCGCCCCTCACGACGCGTGTACGGCCGCGACGTCCGCTTCGCCTGTATAACGGTATGCAGAAGACACGACGGATGAATGGGCAGAGAGGTCGAGGGGGAAGTCAGGTCATGAGCGGCAGCGAGAGCCCCGCCGCGCGCCTCCAGGCGCTGTTCGAGGGGCATCGGCTGACGCCGACCCAGCGGCGCATCGCGCACAGCATGGTGCGGCGGGCCGCCGATGTGCCGTTCCTGTCCAGCGTGGAGCTGGCCGAGCTGGCTGGGGTCAGCCAGCCCTCCGTGACCCGGTTCGCCGTCGCCCTCGGTTTCGACGGCTACCCCGCCCTGCGCCGGCATCTGCGCGAGGTCGCGCCTGTCGAACCCGCGCCCGAGACCGGCTCGTACAACGAGTACCAGCAGGCCGTCGAGGCCGAGATCGAGAACCTGCGCCACCTCGCCGACGCGCTGGCCGACCCCGGGCCCGTGCAGCGGGCGGGCCGGGTCCTCGCGGGCAGCCGCCCGCTGCCCGTGCTGGGGCTGCGTGCCGCGGCGGCACAGGCGCACGGCTTCGCCTACTTCGCCGCCAAGGTCCACCCCGACGTACGGCTGCTCAACGAGGGCGGCACGATGCTCCACGACCGGATCGACGCCGCCGCCCGCGCCGGGGCGAGCGCCCTGCTGTGCTTCGCGCTGCCCCGGCATCCCCGGGAGGTCGTCGACGCCCTCGCCCACGCCAAGGAGACCGGGCTGACCGTCGTCACCGTCGCCGACTCCCCGTTCGCGCCGGTCGCCAAGACGTCCGACCTGCTGCTGCCCGCCGCCGTCGGCACCGGGCTGGCCTTCGACACCGCGTGCGCGCCGATGCTGCTGGGCCGGGTGCTGCTGGAGGCGATGTGCGACGACCTGCCGGACGCGCAGGCGCGGCTCGAGGAGTTCGACGCCAAGGCGGCGGCGCGCGGGCTGTTCGTGGACTGACGGCGGGGCCGCCCGCCGCGTTTTCTCAGACTCGTCTCACCTTGCGCCGCTAGCGTCCGCCTCCTTGAAACCATGCACGGGTAAACCATGCACAGGCATCGGAGGACGGGAGGCCAAGGACGTGACGCGCGGAGGACGCGGAGGACAGGGACTGGCCCGGGTGGCCGTCGTCGTGCGGGCCGGGGCGGCGCCACTGTGGTGGCTGGGAATTTTCGCCGCGGGCATCGGGGTGCTGGTGCCCGGACTGACCGGACGCCGGATCGGTGTCCTGACGGGCGCCGCGCTGTTCGTCGTGGCTACGGCCGTCGTGGCGTACGTACGGCGCGGACGGTACCGCGCGCTCGCCCGCTCGACGGCGCGGGCGGGCCGGAACGATGTGCTCCAGGACCGCGCGGTGACCGTGCGCAACTGGCGCCGGGCGCACCGCTGGTGGCTGCTGCTCACCTTCCTCGCCGCCCTGGGCACGGGGTTCGCCGCACCCGCCGCCGGTGGTCTGCTGCTCGCCGGGTGCGGGGCCGGGCTGTGGCTCAAGGCGGCCTGGATCGGCCGGCTGGAGCAGGCGGACGAGGCCCTGCTGTGGGTGCGCGTCGACTGGCTGCGCGCGGCGGCGGGGCGGCCTGCCGGCCGGGCGGTCAAGGCGTACCGGACCACGGGGATCGCGGCGGGGGATGCCGCGCCGGGCGGCGGTTCTCGTCGCAGGAGTGCGGCGATGGTGTGAGTGGGGGTGCCCTGCGGGCGCGGGGTGCTGTGTTGTCCGCTCAGTTCCCCGCGCCCCTCGGTGGGTTGTTGCTCAGGGGGCCAGTGCGGTCAGGGCGTCGGTGTGGGCGGCTCCGGACTCGGTGACGATGTCCTCGATCGTCTGGGCTCCGCGCACCGTGGCGAAGGCGACCCCTCCCTTCCCGTCCGGAGTGAAGCCGTGGACGGCGGGGCGGGGCAGCGAGTTGTACGCGTAGTGGTGGGCGAAGTAGTACGCGCCCGTGTCCAGCGCCGCCGCATAGTCGCCCTGCTCCAGCAGCGGCAGCTCCTGTCCCTGCGCGAGCAGGTCGCCCGCGAAACAGGCCGGTCCCGCCACGTCCTGCACCACCGCCGGTCCCTTCTTGGGCCTCCCCTTCGCGTCATAGGCGGCGATCCTCAGCGGCCACGACTGCGGCGCGTACACCGTGCGCGTCGCCACCTGGACGCCCGCGTGCGTCACCGCGACCGGACGTCCGCCCGCGCTCTTGGCGTACTCCACACGGGCCACCACCGTGCCGTGCTTGGCCAGCAGTGACCGTCCGAACTCGGTCACCAGGCCGTAGCGCCCGTCGAACAGCCCCGGGACCGTCTCGCGCAGCAGCCGCGCGTACTCCCCGTACGTCGGGCTCGTCTCCTCGGACGCGAAGTTCACCGGCAGTCCGCCGCCGATGTCGACGGTGTCGATCTGCTGCCGTCCGGCACGCCGGTTGATCTCCTCCGCCAGCGCGTACGTCTCCGCGATCCCCCGCGCCATCATCGACAGCGCGATGCCCTGGGAACCGGAGTGCGCGTGCAGCCGGGTCAGCCACGGCCGGTCCAGATACGCCCGCACCACCCACTCCCGCGCCCCCTCGTCGCGCAGCGCCACCCCGAACTTCGAGGTCGCCGTCGCCGTGGACAACGCCTCGATGGAACCGCCGCCGACCTGCGGGTTCACCCGGATGCCGATGGGGGAGCGGGAGCCGGACCCGGCCATCAGGGCGTCGATGCGCTCCAGCTCCTGCGGATTGTCCGCGTTCACGGCGATGCCCAGCGCCAGCGCCTCCCGCAGCTCGGCGAGGGTCTTGGCGGGCGAGTCGAGGACCGTCCGCTCCGGCGCCACCCCGGCGGCCCGTGCCAGCGCCAGCTCGCCCGGGCTAGCCACCTCCGCGCCGATGCCCTCCTCGCGCAGCAGCCGCAGCACCGGCACCAGCGGGCTCGCCTTCACCGCGAAGGCGTGCAGCACGGGTGTGCCGTGCGCCGTCACCGCGTCGAACGCCGCCCGCAGCCCGGCCGCCGACTCCCGGATACCGGTGACGTCCAGCAGGGCCACCAGGGGAGTGTCGCCGTCGAGCAGCCCCTGCTCCACGGCGGCCCGCACCGCCTCGTCCCGCCGTGCCGCCCGTCCCGCGCCCTGCGGGTCCACCTCGTCCGTCAGGCCGTTGCCGTAAGCCACCGTGTCCCCCGCCCCTTCGGCGTTCACCTTGTTCGTGCGCATGCATCCAGCCAAACATCCCTCTCCCGGCGGTGACGACACACCCCCTGTCTTGACTAGCTCTATTCAGGAGTCAAGGATGTGAATATCAGCAGTAATCATCTGCAGGCATCATCCGCAGTGATCCGCAGCATGAGGAGGCACACCATGGCCGGACCCGGACCCGGACCCCGCCCCGTCCGAGCGCCGCGCGGCACCGAACCGAGCGCCCTGGGCTGGCAGCAGGAGGCGGCCCTGCGGATGCTGCAGAACAACCTCGATCCCGAGGTCGCCGAGCACCCCGACAAGCTCGTCGTCTACGGCGGGACGGGGAAGGCCGCCCGCGACTGGCGCTCCTTCGACGCGATGGTCCGCACGCTGAAGACCCTCAAGCAGGACGAGACGATGCTCGTCCAGTCCGGCCGCCCGGTCGGCGTCATGCAGACCCACGAATGGGCCCCGCGCGTCCTCCTCGCCAACTCCAACCTCGTCGGCGACTGGGCCAACTGGGAGGAGTTCCGCCGCCTGGAGGCGCTCGGCCTGACCATGTACGGGCAGATGACCGCCGGCTCCTGGATCTACATCGGCACCCAGGGCATCCTCCAGGGCACCTACGAGACGTTCGCCGCCGTCGCCGCGAAGAAGTTCGGCGGCACCCTCGCCGGGACCATCACCCTCACCGCCGGCCTCGGCGGCATGGGCGGCGCCCAGCCGCTCGCCGTGACGATGAACGACGGCGTCGCGATCTGCGTCGACTGCGATCCCCGCGCCATCGACCGGCGCATCGAACACCGCTACCTCGACGTCAAGGCCGACTCCCTCGACCACGCCCTCCAGCTTGCCGTCGAGGCCCGGGACCGGCGCAAGCCCCTCTCCATCGGCGTCCTCGGCAACGCGGCGGAGCTGGTGCCGCAGCTGCTCGCCATGGGTGCGCCCATCGACATCGTCACCGACCAGACCTCCGCGCACGACCCCCTGGCGTATCTGCCGATCGGCATCGCCTTCGAGGACATGGCCGACGCCGCCGCGAAGGACCCGGCCGGCTTCACCACCCGCGCCCGCCAGTCCATGGCCCGGCACGTCGAGGCGATGGTCGGCTTCCAGGACGCCGGCGCCGAGGTGTTCGACTACGGCAACTCCATCCGCGGTGAGGCGCAGCTGGCCGGGTACGAGCGGGCGTTCGCCTTTCCCGGGTTCGTGCCGGCGTACGTCCGGCCGCTGTTCTGCGAGGGCAAGGGCCCCTTCCGGTGGGCCGCGCTGTCCGGCGACCCCGCAGACATCGCCAAGACCGACAAGGCGATCCTGGAACTCTTCCCGGAGAACGAGTCCCTGGCCCGCTGGATCAGGATGGCGGGGGAGCGGGTCCACTTCCAGGGGCTGCCCGCGCGGATCTGCTGGCTCGGGTACGGGGAGCGGGACAAGGCCGGTGAGCGGTTCAACGACATGGTCGCGAGCGGGGAGCTGGCCGCGCCGGTCGTCATCGGGCGGGACCATCTCGACTGCGGTTCGGTCGCCTCTCCCTACCGGGAGACCGAGGCGATGCTGGACGGGTCCGACGCGATCGCCGACTGGCCGCTGCTGAACGCCATGGTGAACGTGGCGTCGGGCGCGTCGTGGGTGTCCATCCACCATGGTGGCGGTGTGGGCATGGGCCGGTCGATCCACGCCGGGCAGGTGACGGTGGCCGACGGGACGGCGCTGGCGGGCGAGAAGATCCGACGGGTGCTGACGAATGACCCCGGCATGGGGGTGATCCGTCACGTGGACGCCGGGTACGACATCGCGGAGTCGGTGGCCGACGAGCGGGGCGTGCGGGTACCGATGCGTGAGGGTGACCCGACGTGAGCGACGGCACGTCTGGGGTGGGGGCGGGGGCATCGTCACCGCCCACGGGTCCGGCTGTGCCGATCCTCCCGGATAGCCCAAGGGGCACGGGAGCTACCCCCATCGCCCCGCGGAACGACGGCCCCCAGCCTGCGCCGACTGATGGCACGCGGCCTGGGCGGGGCGGCGGCGCCCAGCCTGGGCCGGCTGATGGCACGCGGCCTGGGCGGGGCGGCGGCGCCCAGCCTGGGTGGGCTGAGGGCCCACAGTCTGGGCGGGGCGACGGCCCGCAGCCTGGGCCGGCTGATGGCATGCGGCCTGGGCTGGCTGACAGCGCGCAGCCTGGGCCGGGCGACGGCCCACAACTTGGGCGGAAGGACGGCCCACTGCCTGGGCGGGGTGACGTCCCACAGCCGGGGCCGGGCGACGGCCCACTGCCTGGGCGGGGTGACGTCCCACAGTCGGGGCCGGGCGACGGCCCACAGCCTGGGTGGGGTGAGGGCCCACAGCCTGGGTTGGCTGACGGTACGCGGCCTGGGCGGGGCGATGGCGCTCAGTCTGGGCCGGCTGGTGGCCCGCGGCTTGGGTGGGGCGACGGCCCACAGCCTGGGCGGGGTGAGGGCCCACAGCCTGGGTTGGCTGACGGCCCTCAGCCTGGGCGGGGCGGCGGCCCTCAGTCTGGGCCGGCTGATGGCACGGCGCCTGGGTGGGGCGGCGGCTCGGAGTCCCGGGCCGGCCTGGCTCCACGTGGGGTTTCCTTTCAGGAGATGTGGAATCAGTTGCGGCCCATCGGGCGGCATGGTGCTTCCGGTGGTTATCGGCGGTTCGCCTGGAGTGTGGCCGACGGCGAGTGCCGGGACTGGTTCGAGGCGCAGGCGCGCGGCCGTGGGCTGGCCTACGAGGTCGACCGGAACGGGAATCAGTGGGCCTGGCTCGGGGACCCCGCGCGGGGGGACGCCGTGGTCACCGGGTCGCATCTGGACTCCGTACCCGACGGCGGGGCCTTCGACGGGCCCCTCGGCGTCGTGTCCGCCTTCGCCGCCCTCGACGAACTGCGCCGCAGGGACGTGCGGTTCACCAAGCCCCTCGGCATCGTCAACTTCGGCGACGAGGAGGGCGCGAGGTTCGGGCTCGCCTGTGTCGGTTCCCGGCTCACCGCGGGCGCGCTCACGGTCGACCAGGCCCACCGGCTCACCGACGCGGACGGCGTCACCCTCCCGCAGGCGATGGAGGCCGCCGGCTACGACCCCGGCACCCTCGGCGCCGACCCCGAACGGCTCAACCGCATCGGCGCCTTCGTCGAGCTCCACGTGGAGCAGGGCCGCGCCCTGGACCTGTCCGGCGACCGTGTCGGCATCGCGTCCGCCATCTGGCCGCACGGGCGTTGGAGGTTCGACTTCCGGGGAGAGGCCAACCACGCCGGCACCACGCGGCTCGCCGACCGCCGCGACCCGATGCTGCCGTACGCCGAGACCGTCCTCGCCGCCCGCCGCGAGGCAGATCTCGCCGGTGCGGTCGCCACCTTCGGCAAGATCGCCGTCGAGCCGAACGGCGTCAACGCCATCCCCTCCCTGGTGCGCGGCTGGCTCGACTCGCGCGCCGCCGACCACGAGCGCCTGGACGCCGTGGTCGGCGGGGTGAAGAGGGCCGCCCGTGAGTACGCCGCCGCCCACGGTGTCGACCTGGACGTCGAACGGGAGTCCTTCACCCCCGTCGTCGAGTTCGACCACGCCCTGCGCGACGAACTCGCCCGCATCCTGGGCAGCGACACGGACCTGAGGGTGCCCGTCCTCGGCACCGGCGCCGGACACGACGCCGGAATCCTCTCCGGACGCGTGCCGACCGCCATGCTGTTCGTGCGCAACCCCACCGGTGTCTCGCACTCGCCGGCCGAGTTCGCCGCCGAGGACGACTGCGTGACCGGGGTGCTCGCACTCGCCGACGTACTGGAAGGACTGGCCTGCACGTGACTGCCACCCCGCGGACGTACTGGCTGGAGCACGCCTGGCTCGGCACCCATGTCGAGCCGGGCGTGACCCTCACCGTCCAGGACGGCCGCATCACCGCCGTCCACCCGGACACAACCGCCCCGCCGCCCGGGGCCGAGATCCTGCGCGGACTGACCCTGCCGGGACTGGCCAACGCCCACAGCCACGCCTTCCACCGCGCCCTGCGCGCCACCGTCCAGGTGGGCTCCGGCACCTTCTGGACCTGGCGCGAGATCATGTACGCCACGGCTGCGCAGCTCACGCCGGACAACTACCACGCCCTCGCCCGCGCCGTGTACGCCGAGATGGCGCTGGCCGGCATCACGACCGTCGGCGAGTTCCACTACGTCCACCACGCCCCCGGCGGCACGCCCTACGCCAACCCCAACGCCATGGGGGAGGCGCTCGTCGCGGCCGCCGCCGAAGCCGGCATCCGGATCACCCTCCTCGACACCGCCTATCTCTCCTCCGGCTTCGGCAGGCCGCCCACCGCCCCGCAGCTCCGCTTCTCCGACGGCGACGCGGACGCCTGGGCCGAACGCTGTTCAGTTCTCAAGGAACGGGATCACGCACGGATCGGTGCGGCGATCCACTCCGTCCGGGCCGTACCGGCGGAGCAGTTGGCGACCGTGGCACGCTGGGCCGAGGAACGGCGGGCCCCGCTCCATGTGCATGTGTCCGAGCAGACCGCGGAGAACGACGCCTGCCGCGAGGCACACGGGTGCACCCCGGCCCAGCTGCTGGCCCAGCACGGCGTCCTCGGGCCGCGCACCACCGGCATCCACAACACCCATCTCACCGCCGAGGACATCCCCCTCATCGGCGGCAGCGGCACCGGCACCTGTATGTGCCCGACGACCGAACGGGACCTCGCCGACGGCATCGGCCCCGCCGCCGCCCTGCAGAACGAGGGCTCCCCGCTCTGTCTCGGCTCCGACAGCCACGCCGTGATCGACCTGTTCGAAGAGGCACGCGCGATGGAGCTGGACGAGCGGCTGCGCACCCGCACCCGGGGCCACTGGACGGCCGCCGCCCTGCTGCGGGCCGCCTCCGCCGACGGACACGCCGCCCTCGGCTGGGACGGCGTCGGCATCATCGAGGCCGGGGCGCGCGCCGACCTCGTCACGATCGCCCTCGACTCGGTCAGAACCGCGGGGCCACTGCCCAGGCTCGGCGCCGAGACGGCCGTATTCGCCGCGACCGCAGCGGACGTCCGCCACACGATCGTGTCGGGCCGGCACGTCGTGCGCGACGGGGAGCACACGCTCGTCCCCGATGTGCCCGAAGCGCTCGCACAGGCAGTCGAAGCCCTGCGCGCCTGACGACCCCCCATGAGGAAACCATGAGCAGCACCGTCATCAGCAACATCGCCACGCTGGTCACCAACGACCCCTCCCTGGGTGACACCTCTCCCCTCGGTCTGGTCCGGGACGCGGCCGTCGTCATCGAGGGCGACCGCATCGTGTGGACCGGTGAATCAAGCAAAGCACCCGCCACTGACAATCGGGTCGACGCCGAGGGTCGGGCGGTGCTCCCGGGCTTCGTCGACTCCCATTCCCACCTGGTCTTCGCGGGCGACCGCACCGAGGAGTTCAACGCCCGGATGTCCGGCCGCCCGTACAGCGCGGGCGGCATCCGCACCACCGTCGCCGCCACCCGCGGCGCCACCGACGCGCAGCTGGAGGCGAACCTGACCCGTCTCCTCGCCGAGGCGCTGCGCCAGGGCACCACCACCTTCGAGACCAAGTCCGGCTACGGCCTGACCACCGAGGACGAGGCCCGCGCCCTGCGCCTGGCCGCCCGCCACACCGACGAGGTCACCTACCTCGGCGCCCATATCGTCGCCCCCGAGTACGCCGACGACCCGGCCGGGTATGTCGCCCTGGTCACCGGCGAGATGCTGGACGCCTGTGCCCCGTACGCCCGCTGGATCGACGTGTTCTGCGAGAAGGGCGCCTTCGACGGCGACCAGGCCCGCGCGATCCTCACCGTGGGCAGGGCGAAGGGCCTGCATCCGCGCATCCACGCCAATCAGCTCTCGTTCGGCCCCGGCGTCCAGCTCGCCGTCGAGCTCGACGCGGCCAGCGCCGACCACTGCACCCACCTCACCGACGCCGACGTGGACGCCCTCGCGAACAGCCGCACGGTCGCCACCCTGCTTCCCGGTGCCGAGTTCTCCACCCGCGCCGAGTGGCCGGACGCCCGCCGGCTGCTGGACGCGGGAGCCACGGTCGCGCTGTCCACGGACTGCAATCCGGGGTCGTCGTTCACGTCCTCCGTGCCCTTCTGCATCGCGCTCGCGGTGCGGGACATGGGGATGACCCCCGACGAGGCCGTGTGGTCGGCCACGGCGGGCGGGGCCGCGGCCCTGCGCCGCGGCGACATCGGCCGCGTCGCACCGGGGGCCTGCGCGGACCTGCTCCTCCTTGACGCGCCGTCCCACGTCCACCTGGCCTACCGGCCGGGCGTGCCGCTGGTCCGCGCGGTCTGGCGGAAGGGACGCAGAGTGCAGCCGCGGCAGAGGTGAGGCAGGCCCTTCACCCCGCCCCGGCTCGCCACCGCTGGTCCGTCCGGCCCGTCTCCCGCACCAGCGCCACCGCTCCGGCGCCGCCCTCCGGCGTCACGGCGTGGTCCGGAGCGACGGCCGGGCGGATCACCCCGCGCGCGTCGACGGTGAAGCGGAGGTTGAGGCCGTTGCGCCCGTCCACCGAGTCGCAGTCCCAGATGCCGACCCCCCGCTCCACCGAGCCCCGGCTGTCCAGGCAGTAGTCGGGATCGGCGCCCGACTGCAGCACACCGCGCCCGGCGTCGACCCGCCACAGCTGGGTGGCGGCGGAGGTGCAGGGGGCGGTGACGACGTCCGTACGGTCCTCGAGGTCGCCGTCGATGTCCAGGCACAGACCCGAGCCGAGGTTGACCACCTGCGCGTACACGCCGCCCGGCGGTGCATACGTGGGAGCGGTGCGCGTGGGCGTGGGGCGGGGGGTGTGCGAGGGGCTGGGCCTCGCGGTCCGGGACGGCGACGGTGAGGGGGAGGGCGACGTCCGTGTCGGGGACGCCGTGGGGGGCGGCGGTGTGGCCGTCACCGTCACCGGCGGCGGGAGGGACGAGGGGGTGGTCGACGCCGCGGCACCCTCGGACGGCGCGTCGGCCGGCGACAGCAGGAAGAGCAGCAGCGGGACGACGGCCACGCCGAGCGCCGTCGAGGCGAGTGCCAGGCGCCGCGACCGTGGCCAGGGCAGGGGAGCGGTGAGGGAACGGGCGTCCGGCTCCGCCGCGACCGGGCTGGAGGTGGCGTACGCCGTGCCCGCCCACGGCAGCAGGCCCTCGGCGAGGGTGGTCCGCGGGTCGTCCCGCAGGGCGCACAGCTCCGCGTGGGCCGCGGCGCAGTGGGCGCACCTCGCCATGTGGGCGTGCAGATCGGCGCTCTCGCGGGGACTGTCGGGCCGTACCGATTCCTCGATCAGCCGACGGAAGTCCCCGCACCGGGGGTCGTCCGAGGCGGCCAGCCGGGACCTCAGACAGGCCTGGCCCAGCGCGTGCAGCGCGGACTCCGTGCCGTGGGCCACGTCGTCCGGGGTGATGCCGAGGAAGACCGCCGTACGGTCCGCCGGTTCCCGCTCCACGGTCGCGTACCAGAGGAGGCCCTGCGCCCGGTACGGCAGTGTCCGGAACGCCGCCAGCATGGTCGGGACCGGGCCGTCGGGGCCGGAGGAACTGAGGACGAGGTGCAGGCCGGGGTCGAGCCCGCCGGCCCGTCCCTCCACCGCCCACGACGCGGCCACCCGGGCGGTCAGCAACAGCAGATGGTGCCGCAGCGGACCGCCGGGGTCGGTGCCGTGGGCGGTCTCACGGACGGCCAGGGTGAAGGCCCGGGCGGCGAGTTGGCGCGCCGCGGAGTCGCCGGTGGCGCATACGCGGGCGTAGGCGAGGACCGAGGGGCCGTGCCGGGCGCGCAGTTCCTGGAGGGCCGCGTACGCGGCCGATGTGTCACCGCGCAGTGACACGGCCAGCTGTGCGTCCGGTACTCCGGCGAGCGCTCCCGAGCGCCCGCCGCCGGCTCCGTCGCCGTCCGCGCTCCCGTCCCCCCGAGTCATCTGCAGCCTCCCGGCACCCATGGGCCTGCCGGGCCCGGCTTTCTGACCTACCGGCAGTTCGGGCGCCCATAGTGGTGGAAGAACGTACGGGAGGAAAGGGGTAACCGCGGGTAAGGAGGCGCGCCCCGCGCCCGGCGGGCGCCCGGTGCCCGGGGTGGGCATCCGGCGCCCGCAGGGCGCGGGGCGCGGTCAGATCGCTCCGTGGGGCCGAACGGCCCGTCACTCCTCGACGGTGAGCCCCTTGCGCAGTTTCACCAGCGTCCGCGACAGCAGACGGGAGACGTGCATCTGGGAAATGCCGAGTTCCTCGCCGATCTCCGACTGGGTCATGCCCGCGACGAAGCGCAGGGACAGGATCTTCCGGTCCCGCGGCGGCAGTTCGGCGATCAGCGGCTTCAACGACTCGACGTACTCGATGCCTTCGAGCCCGTGGTCCTCGTAACCGATCCGGTCCGCCAGCGCGCCCTCGGCGTCGTCCTCCTCCGGCTGGGCGTCCAGCGAGGAGGCGGTGTAGGCGTTCGACGCCGCCATGCCCTCGACGACCTCGTCCTTGGTGATGCCCAGGCGGTCCGCAAGCTCGGCCACTGTCGGCGCGCGGTCGAGCTGCTGGGCCAGTTCGTCACCGGCCTTGGCCAGGTCGAGCCGGAGTTCCTGGAGGCGGCGCGGTACGCGCACGGACCAGGAGGTGTCGCGGAAGAAGCGCTTGATCTCGCCGATGATGGTCGGCATCGCGAACGTGGGGAACTCCACACCGCGCGACAGTTCGAAGCGGTCGATCGCCTTGATCAGGCCGATGGTGCCGACCTGGATGATGTCCTCCATCGGCTCGCTGCGCGAGCGGAAGCGGGAGGCGGCGAACTTGACCAGGGCGAGGTTCAGTTCGACGAGCGTGTTGCGTACGTAAGAGAATTCGTGGGTGCCTTCCTCCAGCGACTCCAGGCGCTCGAAGAGAGTCTTCGACAGCGCCCGCGCGTCGACCGGGCCCACCTCGTCGTACGGGGGAATCTCCGGTAGTCCGGCGAGTAGGTCGTCCGGGACGACACCCAGGTCGTCCTGCTCGATGGGTTCCAGATGTTCCGGAGGGAGTGTCGACGTCGCTTCAGGGGTAGGCGATGCGTCGAGCCGGGGTGACATGATGTCCTCCATCGTTCTCGGCATATGGCTGCCGAAGCCGATACGTGCACTGCGGTGTGCGGCGCCTCCAAAGCCGGCCGTGTCGGGTACGTGTCCTACTAGCCCTACCGGCTCTCGCAAGTTCACCGCAAGTGCGTTCTGTGCGCATATGTCTGTTTCTGCGTGATTGTTAGAGTGTCGATGCGCGGCCAGAAGGCGTAATGTTCGAAGGCGTCAGCAAGCAGCCACGACCTCGGGAGAGAGAGACGGCATGGACCGCGGGACGGTCGGCAGCGCACAGTCGGGCCGGCTTCTGGTCGAGGTGCGAGAAGAGGGCCCCAGTGCCGTCGTGACCCCGGCGGGTGAGTTGGATCACCACACCGCCGATCTGTTGCGTGAGCCACTCGAGGGCTGCCTCGCCAAGGGATTCAAGCGGCTTGTCATCGACTGCTCCCGGCTGGAGTTCTGTGACTCCACGGGGCTGAACGTGCTGCTCGGCGCGCGGCTGAAGGCCGAGGCGGCGGGAGGCGGGGTCCACCTCGCCGGGATGCAGCCCGTGGTCGCGCGCGTGTTCGAAATCACGGGTGCGGACGCGGTGTTCACCGTGCACGACACTCTTGAGGCGGCTCTGGCCGACGATTCGGCGTGAGCCGCGCGGGCACGCCGGGCGCGCGCGAGTACGGTCGTGCCTTTTCGCGCGAATACGGGGGTGTCCCCGCGGCCCGCTCGGGCAGGAGTCATCCTGAACGTGCCGGACGTGGTGGTCACGGGGGTGCCGGGAACCGGATGTGCCGTGCACGCGTGAACGACCGAGTACGGAAACTTTTGAATCGTGAACTGGTGACACGGTGAGGTGAAGCGCTGATGAGCACCACCCGGCCCTATTCGCCGGGCGACCGCGGTCCGGAGCCCGGCGGCGCTTCCGTGACGCCCGCGGAGGATGCCCCGGGCGGCGGCGGCCGGGTCCGTCGGCTGAGCTTCGACGGCCAGAGCGGCGTCGTACCGCTCGCCCGTGACTTCACCCGCCAGGCGCTGTACGACTGGGGCTGGCTGCCGGCCGCCACCGCCGACCGGCGGGCCGCCGCGGAGGACGTTCTGCTCGTCGTCTCGGAGCTGGTCACCAACGCGTGTCTGCATGCCGAGGGGCCTGACCATCTGGCGATCACCTGTGACAAGAAGGTGATCCGGCTGGAGGTCACCGACCGGGGGACGGGGCAGCCGGCGCCGCGCACCCCGCACCGGGCGGGCCGCCCGGGAGGCCACGGCATGTTCATCGTGCAGCGACTCTGCCTGGACTGGGGTGTCGTACGGTCCCCGGACGTCGCGGGCAAGACAGTCTGGGCCGAACTGGGCACACCGGCGTAACTCCGTCGCCGGGCGGTTGTCTCGCCCCCGCCGCCCCTTCCCATCCCGTCCCCGGGGGCAAGCCCCCGGACCCCCGTTTTGGCCCTTCGGGCCTCGTCCTCAAACGCCGGACAGGCTGGTGTGTCAGCCCCTCCGGCGCTTAAGGAGCGGGGGTTCGAGGGCGCAGCCCCGCCGCCCCTTCCCCTGAATTTTCAGCCCGTCCGGCACAATCCAGCCCCTCCGGCGTTTGAGGAGCGGGGTCTGGGGCGGAGCCCCAGGTTGGGACGGGAAGGGGCGGCGGGGGCGAGAACAAGCATGTGGCAGCACACGGCAGCCGCCGGAACGCCCGAAGGGCCCGCATCCCTCCACAGGGACGCGGGCCCTTCGTCCGCCCGTGCGGGGACCGCTCAGCGCACGTCGCCCATGAGCGCCTTGACCTTGTTCCGGTACATCCACACCGCGAAACCGGCAACCACGGCAAGCGTGGCCTCCATCGCGACAATGCCCGTCCGGTTCAGGTCGACCCCGGCGATGGACAGCAGTCCGGTGGTGGCGTCACCGGCGGTGACCGCCAGGAACCAGACACCCATCATCTGCGAGGCATACTTCGCGGGCGCCATCTTCGTGGTGACCGACAGCCCCACCGGGGAGAGCAGCAGCTCACCAACGGTCTGCGTGAAGTAGATCGCCACCAGCCACAGCGCCGCCGCCTTGTGACCGCCCTCGGCGATCGACAGCGGGGCCAGGAAGAGGAAGAAGGACACGCCGACCAGCGCCAGACCGGACGCGAACTTCACGATCGTGCTCGGCTCCTTGCCGCGCCGGTTCAGCGCCAGCCAGATCCAGGCGAAGACCGGGGCCAGCGCCATGATCAGGACCGGGTTGACCGACTGGTACCAGGAGACCGGGAACTCCCAGCCGAACACGCTGTTGTCGGCCGAGGAGTCGGCGAAGATCGACAGGGTCGAGCCGCCCTGGTCGTAGATCATCCAGAAGATCGCGGCGGCCACGAAGAACCAGATGTACGCGGACATCTTCGACTGCTCGGCGCGGTCCAGGTCCTTGTCGCGCTTGATGCGGGCGATGACCATCACCGGGACGATCACACCGAGCAGCGTCAGCGGGACCAGCACCCAGTTCAGGGTGTAGGTGCCGGTGACACCGAGGACGGCGTACGCGACGACGGCGACGCCCGCCCACAGCGCGGCCTTGCGCAGCGTCGAGGACTTCTCCTGGTCGGAGAGCGGCTTCGGGACGACGCTGGACTGCGCGTCCAGGTGGCGGCTGCCGAGCAGGAACTGCGCGACGCCGAGACCCATGCCGAGCGCGGCGAGCGCGAAGCCCAGGTGCCAGTTGACGCTCTCACCGACGGTGCCGATGATCAGCGGCGCGGCGAAGGCACCCAGGTTGATGCCCATGTAGAAGACGGTGAAGCCGCCGTCCCGGCGCGGGTCGTCCGGGCCCCGGTAGAGCTGGCCGACCATGGTGGAGATGTTGGCCTTCAGCAGGCCGGAGCCGATGGCGACCAGGCCCAGTCCCGCGTAGAAGGTGCCGGAGGACGGCAGGGCCAGCGTCAGATGGCCCAGCATGATGATGCCGCCCGCGACGGCGACGGTCTTGCGGGGACCCCACACACGGTCGCCGAACCAACCGCCCGGCATGGTGAGCAGGTACACCAGCGAGAGGTACACGGAGTAGATCGCGGTGGCGGTGCCCGCGCTCAGGCCCAGTCCGCCCGGTGCGACGAGGTACAGCGGGAGCAGGGCCCTCATGCCGTAGTAGGAGAAACGCTCCCACATCTCGGTCATGAAGAGAGTGGCCAGTCCGCGGGGGTGGCCGAAGAAGGTCTTCTCGGATCCGGGGGTGCCCGGGGTGACCGAGTCCTTCGTCAGGCTGGACGCCATGGTCGTTCCTTGCTGTCTGGACGCGTCGCGCGAGCGTGTACGCGCCCCGGTGGGGGGCGGCCGGCACCGGCAGGCCGTACCGTCCACCCACCCCACGCCCGGGGGAGGCCGCTCCGGATCGCGGAGCGGCGGACGGCGACCTCCGGGATCCACGCCTCCTCCGTGCGTCTATGCGCGGTGAGGCCCGGCCACAGGTCGTTCCTTCCGGGGCCGGTGGAAAACCGGCCCGCACACAAAAGAGACCCTCAGCGTCGACTGCGCCAAAGGTCCCCGTGGTGCAACAGGCGTTGATTCACCATACGGCAGGACAGTGCCGGATATGGAAGGACTTGAGACAGACATCACAGGTCACAAAGGAACAGGATCACTCATTCGAAGGTCTCCACCAGGATCGCACCCCACACCCGCAGGTCCGTACCAGGGGCCGTCGAAGGTGAGAGGCGGGTGTGACGGAGGTAAGAGACGGGCGTGGCGATCATCCCCCTGGGCTTACCGTGGCGGGTCTACCATCACTGGCATGACCCGTGTACTGCTCGCCGAGGACGACGCGTCCATCTCGGAGCCGCTGGCCCGCGCACTGCGCCGGGAGGGCTACGAAGTCGAGGTGCGTGAGGACGGACCCGGCGCACTCGACGCCGGAATGCAGGGCGGTGTCGACCTGGTGGTGCTGGATCTCGGGCTGCCCGGCATGGACGGCCTCGAGGTGGCCCGCCGGCTCCGCTCCGAGGGGCACACGGTTCCGCTGCTGATCCTGACCGCGCGCGCCGACGAGGTGGACACGGTCGTCGGCCTGGACGCGGGCGCCGACGACTACGTCACCAAGCCGTTCCGCCTCGCCGAACTGCTCGCCCGGGTCCGCGCCCTGCTGCGGCGCGGCTCCACGGAGCCCCAGCAGCCGCCCGCCACCCACGGGGTGCGCATCGACGTCGAGTCGCACCGGGCGTGGATGGGCGACGAGGAGCTTCAGCTCACCGCAAAGGAGTTCGACCTGCTGCGGGTCCTGGTGCGGGACGCGGGCCGGGTCGTCACCCGCGACCAGCTGATGCGCGAGGTCTGGGACACCACCTGGTGGTCCTCCACCAAGACCCTCGACATGCACATCTCCTGGCTGCGCAAGAAGCTCGGCGACGACGCGGCCAATCCGCGCTACATCGCCACCGTGCGCGGTGTGGGTTTCCGCTTCGAGAAGAGCTGAACCCCGCCGGGGTTCGCCGGCGGGCAAGAGCAGTGGGAGCGGGCAACAGCAGTGGGAGCGGGCAACAGCAGTGGGTAAGAGGGCAACAGCAGTGGGTAAGAGAACATGCGCCGCCGTCTGATCCAGTCCACGCTCGCCGTGGTGCTCGTCGTGATCGCCGTCTTCGGCGTCTCCCTGGTGATCGTGGAGACCCGCACCATCAGCGAGACGGCCAGGGAGCGGGTGGAGTCCGAGGCGGTGCGGCTGGCCAGCATCGTCGACAGCCGGCTGCTCGTCGAGGACCAGGTCACCGCCGAGATCCTCAGCGACCAGATCACCGAGGACCGGTACGCCGTCGTCCGGATCCCCGGCCGGCCGCCCATCGAGGTCGGCACCAAGCCGGACGGCGACGTCATCAGCGCCTCGGCACCCGGCGAGGAGGGCGAGACGGTCACCGTCCAGGAGCCGCGTTCCTCGGTCACCCGGGAGGTCGGCCGTACGCTGCTGATCATCGTCCTGGTGGCGCTGCTCGCGGTGATCGCGGCGGTACTGCTGGCGATCCGCCAGGCGAGCCGGCTGGCCTCTCCGCTCACCGACCTTGCGGAGACCGCCGAACGCCTCGGCTCCGGCGACCCGCGCCCCCGCCACCGCCGCTACGGCGTTCCCGAGCTGGACCGGGTCGCGGACGTGCTGGACGCCTCCGCGGAGCGCATCGCCCGCATGCTGACCGCCGAGCGGCGCCTTGCGGCCGACGCCTCCCACCAGCTGCGTACTCCCCTCACCGCGCTGTCCATGCGCCTGGAGGAGATCACGGTCACCGACGACCCGGACACCGTGAAGGAGGAGGCGACGATCGCACTGACGCAGGTGGAGCGGCTGACGGACGTCGTGGAACGCCTGCTGACAAACTCCCGCGACCCCCGCACCGGCTCCGCGGTCACCTTCGACCTGGATGAGGTGATCAAACAGCAGCTCGCCGAGTGGCGCCCCGCCTACCGCAGCGCGGGCCGCGCGATCGTCACCTCCGGCAAGCGGGGGCTGCGGGCGGTGGGGACGCCGGGCGCGGTGGCCCAGGTGCTGGCCGCGCTGATCGAGAACTCCCTGATGCACGGCGGCGGCACGGTCGCCCTGCGGACGCGGGTCACGGGCAACCAGGTCGTGGTCGAGGTCACCGACGAGGGACCCGGCGTCCCCGCCGAGCTGGGGGCGCGGATCTTCGAACGGGCGATCAGCGGACGCAACTCCACCGGCATCGGCCTCGCCGTGGCCCGGGACCTGGCCGAGGCGGACGGCGGCCGACTGGAAATGCTGCAGGCCAGCCCGGCCGTGTTCGGCCTGTTCCTCTCCCGCACACCCCCGCAGAGATCCACGAACGAGGACACCGGCCACACGGTCCGCTGACCGCCCACACGGCGCGCGGCACGGGCAGGAGGGCGCGCGCGGGCCGGCAGGTGGGTGGGGGTGCGCCCGATGGGGTGGTCTGGGCCCGCGGCGGACGGGTCCGCGGCCTTGCGGGACCCGGCCGGGGTCGGCGGACGGGTGCGCGGCCCTGTGGGACCGGGCGGGGGTCGGCGGACGGGTGCGCGGCCCCGTGGGACCGGGCGGGCGTAGCCGGGACGGGTGCGCTGCCCTGCGGGATCTAGCGGGGGTTGGCCGGACGAGTGGGCGGCCTTGCGGGACCCGGCGGTGGTGGCGGGACGGGTGCGCGTCCCGGTGGGACCCGGAGGGGGTCGGCAGGGCATGTGCGCGGCCCGGTAGACCAGGTGCGGGGCGGCGGGACATGCGCGCGGTCCGGTAGGACCCGGGGTTCGGCGGGAAAGGTGCGCGGCCCGGTAGGACCCGGCGGGGGTCGGCGGGACGAGTGGGCGACCCGGCGGGGGTCGGCAGGACAGGTGCGCGGCCCGGCAGGACCCGCAGGCGTCGGCAGGACCGCGCCCCGCTCCCGCAGGACGGAGCGGCCCGCTACGGCACCCGCTGCTTCGGGCGGTGCCCTGTGACCGGGCCGGAAGAACCCGCCACCGGCCCCCGGACGGGCAGCGCACGGAAGACCCATGTGCGGTACGACCAGAAGCGGAACAGGGTCGCGATGCCGATGCCGAGGAACTTGAAGATGTTGCTCTGCAGGGGGCTGTCCCAGCCGAAACCGTACGTCGCCGTGTACAGCACGCCGTTCTCGATCACCAGGCCGACCGCGCTGAACAGCAGGAACAGGGACATCTCCCGGGTGCGCCGGGACTTGTCGCGGTCGCGGTAGGTGAAGTACCGGAAGCCGATGTAGTTGAAGACGATCGCCACGATGGTGGCGATGACGCTCGCCCGCACCACGTGCAGGTCGGTCACCTGTCGCACCAGGTTGAACACCACGAAGTTGACCAGCAGGCCCGCCCCGCCGACCGCGCCGAACTTCACCAGCTCGCGGACGAGCCCGTCGATCCGCCGCCGCAGGGTGCCGCCCGAAGCCGGAGCCGGGGCCCTGGTCGGAGGCCCGGAGGAACCGAGTCCCATGGTCGTGCTGGCCCCCGTCCATAGGTTGGCGTCAACCAGACCATGCTAACCACGCGTCCTCGTGATCTTCCTGCGGACGGAGGTCCTGCATACCGGAGACCCTGCGCGTAACGGGCCGGGAAATCGGCCACTCTGGCTCGACGGATACCCTGGGGGCGTGACGTTCCCGGTAGTCGGCATGGTCGGCGGTGGCCAGCTCGCTCGTATGACCCACGAGGCGGGCATCCCGCTCGGCATCAGGTTCAAGCTCCTCAGTGACACTCCGCAGGATTCCGCGGCGCAGGTCGTCGGCGACACCGTCGTCGGCGACTACCGCGATCTGGAGACGCTGCGCGCGTTCGCGCGCGGCTGCGACGTGATCACCTTCGACCACGAGCACGTGCCCACCGAGCACCTCAGGGCCCTGGAGGCGGACGGCATCCCCGTCCGTCCCGGCTCCGAGGCGCTTGTGCACGCCCAGGACAAGGGCGTGATGCGCGCGAAACTCGACGCGATCGGCGTGCCCTGCCCCCGGCACCGCATCGTCGACGGTCCCGCCGACGTGGCCGCGTTCGCCGCAGAGGGGGAGGGCTTTCCCGTCGTACTGAAAACGGTCCGCGGCGGCTACGACGGCAAGGGCGTGTGGGTCGTCGACTCCGCCGAGGAGGCCGCCGAGCCCTTCAAGGCCGGCGTGCCCGTCCTCGCCGAGGAGAAGGTCGACTTCGTGCGCGAGCTCGCCGCGAACGTCGTCCGCTCCCCGCACGGCCAGGCCGTCGCCTACCCCGTCGTCGAGTCCCAGCAGGTGAACGGCGTCTGCGACACGGTCGTCGCGCCCGCGCCCGGCCTCGACGAGGAGCTCGCGCTGAGGGCCGAGGAGATGGCGCTGAACATCGCCAAGGAACTCGGCGTCGTCGGCCACCTCGCGGTCGAGCTGTTCGAGACCCGCGACGGCCGCATCCTCGTCAACGAACTCGCGATGCGCCCGCACAACTCCGGCCACTGGTCCATGGACGGCGCGATCACCTCGCAGTTCGCCAACCATGTCCGCGCCGTCCTCGACCTGCCGCTGGGCGATCCGCGCCCGCGCGCGCGGTGGACGGTCATGGTGAACGTCCTCGGCGGCGACTACCCGGACATGTACTCCGCGTATCTGCACTGCATGGCCCGCGACCCCCAGCTGAAGATCCACATGTACGGCAAGGACGTGAAGCCCGGCCGCAAGGTGGGCCACGTCAACACCTACGGCGACGACCTGGACGACGTGCTGGAGCGCGCCCGTCACGCAGCCGGCTATCTGAGAGGCACGATCACCGAATGAGCCCTGTTGTCGGCATCGTCATGGGGTCGGACTCCGACTGGCCCGTCATGGAGGCCGCGGCCAAGGCCCTCGACGAGTTCGAGATCGACCACGAGGTCGACGTCGTCTCCGCGCACCGCATGCCCCGCGAGATGATCGCGTACGGCGAGCAGGCCGCGGACCGGGGCCTGAAGGTGATCATCGCGGGTGCGGGCGGTGCCGCCCATCTGCCCGGCATGCTCGCCTCGGTCACCCCGCTGCCCGTCATCGGGGTGCCCGTGCCGCTGAAGTACCTCGACGGCATGGACTCCCTGCTGTCCATCGTGCAGATGCCGGCCGGTGTCCCGGTCGCCACGGTCTCCGTCGCGGGCGCGCGTAACGCGGGCCTGCTCGCGGCGCGGATCCTCGCCTCCCACGACGAGGAACTCCTCGGCCGGATGCGGGACTTCCAGCAGGAACTGAACGACCAGGCCACCGAGAAGGGCAAGCGGCTGCGCGCCAAGGTCGAGGGGTCCGCCAACGGCTTCGGTTTCGGCAAGTGAGCGGGGTGGATGCCATGACGTCCCTTGACGACGCCCGTGCGCTGCTGGCCGAGTTCCCCGTCGTCGACGGGCACAACGACCTGCCCTGGGCGCTGCGCGAACAGGTCCGCTACGACCTCGGCGCCCGCGACATCGCCGGCGACCAGTCCGCCCATCTGCACACCGACATCCCCCGGCTGCGGGCGGGCGGGGTCGGGGCGCAGTTCTGGTCGGTATACGTCCGCGCGGACCTGCCCGACCCGGTGCCGGCGACACTGGAACAGATCGACTGCGTACGGCAGTTGCTGGCACGTCACTCCGAGGACCTGGCGCCCGCGCTGACCGCCGCGGACATGGAGGAGGCGCGCGGCCAGGGCCGTATCGCCTCCCTCATGGGCGCGGAGGGCGGCCACTCCATCGCCAACTCCCTGGGAACGCTCCGGGGGTTGTACGACCTCGGCGTGCGCTATCTGACCCTCACCCACAACTTCAACGTGGCATGGGCGGACTCGGCGACCGACGAGCCCGCCGTGGGCGGTCTGTCCGCCTTCGGCCGCGAGGTGGTCCGGGAGATGAACCGGCTGGGCATGCTGGTCGACCTCTCCCATGTCGCCGCGACGACCATGCGGGACGCGCTGGACACCACGTCGGCGCCGGTGATCTTCTCCCACTCCTCCGCCCGCGCGGTCTGCGACCACCCCCGCAACATCCCGGACGACGTACTGGAGCGGCTGCCCGCCAACGGCGGCGTCGCGATGGTGACGTTCGTGCCGAAGTTCGTGCTCCAGGCGGCCGTCGACTGGACGGCCGCGGCCGACGAGAACATGCGCGCGCACGGCTTCCATCACCTCGACACCACCGCCGAGGCGATGAAGGTCCACCGCGCCTTCGAGGAGATCCACCCGCGCCCCGTCGCCACGGTGTCCACGGTCGCCGACCACCTGGACCATATGCGCGAGGTCGCCGGCATCGACCACCTCGGCATCGGCGGCGACTACGACGGCACGGCCTTCACCCCGGACGGCCTGGGCGACGTCTCCGGATATCCGAACCTGATCGCCGAACTCCTCGACCGCGGCTGGTCGAAGACCGACCTGGCCAAGGTGACCTGGCAGAACGCGGTACGGGTCCTGGGCGCCGCGGAGGACGTGGCCCGCGACCTGCGCGCGACGCGCGCACCGTCCAACGCCACTCTGGACTCCCTGGACGGCTGAGCCCGGGGGGCCGCAGGCCTTACGGCTGTGAGATCCGGCACAGGCAGAAAGGATGCCCCGCGGGATCCGCGTACACGCGGAAGTCCTTGGTCTCGTAGTCCTCCCGGTCCAGCACCCGTGCCCCCAGCGCCAGCACCTTCTCCTCGGCCGCGTCGACCTCCTCCCAGGTGGCCCCGGCGTCGAAGTCGAGGTGGAACTGCTGGGAGTCGTGGTCGGCGCGCGGCCAGTCCGGCGGCGCGTACCCCGGCGCCCGCTGGAAGGCCAGCCGCGGCCCCGCGGGAATCTCGAGCACCACCCAGTCCGGGTCCTCCTCCACGGGCGTGCCACCGCCGACGGCCGCGTAGAAAACGGCCAGTTCACGCGGATCGGGGCAGTCGACGACGACGCTGCGCAGGCGGGCAACGGCGGCCATGAAATTCCTCCCGGTGTCAGCAGGCGTGTCAGCAGGCGCACAGGCAGAACGGGTGCCCGGCCGGATCCGCGTAAACCCGGAAGGTCCGCGAGCGGTCCTCCGTGTCCAGCGGCTTCGCGCCCAGCGCCAGCACCTCCTTCTCGGCGGCGTCCAGGTCCTCGACGGTCAGATCCAGGTGGAACTGCTGCGAGTGGTTGGCAGACGGCCACCGCGGCGGTACG
Source organism: Streptomyces sp. NPDC052079 (assembly GCF_040680275.1). Taxonomy (NCBI): domain Bacteria; kingdom Bacillati; phylum Actinomycetota; class Actinomycetes; order Kitasatosporales; family Streptomycetaceae; genus Streptomyces; species Streptomyces sp. NPDC052079. Next base: position 28,275 of record NZ_JBFAWL010000027.1, read on the forward strand.
TGTCCCGGCGCTGCCTGGAAGGCCAGCGTCGGGCCGCCGGGCACCTTCAGCTCCACCCAGTCGCCCTCGCCCTCCACCGTGCCGCCCACGATGCCGGCGTAGAAGGCGGCCAGCTCGCGGGGATCGGGACAGTCCAGTACGACGGCGCCTACCTTGGCTGCGGACATGACGTCCTCCTCGAGGTCTTGGGTGTTACCGGTACCTATGGTCAGCCGGTAACCGTTACCGCATGCTGCACCATAGGAGGTAACCCCGCAAGGGGAATGCGGAGAACCGAGAGGTACGGTCCAGGCATGAGTGAGAGATCCGCCCCGCCCGGTGGGCTCGCCGTGGTCCAGGCGCTGGTCAACACGCTGGACATCGAAACGGGCGGCGACGCGCTGGACACCGCGGAGGGGCGTGCGCGGTTCGGGCTGACCGAGGACGCCGTGGACTCTGCCCGCGAACTGCGTGAGTCCCTGCGCGCGACGCTTCTCGCTCATGCCGGACACCCTCCGCACCGCGCCGTCACCCCGCTGGGTGACCTGCTCGCGCGGGCGCCCCTGGTGGTTACGGTCGACGCGGCCGACGGCTCGGCCGCGCTCGCGCCGGTCGATGACGGGCCGCTGCTGTCCCGGATCGCCGCGGCCGTGGCCGAGGCCGTCATGGCTGGCACTTGGAACCGGCTTAAGGCCTGCGAGGCCGTCAGTTGCCACTGGGCGTACTACGACCGCAGCCCGGCCGGACGCGGCCGTTGGTGCTCCATGCAGGTGTGCGGGGCGCGGGCGAAGATGCGGCGCTATCGGGAGCGCTCCGGTTAGGGCGGGGCGGTGTTGGCCGTGGTCGACTGCGGCGCCGTCGTGGCTGGTCGCGCAGTTCCCCGCGCCCCTTAGGGGGTTGGGGTGCGGGTGTCGGGCGGGTGCGGCGCCGTTGTGGCTGGTCGCGCAGTTCCCCGCGCCCCTAAGGGCGTTGTGGCTGGTCGCGCAGTTCCCCGCGCCCCCTTGGGGCGCTGCAGGGTCGCTGCGGGCATCGCCGGCCTCGCTGGAAGGGCGCGTAGGCGCGCCTTGTGCGCGGGGGTTTGGCAGAATGCTGCCGGACGCCGGTTCGGCCGACTGAGCCTCGGCCGAACCGGTGTCACCCGTCGGGCCGGGCGCCGGCTCAGGCGCCGGGGCGTCCCATCGCGCGGAAGCGCCACCCGGCACGCCGCCAGGCCTCGGCGTCGAGCGCGTTCCGGCCGTCCAGGATCAGCTTCTCGGCCGCCAGCTCACCCAGCTCCGCCGGGTCCAGCTCGCGGAACTCCCGCCACTCCGTCAGATGCAGGACGGCGTCCGCGCCCCGCACCGCGGCCGGCGCCGAGTCGGCGTACCCCAGGGTCGGGAAGATGCTGCGGGCGTTGTCCATGCCCTTCGGGTCGTACACCGTCACCTGACCGCCCTGCAGATGGATCTGCCCGGCCACGTTCAACGCCGGCGAGTCCCGGACGTCGTCCGAGTCCGGCTTGAAGGTCGCGCCCAGCACCGCCACCCGCTTGCCCAGGAACGGGCCGCCGCCCAGCGCCTGCCGGGTCAGCTCCACCATCCGGCCGCGCTGGCGCATGTTGATGGAGTCGATCTCCCGCAGGAACGTCAGCGCCTGGTCCGCGCCCAGTTCACCGGCGCGGGCCATGAACGCCCGGATGTCCTTCGGCAGACAGCCGCCGCCGAAACCGATCCCGGCCCGCAGGAACTTCTTGCCGATCCGGTCGTCGTAGCCGATGGCCTCCGCCAGCCTGGCGACATCACCGCCCGTCGCCTCGCAGAGTTCGGCCATGGCGTTGATGAAGGAGATCTTGGTGGCGAGGAAGGAGTTCGCGGAGGTCTTCACCAGCTCCGCCGTCGGGAAGTCCGTCACCACGAACGGCGACCCCTCCTCGACCGGAGTGGCGTACACCTCGCGCAGCAGCTTCTCCGCGCGCTCGCTGCGCACGCCCACCACGATCCGGTCCGGGTGCAGCGTGTCCTCGACGGCGAAGCCCTCGCGCAGGAACTCCGGGTTCCACGCCAGCTCCGCGTCCTCGCCGGCCGGGGCGTGCTCCGCCAGGTAGGCGGCCAGCCGGTCGGCCGAACCCACCGGCACGGTCGACTTGCCGACGACCAGCGCGGGACCCTTCAGATGCGGCGCGAGCGAGGCGATCGCGGAGTCGACGTACGACATGTCGCAGGCGTATTCGCCGTGCCGCTGCGGGGTGTTGACGCAGACGAAGTGGATGTCGCCGAACTCGCCCACCTCGGCCCAGTCCATGGTGAACCGCAGCCGGCCGCTCGATCCCTCGATCCCGGCGACGTGCCGGCGCAACAGCTCGTCGAGCCCCGGCTCGTACATCGGGACCTCACCGCGCCGCAGCTTGTCGATCTTCTCCGGTACGACGTCGAGGCCCAGCACCTCGAACCCCAGCTCCGCCATGGCCGCCGCGTGGGTCGCACCGAGGTAACCGGTGCCGATCACGGTGATCTTCAGGGCCATGGGTGCTCCAGGGGTCAACGGCATGCAGTGCGCGCCCGAGCATAACCGGGAGGCGGGGAACCAAGCCTTCCGGCTGTCGTCAAGCTCACCTACCCATGACCGGGGACGAAGGCCTAAAATCGGAGTTACTTAACGGTAGTTAGCGTGACCAGCATCGCAGCGTTTTGGAGCGTGAGAGACCTTGGCCGGATCGGCTGACTTCGACCTGTACCGCCCGTCCGAGGAGCACGACATGCTCCGCGACGCCGTCCGCTCACTGGCCGAGGCGAAGATCGCGCCGTACGCCGCCGTGGTGGACGAGGAGGCCCGCTTCCCCCGGGAGGCGCTCGACGCGCTCGTCGCCAATGACCTGCACGCCGTCCATGTACCCGAGGAGTTCGGCGGTGCAGGCGCGGACGCCCTCGCGACGGTCATCGTGATCGAGGAGGTGGCCCGCGTCTGCGCGTCCTCCTCCCTCATACCCGCCGTGAACAAGCTGGGCTCGCTGCCGGTCATCCTGTCCGGCTCCGAGGAGCTGAAGAAGAAGTACATGACCCCGCTCGCCAAGGGCGAGGCGATGTTCTCGTACTGCCTCTCCGAGCCGGACGCCGGCTCGGACGCTGCCGGCATGAAGACCAAGGCGGTCCGTGACGGCGACCACTACGTCCTCAACGGAGTGAAGCGCTGGATCACCAACGCCGGTGAGTCCGAGTACTACACGGTGATGGCCGTCACCGACCCCACCAAGCGCTCCAAGGGCATCTCCGCCTTCGTCGTCGAGAAGTCCGACGAGGGCGTCTCCTTCGGCGCCCCCGAGAAGAAGCTCGGCATCAAGGGCTCGCCCACGCGTGAGGTGTACCTGGACAACGTCCGCATCCCCGCCGACCGCATGATCGGCGAGGAGGGCACCGGCTTCGCCACCGCGATGAAGACGCTGGACCACACCCGTATCACCATCGCCGCCCAAGCCCTCGGCATCGCCCAGGGCGCCCTCGACTACGCCAAGGGCTATGTCAAGGAGCGCAAGCAGTTCGGCAAGCCGATCGCCGACTTCCAGGGCATCCAGTTCATGCTCGCCGACATGGCCATGAAGATCGAGGCCGCCCGCCAGCTCACCTACGCCGCCGCGGCCAAGTCCGAGCGGGGCGACAGCGACCTCACCTTCCAGGGCGCCGCCGCCAAGTGCTTCGCCTCCGACGTCGCCATGGAGGTCACCACGGACGCCGTTCAGCTCCTCGGCGGTTACGGCTACACCCGCGACTACCCGGTCGAGCGCATGATGCGCGACGCGAAGATCACGCAGATTTACGAAGGCACGAACCAGGTCCAGCGGATCGTCATGGCCCGCAACCTGCCGTAGCCCTTCCCACCCTCCCGGGCCGGGCGCCCGGCCCGGGAGCCGGTCACAGGAAACGCCGGATCGGGGTGACCGCCGCCTCGGCGAGGCGCTCGGTCAGCGGGCGCCGCTTCCAGCGGGCCGGGTCGACCGGCTCACTCTGCTTGCGGTCGGCGTCGAAGTCGGCGTCGAGCTCGGCGGTGAAGTCCTCGTCGAGGACCGTCAGCATGACCTCCTCGTCGTGCTCCAGCGAACGGCGGTTGAAGTTCGTCGACCCGATGAGGGAGCAGACGCCGTCCACCGTGATGATCTTCGTGTGGAGCATGGTCGGCTGGTACTCCCGCACCTCCACCCCCGCGTCGACCAGCGTCCGGTAGTGCTGCCGCCCGGCCAGCAGACAGACCCGCTGGTCGGTGTGCGGCCCCGGCAGCAGGATCTCCACCCGCACCCCCCGGCGGGCCGCGTCGGCCAGCAGACCGACGAAGTAGGCGTCGGGCGCGAAGTAGGCCGTGGCCAGCCGGAAGCGCTCCCGCGCCGAGGTGATCACCACGCGCAGCAGTGTCTGCATGTCCTGCCAGCCGAAGCTCGCGGAGCCCCGCACCACCTGGACCGTGGCGTTCCCGGGCTGTTCCTGCCCGGTGAACCGGTCGTGCTCGTCGTACAGTTCGTCGTGGCACTCGGCCCAGTTCTGGGCGAAGGCCGCCGCGATGCCGTCCACGGCGGGCCCCCTGACCTGGACGTGGGTGTCGCGCCACTCGTCCGGGTTGCGGGCGTCACCGCACCACTCCTGGGCGATGCCGACGCCCCCGGTGAAGGCGGTGTGCTCGTCGGTGACCAGCACCTTGCGATGGCAGCGGTGGTTCTGGCGCATCGGCGACAGCCGCGTGGGCTTGCGGAACCAGGCCACCTGGACACCGGCCTCCGCCATGGCCCGGAGGAGTTCCGGCTCTATCTCCTTGGCTCCGAAGCCGTCCAGCAGCAGCCGTACGCGCACCCCCGCCCGGGCCCGGTCGGCCAGGGCGCCGGCGAACTCCCGCGCGATGTCGCCCCGCCAGTACACGAAGGTCATCATGTCAACGGTGTGCCGCGCGGCGCGGACGGCCGCCAGCATCGCGGGGAAGATCTGGTCGCCGTTGCGCAGCGGCACGAGCTCGTTGCCCTCGGTCGCGGCGATGCCTATGAGCCGCTCCAGCCGTCTGCGCAGCCTCTGTCTCTCCGCCTCTGGTGTCATCGTGCCCTCCCTGTCCCGCTCGTCGAGCCCTCGTCGCGTCCTCGGTCGCGACTCGGACGCTGCCCCCTTGTGCCGTTGCCCGCTCTGCGCCCGGACATCCCGTTTCCGGGTTCCGGTGGGTTCCGGCACACGCCGGACCGGGCGGTCCGGTCCGTCGTGTGGTGCTCATGGGGCGAGGGGCGTAGGACGGAGAGGCGAGGGTCGAGCGCCGGTCCTCGATGCCCCCCTGGGAGGAACCATGACCCAGCAGCAGCCCACCACCATGGAACCGATGAGCCGGCAGATGCAGGACTGCGTCCAGGCGTGCCTGGCCTGCCACACCGTGTGCGAGGAGACCATGAGCTCCTGTCTGCACATGGGCGGCGAGGCCAAGATGCCGATCATGCGCGCGCTGATGGACTCCGCGGAGATCACCCGCATCTGTGCGGACATGATGATGCGCCGCTCGCCGCTGGCGAACGAGATGTGCATGATGTGCGCCCAGGCCTGCGACATCAGCGCCGAGGCGTGTATGTCCATGCCGGAGGACGACCGGATGATGGCCTGTGCCGACTCCTGTCGCCGCTGCTCCGAGATGTGCCGGGCGATGGCGGACACCAGGATGTGACACCCCCGGAAAACAGGTCGGGGGCACCCCGTGGGGTGCCCCCGACCCGCGTCCGGACGTCAGTCGCCCTTGACGGTGACCTCCTCGTCGTTGTTGAGCTGGTTCACCAGCTGCTTCACCTTCGCCTTGTCCCAGACCAGGTTGCCGCCGCTGGACCCCGAGATCGGCATGTTCATGGACGTACCGTCGCCGCCGCTGACGCCCTTCATCGACCAGAACATGTCGGCCAGGTCGAACAGGCCCATCTCCTTGTCGACGATCAGGGAGTCCAGGCCGGCGCCCATGGTCGGGTAGAGCCTGAAGGGGTTGAGGACCGTGCTCGGCGTGGCCACCTGGTTGGCCAGGGCCGAGAGGAACTTCTGCTGGTTCTTCGTACGGTCCAGGTCGGAGCCCGCCAGCGCGTACCGGGTGCGGACGAAGGCGAGGGCCTGCTCGCCGTTCAGGGTCTGCTTGCCCTTCTTGAGGTCGGCGCCGGACTTGGTGTCCTTGATGTCCTGCGGGATGTCCATCTCCACCCCGCCGGCCGCGTCCACGATGTTCGCGAAGCCGGCGAAGCCGATCTCGACGTAGTGGTCGATGTGCAGGCCCGTGTTGAACTCCACCGTGCGGACCAGCAGCTCGGGTCCGTCCTCTGCGTAGGCGGCGTTGAGCTTCACCTGCCGTCCGGTCCCGGGGTAGGTCTTGCCCGAATCGGAGCCCACGAACGAGGGGATCTCGACGTTGGAGTCGCGGGGCAGCGATATGAGGGTCGGCCCGTTGCTACCGGTGTGCAGGATCATCATCGAGTCCGTGCGCTTGCCGTCCGCGGACCCGGTGTGCAGGTTCTTCTTGTCCTCGTCGGACAGGCCCTCACGGCTGTCGGAGCCGACGATGAGGTAGTTGGTGCCCTCGCCCTTCTCCGGCCGCTCGATCACCTTCGACAGGTCGACCTCGCGGTTGAGCTTGCTGTCCGCCCAGAAGTACGTGGCGACGCTCGTCACCACGAGCACGGTCACCAGGGTGAGCGCCGTCCGCTTGATGCGGCGGCCCCAGTTGGGCGCCGGGCGCTGCGCGGCGTAGCCGCCGTCACCGCCCCGCCCGCCGGGGCCACCGCCGTAGACCTGGCCGGTGTTGTAGCCGCTGTCGTAGCCGTCGGGGCCATGACCCCGCCCGTCCACGTACGACGGCTGCTGCGGGACACCGCCGTACACGCCCTGCCCGGGAGGGGCCGCCGGGCCGCGGCGGACCTGCCGCATGGCGCGGGCGCTCTCGGGGTGTGCGCTCGCGCTCCCGCGTCCGTAGCGGCCGCCGCGGTTTTCGTCGGACCATGCCTCGGGCCAATCAGTCATGGGAGACAGTGTGCAGGTCCCGGCTGTGTGCCACACAAGGGGCGTGGGAAAATCAGGGCAGCGCTGTTGCGAAGCTGACACAAATCAGGACGGACGACGCCTCGGCATAAGGTGGAGTCCATGACAGACCAGGCCCCAGCCGCAGCTACGGAGAGCCCGGACATACCGGGCAAGCCCATCGCGGCGTCCCGTACGACCCTCAGCCACATCATGACCCACAACGACACCAACCTTCTGGGCACGGTGCACGGCGGGGTGATCATGAAGTTGGTCGACGATGCGGCGGGCGCCGTCGCCGGACGGCACTCCGGAGGGCCGGCCGTCACCGCCTCCATGGACGAGATGGCCTTTCTCGAGCCGGTCCGCGTCGGTGACCTGGTGCATGTGAAGGCCCAGGTCAACTGGACCGGCCGGACCTCGATGGAGGTCGGCGTGCGCGTGCTGGCGGAGCGCTGGAACGAGTCGGCCCCGGCCACCCACGTCGGCTCGGCGTATCTGGTGTTCGCGGCCGTCGACGCCGACGGCAAGCCGCGCCGGGTGCCGCAGGTGATACCGGACACGGAGCAGGACAAGCGCCGCTACCAGGAGGCCCAGATCCGCCGCACCCATCGGCTGGCCCGCCGCCGGGCGATCATGGAGCTGCGGCAGAGGCGCGCCGCGGAGGGATTCGAGGACTAGGGCCTGTCCGGCGGATCGAGTCGGGGGATAAGGGGCGGTGCCGTGCAACCCAGGTGAGCGGGGTCTGGTGCGTCCGGCTGCAAGGCGGAGGAGGGGGTCGACGCGATGGGGGAGTCGGCGACCGACGACAACGCCGCAGATGGGCGTGCGTAGGACCCGCGTCCCCGGCATCATGCGCGGACAGGCCCAAGGTGCGCTGTCGCGGGGCCGCGGTTCAGGAGCAGTTCACCTCGTCGCCCCGGACCACCCCGAACTCACCATGACCCGGGTCCTCGGCCCGCACCTTGCGCACCTTGACGAAGTCGGCGCCCGCGATCACCTTCAGCGTGGCGCCCTGACCCTTCACCGCGCGCAACTCGCTGCCGGGAAGGGCCGCGGCGAGGGACTTGGCGGAGCGGTCCCAGCGGGGGTCGTAGGCGACGACCGTGCGCTTCACGTTCTGCTCGGCCGCGTTGGCCGGGACGCGGGTGGTGTTGAAGCCGGTCGCCGCCAGCGCCGCGTCCACGCGCCGGCCGAGGCCCGCGGTGCGGGTGCCGTTCTCCACCTGGACGCGGATCTGCCGGGGGTCCACCGGCACCCGCTGTGCCGCGGGGGAGCGGTGCGCGGAGAGCGGCTGGTCCCGGCGGAGCGCGTCGAAGATGTGCTCGGACTTCTCCGCGTCCCATTTCAGCGTCGATCCGACGCCCTTCACCGCGTATCCCATCCTCTCGATGGGCACCGTCGTGAACTCGGAGGAGGACGGAGAGAAGTTCCGCATCGCCCGGCCGAGGTCCAGCAGTTCGCCGGTGCCGAAGCCCTTGTCCGCGCGGACCGAGCCGAGCACCGCCCGGGTCACGTCCCGAAACCTCATCGGGTTCAGCAGGATCCCGGAGGAGGTCGCACGGTCCACCAGGGCCGCCAAGAAACGCTGCTGGCGCCTCATCCGGCTGAGGTCGGAGGCCCCGTCGAGATGCCGGGCCCGGACGTACTGCAAGGCCTCGCCGCCCTTGAGGGTGTGGCGGCCGGCCGCCAGGTCCAGGCCCGTGTGGCTGTCCTTGAGCCGCCGGTCCGTGCAGATCTCCACGCCGCCGACCACGTCGACGGTCTTCATGAAGCTGGTGAAGTCGACCTCCAGATAGTGGTCGATCTTCACCCGGGTCATCTTCTCGACGGTGCGCACGGTCAGCTGCGGCCCGCCCTCCGCGTACGCCGCGTTCAGCTTGACGGGGTGTGACGCATGCCGCTCGCCGCTCACCCGGTCGGTGTGCGGGGGCGTCACGGCGTAGGAGTCACGGGGCAGGCTGACCACGCTGGCGCGGTCCCGGTTTTCCGAGATATGCACGATCATCATGGTGTCGGTGCAGTGGCAGGGCGCCCCGCCGAGCCGGTACTTCTCCCGCTCCTCGTCGCCGATCCGCTCGCGGCCGTCGGTGCCGACGAGCAGGATGTTCATGCCGTGCCCGGCCTCGGGACGGTTCTTCATGTCGCGGAACGGGTCGACCCGGGTGATGTCCTCGTCGAGACCGCTCAGCACCGCGTGCCCGATCCCCGCGGAGGCGAGCACCACGACCGACAGCGTGGTGACCGTGCGCATGACCCAGCGCGGCTTGCGGCGCGGGGGCGCCGGAGGCCGCGGCCCCGGGCGGGACTGCCGCGGGGGGTGCTGGGGCGAGGTGCGGGGCCGGGGGGACCGCTGCGGCGTGGGCAAGGGGAGCACCTCCGAAGGACGGCCGTGCGCGGGATCGTGAGCACCGTAGGCCGATACGATCTGCGGCCCGGCGCACAGCACCCCGGCGCGCGCAACCGTGTCCCCCGTTCGCGGTAACGTGAGCCTCCTATGAACGCCAATCCCGACGTGCGGCACCCCGCCGTTTCCGTGATCATGCCCGTCCTCAACGAGGAGCGGCATCTGCGTGGCGCCGTCCGCGCGATCCTCGCCCAGGAGTACGCCGGCGAGATGGAGGTCGTGATCGCCCTCGGTCCGTCCACGGACCGCACGGACGAGATCGCCGCCGAGCTCGTGGCCGAGGACCCGCGGGTGCACACCGTGCCCAATCCCACCGGCCGCACCCCGGCCGCCCTCAACGCGGCGATCAAGGCCTCGCGCCATCCGATCGTGGTCCGCGTCGACGGGCACGGGATGCTCTCCCCGAACTACATCGCCACCGCCGTGCGCCTCCTCGAGGAGACCGGCGCGCAGAACGTCGGCGGCATCATGCACGCCGAGGGCGAGAACGACTGGGAGCACGCCGTCGCCGCCGCGATGACGTCGAAGATAGGTGTGGGCAACGCCGCCTTCCACACCGGTGGCACGGCGGGTGCCGCCGAGACCGTGTACCTCGGCGTGTTCCGGCGCGAAGCGCTGGAGCAGCAGGGCGGCTACAACGTGGAGTTCATCCGCGCCCAGGACTGGGAACTGAACTTCCGCATCCGCGAGGCCGGCGGGCTGATCTGGTTCTCGCCGGACCTGAAGGTGTCGTACCGGCCCCGGCCGAGCGTGCGCGCCCTGGCCAAGCAGTACAAGGACTACGGCCGTTGGCGGCACGTCGTGGCCCGCTACCACTCCGGCTCCATCAACCTGCGCTACCTCGCCCCGCCGACCGCGGTGTGCGCGATCCTGGCCGGCATCGTGGTGGGCGCGGTGCTCACCCCGTGGGGCTTCGTGGTGCCCGGCGGCTATCTCGCGGCGATCGTGGCGGGGTCCATACCGGCCGGCAAGGGGCTGCCGGTGAAGGCGCGGCTGCAGATCCCGGTGGCGCTCGCCACCATGCACATGTCGTGGGGCTGGGGCTTCCTGACCAGCCCCCGCTCGCTGGCGAAGAAGGTCATCGCCTCCCGTCGCCCCGCCGTGCGGGCGGACACGCCGGCCGCCTGACACCGCATCGTCCGCGGGGCCCCTTTCCATCCGGGAAGGGGCCCTTGCGCGTTCACCAGGTGAAGGCGGGGTTGACGTGCATGCACGCCTTGTCGTCGGCCCCGTTGAGCGCGTTCGCCGACTCGGGCGTGGTGTTGTCCTCCTCGGGCGCCTTGTACGCCGTGCCCTCGCGCCAGTCGGCGCCCACCACGACGGTGACACCCGACACGTCGGTGGACCGTGTCACCTGGCTCGCCGGGATGTCGAGGGCGTCGGCGACGCGCCGGGCGTCGCCCTCCAGATCGGCGCTCGGGTAGCGCACCACCGTCCGCTCCTCGGCGAGCGCGCTGGTGGTGTCGGCGGTCGTGGCGGTGAAGCCCAGCTCCCTGAGCGCCCCGGCGACCGTGCCGGTCCGTCCCGGGGCGGCCGCAAGGGTGTCGGTACGGGTGCCGTTGCGCACCTGGACGGCGATCTCGGCGTCGTCGGCGGCCGGGTCGGAGGGCGCCTTGTCCTTCGTGCCCTCCTTGTCCTTCGCCTTGTCCGGGTCGGCGTCCTTGCCGTCGAGGGCGATGTCCTCGCGCACGAGACGGAACAGTTTCTCCGCGTCCTCGGTCGGCTCCACGCGCGCGCCCACATACCGGTTGGGCATCGTCGTCATGGTGATGCGCTCCGGCTTCACCTTGCGCAGCTCGGTGCTCAGGTCGTAGAGCTTCTTCACGGTGTCGAGACCGGGGTCGACGGTGAGCGCCCCGGTGGCCTTCTCGGCGAGCCTGCGCAGCTTGTTGGGGTTGCTGAGGGTGGCGTTCTCGCGCAGCTGGCGGACCAGTGAGTTCATGTACATGTGCTGGGCGCGGGCCCGGGCGAGGTCGCTGCCGTCCTCGAAGCCGTACCGCGTGCGCAGCCACTGCAGGGCCTGCTCGCCCTTGACGGGGTGGGTGCCCTTCTCGAGCTTCAGCCCGGAGCCGTGCCCCTGGCTGTCGCGCGAGTGGATGTTGGCGTCGACGCACACCGGGACGCCGCCGACCGCGTCCGCCATGGACACCACGCCCGCGAAGTCGACCATGACGAAGTGGTTGATGTGAATGCCGGTGAGCTCCTGCCAGGTGGCCACGGTGCAGCCCGGACCGCCGTGTCCGAGGCTCTGGTTGGTCATCGTGCGCCCGTAGCTCGCCGGATAGACCTTGCCGTCGTCCGGGTCGGTGCACTTGGGAATCGCGACCAGGGTGTCGCGCGGCATGCTGATCACGGACATGTTGGTCCGGTCGGCCGACAGATGCACCAGCATCTGCACATCGGCGAGCGGGGTGGAGCCGAACGTCTCCCGGGCACCGCCGAGTTGCTGGTTCTCCTCGGTATCCCGTGCGTCGCTGCCGATGAGCAGGATGTTCAGCGGGGTCTGCCCGGCCGCGTTCGGCGTCGGCTCGGCGACCTTGTTGTCGCCCAGATTCAGGACGTCCTTCTTGATGTTGCCGTTCAGCTGCCGGTAGTAGAGGTAACCCGCCCCGGCAGCGCCGACGATGAGCAGGACGAGGACCGCGGCCGACCACTTGAGCACCCGGCGTATGCGCCGCGGGCGGGGGTCGCTGTCACCGGCGGGCGGGCCGTCGTCCGGGCCCTCCTCGTGCTCCTCGTCACGGAGCGTCTCCCGCGTGGCGTTCTGCGTCACTGCCCCCGTCCTCCCCAGCCCTGGAAACCGTCACCCCGGCCGTGTCGGGCCGTCCTGCCTCCTGTTAGACGCACGAGGGGCGCGTCAGTTGCCCCGCGCCCCGAAGCGAGTTCAACAAATTCCGGCGGGCGGGGACGGCTGTCCCGCCCCGCATGGGGCACGGGCCCGCCCGCGCCCCGGAGGGCGCGTGGCAGGCCCGTCAGGTCACCCCTACTTGGCGCACTCGACCTTGTCGGCCGTGGACTTCTTGATGTCGTCGGGCGCCTTGTCCGGCGGCGTGAGCGACACACCGGCGCCCTTGAAGTCCTTGCCGAGGGTCAGCGTCATCGCGGGCACGCCCTGGGCGTTGGTAACGCTCTCGCCGGGCTTCATCGCCGACCCGGACAGTCCCAGGATCTCGGCCAGGCGGCGTGCCTGGGCGGCCTGGTCGGGGGCGTACTCGAGCGTCGTCTTCCCCAGCTCCGCGGGCGCGTTGCCCGCGTTCTCCGACTTGGTGACGCCCTGCTGGACCTGGAGCCAGCTCAGGGTCTCCTGCGCGCTGCCCGCGGGTGCGCCGCCGTTGAGGATCCGTACCCGGACCTCGGAGGCGGGTGCCTTCTCGCCCTTCAGCCGGGCGGCGACGGCGGCCTTCTCCTTCTTCTTCTGCTGCTTGACCTCGGTGAACGACACATCGTTCCGGATCAGGGAGAAGACCTCGGGAGCCTTGCCCTCGTCGAGGACGACGGTCGCCTTCACCTGCTCCGTCGGGTTGTCGATCACCGGGATGGTGGTGAAGGTGAGGTTCTTCACGTTGAGCTTGCCCAGCTCCAGGCCGAGTTCCTTGAGCTTGTTGATGCTGTCCAGGGTGGAGTCGACAGTGAGCGCCTCGGTGCCCGCCTCGGCGAGTTTGATCATCTTCGACGGGCTGGTGAGGGTGTCGTTGGACTTCAGCTTGCGCATCAGCGCGCTCAGGAACTGCTGCTGGAGCTCGATGCGGCTCAGGTCGCCGCCCAGGCCCACCGAGTGCCGGGTGCGCACATACGCCAGTGCCTGCTCGCCCTCGATGGTGTGCGTGCCCTTGGGCAGCTTGAGGTGCGAGTCCGGGTCGTCGATGTCCTTCGCCAGACACACCTCGACACCGCCGACCGCCGAGGTCAGCGTCTTGACCGCGTTGAAGTCCGCCACCATGAAGTTGTCCGGCGTGATCCCGGTCAGCTCGGTCACGGTCCGCATCGTGCAGCTGGGCGTACGGCCGCCCTGGCCGAGGCTGGTGTTGAAACGGACGCCGGTGGAGCCCGGGATCACCTTCTGGCTGCCGTCCTCCTGCTGCGTCGGACAGTCGGGGATGTCGACTATCAGGTCACGCGGGATGCTCAGCGCGGTCGCGTTGGAGCGGTCCTTGGAGACGTGCAGCAGGATCGTGGTGTCGGCGTGCCCGGCGCTGCCCTTGTCGCCGTAGCCCTCGTTGCCCGAACCGGTGCGCTTGTCGGTGCCGATCAGCAGGATGTTGATCGCTTCGTCCTTCTTGAAGCCACCGGTGCCCGCGCCGTCGTCGGAGACGGTCGTGATGTTGTCGTTCAGGTGCTCCAGATACAGATAGCCGCCCACGCCGACGGCCAGCACCAGGAACGCCATGGTGCCGCTGGTCCACAGCAGGACCTTCTTGGCCTTCGTGTTCTTCTTCGCAGGCCGGCGTCCGCGCCGGCCCGGCGGCTCCTCCGGCACGCCACGGCGCCTGCGCTGCTGCGGCACCTCCCGGCCGGGCGTCTCCCGTTCGGCCGCCGCACGGCCGGGACGCTCGGGCGAACGGCCCGGCGCCGGCGAACGCCGTGCGCCCCCCGGGGGGCGCGGGCCGCGCGGGCTGGGAATGGGCGACTGCGGTGCGGAAGAGCCCAGTCGCAGTTCGTATTCGCCCGTGTGGGGATTGAGCACCCACTGATCTGCGGGATCGATGTTCTCTCCCCGCCCACGGCTTTGCGCGTCCACGGTCGCTCGAATCCTCCGTCGGGGCCACGCGGCGCCTTTCCCCTCCCAGGCGCTCGGGTCTCTGTCACACCGTGCGTTTCTCAGGACGGGCCTGAGGGAACTGACGCACCGGAGCGCTCACACTAACGGTCCTGATCGGCTCAGGGCGACGCCGGTGACGAATTCCACGTGCTCACAAGGGGGCATTCCACCCATTTCCATGGACAAGGATGCGCGGGCGTCAAGTTGATTGGTGCAGCCTTTACGTACAGGAGTCCTCGGCGGCGGTGTTCCCCGGGAAGGTCGGGACGGGAGAACTGCCGGCGGACGGCTTCCCGGATTCCCTTTCCGTGGCCTTTCCGTCACGTTGCGTATCGATGGCCACGGGTGCGTCCGTGCGCAGCCGCTCGAACAGTTCTTCCGCCGCGGGCAGTGCGAGTTGGTCACGATTGACGTCCTCCGTGTACGACTCCCGCGGGACGGTCAGGAATTGCACATCCTGCGTGGGGATCTCACGCAGGACGCGCACGAGTTCGTACAAACCACGCAAGCTGGCCAGTTCCGGATCGGTGGTGAGCGACGAGGTGGCCGCGTCCAGAACGGGATACAGCTTCACCGGATTCAGCAGAACGTCATTGCCGCGCACCTTGCTGACGAGCGCGCCGAGGAACCGCTGCTGGCGTTCCATCCGGCCGGTGTCGCTGCCGTCGCCGAGCGTCTTGCGGGCACGGACATAACCGAGTGCCTGCTCCCCGCTCAGCGTCACCCGGCCCGCCGGGAGTTTCAGTTCCGCGTCCTTGTCGTCGATCGGCTCGCGCAGGCACACCTCGACGCCGTCCACCGCGTCGACCATGTCCTTGAAACCGTCGAAGTCCACGACGACGTGATGGTCGACACGGATGTTTGTGAGTTTCTCCACCGTGCGTACGGTGCAGGCGGAGCCGCCCACCTCGAAGGCGGAGTTGAACGTGGTGAACATCGGTGCGGAACGCGATCCGTCCGGGCGGCGGCAGTCGGGCACGTCCACCATCAGGTCCCTGGGCATGGACACCGCGGTGGCACCGCGCCGGCCCGCCGACAGATGCAGCAGGATCACGGTGTCCGAACGCTCGGTCCCCGGATCCCGCCCGTAGCGTCGGTTCTCCGCCCCGGCGCGCGAGTCCGAGCCGATCAGCAGGATGTTCCGGGCGTCCTCGACGAGTGCGGTGGGCCGGTCCTTCTCGAACCGGGCGAGTTCGGCCGCCGCCGCCTCGTCCGGGGTGATGTTCCCCTCCAGCCTCATGTACACCGCCCACGCGGCGCCGGCCGCGGCCACGAGTACGACGGCCACCGTCAGCCCCGTGCCGTGCGCCCAGCGCCGCCGTCGGCGGCGGGCCCGGCCCCGCCCGCTCGGTGAGGACCCCGTCCCCGGGCGCGGGGCGCGCCCGGACCCCGGCTGTCCGGAGGGCGCGCCTGCGGTGTCGCTCATGGCCGGGTCCACCCCTCACTGCGCACGGGACCAGGACGGCGTACGGGTGTGGTGTGTGCCGCTGACTACGACGATGACCCCGGAGCGGTGGGCGTGGGGGGTGGTGTTGCGCCGAACGGGGGACGGTCGCCCTGGGGCGGGTGGGGCGCGGCTGGGGCGGGTCAGCCGGCGGTCATCTGGTGATGACCGTCACCCGCTCGCTCTCCACCCGCTTGTCCAGGGCCTCCGCCCCGAGACGGTCGAGATTCCGGCACAGGACCACCGAGCCGCCTGTTGCCAGCGGTCCGTACAGGCCGGAGTTCAGACCCTCCCAGGTGTCGAACGGCAGCCCCGACAGGATCCGTGAGCCCGGACCGATCAGCCCGAGCTCCGGCGCCTCCGCCCGGGCCCGCTCCACCACCTCCGCCCCGGTGAACTCCCGCCCCGCCACGATCAGCGCCGGCTCCTCCGGGTCGACCGGCGCATACGGCACGAACCGGTCGCCCTGGCCCGGCACCTCCACGGCGTAGTCGGCGAAGCCTTCCGGCGGCTGCGGGAAGCGTCCGCCGAGCGGCCTGAGCGCCAGCGCGATCCGCGGTCCCGAACAGCCCCGCGCGGCCTCCAGCGACTCCGGCTCCGGACCGCTCACCGCCACATCGGCGGCCGCCGGATCCCCGGCCATGTCGGCGACCACGCCCACCGACGCGCACGCCAGCAGCCACACCGCCGTCTGCCAGTGCGCGGGCAGCAGCAGGGCCACCCGGTCGCCGGGTTCGACGGACAGTTCGTCCTGGAGGAGGTTGGCGGTCTTGGCCACCCAATTGGCGACGGTGGCCACGGACAATTCGACACGTTCGCCCGTGGCGTCGTCGTAGAAGGTCACCAGGGGGCGTCCCGGGTCCGCGGCCAGCGCGGAACTCAGCAGGTCGGCAGGGGTGCGGTCGGTGGCGTTCACCCGGGCAAGCGTACGCGGGACGGTCCCGGGACACCGTCCTCGCACGACACCGGTTCGGGGGAACGGTGTCCGACAGACCGTCAAATGCCCGATGGACAGATTTGTCTGACTATGTCCAAGATCAGGGGCATGCGTGGAATTCTTGCTTCCTCAATCGGTGTCACCTGCGCCGCCGCCCTCGCCCTCCCGCTCGCTCCGCCCGCCACCGCGGCGGCCGCGAGACCGGCGCCCACGGCGGAAGCGGCCACGCGCGCAGCGATGACGGCCCCGCCCGACGTGCCCGGCAGCACCCAGTCGCTGCCCCTGCGGCCCCTCACCCGTGACCGTGCCTCCGGCGCCACCGTCCTCGGCCTCGGCCCCCAGGCCGTACGGCACTTCTCCCTCCTCGGCGTCGTCTGGGACGACCCCGACGCCGAACTCGCCGGCCGCGTCCAGGTCCGTACCCGCTCGGTCGCCACCTGGGACTGGTCCGACTGGCAGGACCTCGAGACCCACTACACCGACCACGGGGCCGACCCGGGGACTTCGGAAGCCGCCTCGGGACAGGTGCGGGGGGCCACGGCGCCGCTGTGGGTCGGCGAGTCGGACGGGGTGGAGCTCAGGGTGCGGCCGGAAGCCCGAAAATCGGGGGCCGGTGCGGTCCCGGAGCTGCCGTCCGGGCTGCGGCTCGAGCTGATCGACCCGGGGGACGGCGCCGCGGACTCGCGCGAGGCCGTCGACGGCCGTAGGGGCCCTGCGACCGCCACCGCGTCCGCCGCCTCCGCGGCCAACGCCCGGCTCGCCGCACCGGGCGCCGCGGAGATCCCTGCGCTGAACGGCGAGCAGACCCGTAGGGAGTTCCTCGCCCTGCGCGGGGTTGAGCTGACCTCGGAGCAGCGGGCGAAGCCGTACATCGGGCCGCGCCCCAGCATCGTCACCCGGCGAGGGTGGGGCGCCGACGAGGGCCTGCGGGAAGGCGGGTTCGTGTACACGAGCAAGGTCAAGGCGGCCTTCGTGCACCACACCGCCTCCGGCAACAAGTACTCGTGCTCACAGGCGCCTTCGCTCATCCGCGGCTTCTACCGATACCACGTCAGGAGCCTGGGCTGGCGGGACATCGGCTACAACTTCCTCATCGACAAGTGCGGGCGGATCTACGAGGGCCGGGCCGGGGGAGTGGCCAAGCCGGTCAAGGGCGCCCACACCCGCGGGTTCAACAGCAAGACGACGGGGATCGCGGTGATCGGCTCCTACGGCTCCAAGAAGCCGTCGTCCTCCGCGGTGAAGGCCGTCGCCCGGCTCACCGCGTGGAAACTCGGGCTGCACGGCAAGAATCCGCGCGCCAAGACATATCTGACGTCCGGGGGTGGCAATCTCTACCGAAAAGGCAAGAAGGTACGACTGAACGTGATCTCCGGTCACCGGGACGGGTTCAACACCTCGTGCCCAGGGGGGAAGCTGTACAAGAAGCTCGGCACCGTGCGTTCCACGGCGGCCCGTTACCAGGGGCGCTGAGGCGGGCCGCGCTTCTTCCTGCCGGAGAACGGGCTGCGGAACGGTCTGCATACACTGGCCGGCCGAAAGACAGTTCGGCCGGTCCCGGCAGGAAGCGAAGACGACAGGTGACAGAAGCGATCCTCCTGGTCGGCGGCAAGGGCACGCGACTGCGCCCGCTCACGGTGCACACGCCCAAGCCCATGGTCCCGGCGGCCGGGGTGCCTTTCCTCACACACCAGCTCGCGAGAGCCAGAGCGGCGGGCGTCGAGCACATCGTCCTGGCGACGTCCTATCTGGCCGAGGTCTTCGAGCCGTACTTCGGTGACGGCTCGGCGCTGGGGCTGCACATCGAGTACGTGACGGAGGAGGAGCCGCTCGGTACGGGCGGTGCCATCCGCAACGTCGCGTCCCGGCTGCACTCGGGGCCGGACGAACCCGTGCTCATCTTCAACGGGGACATCCTCACGGGGCTGGACGTCCGGGCACTGGTGCGGACGCACGAGACGACGGGGGCGGACGTCTCGCTGCACCTGACGAAGGTGACCGATCCGCGGGCGTACGGGCTGGTCCCTACGGATGACACGGGGAAGGTGCTCGCCTTCCTGGAGAAGCCGCAGACGCCGGAGGAGATCGTCACCGACCAGATCAACGCGGGAGCGTACGTCTTCCGGCGGTCGGTGATCGACACGATCCCGGCGGGGCGGGTGGTGTCGGTGGAGCGGGAGACGTTCCCGGGGCTGCTGGCGGCGGGCGCGCATCTGCAGGGGATGGTCGACTCGACATACTGGCTGGACCTGGGGACGCCGGCGGCGTTCGTACGGGGCTCGGCGGACCTGGTGCTCGGGCGCGCACCGTCGCCCGCGGTGCCCGGCCGCTGCGGTGACCGGCTGGTGCTGCCGACGGCGACCGTGGCGCCCGACGCGAAGCTCGCGGGCGGGACGGTGGTGGGCGAGGGCGCGTTCGTGGCGGAGGGTGCGCGCGTGTTCGGGAGCACGATCCTGCCGGGGGCGGTCATCGAACCGGGCGCGGTCGTCACCGACTCGCTGATCGGGACACGGGCCAGGGTGGGTGAACGGTCGGTCCTGACCGGCACGGTGATAGGCGACGGCGCGGTCATAGGCGCCCACAACGAACTCCGCGAGGGCATCCGCGTCTGGTGCGACGCCCACATCCCGGCCCGCGCCGTCCGCTTCTCCTCGGACCAGTAGCGGCTGCGGTTGCCTGCGGCGCAACTGCGGGTGCAGCGCCTACGGATGGTCGGTGGTGCGGGGGCGGGCCGGGGGTGTCCGTCCTCGGACTGGCGCGACTACGCTTGTTTGTGGGTGCGGGGCGCGGACGCGCCACCACTGCGGGCGAACACTCCCACCCCACCCCCTCCCCGCCGCAGGCGACACACCCGCTCCAGGCAGCCGTGCCACCCCTCCCGCGAGCATCTGCACCCCCGCTCCCCGCTCCCGCCCTCCACAGGCAGCCGTACCCCCGCTCCCCGCTCCCGCGATCCGCGAGCAGTCGCACCGCCGCTGCCCGCTCCCGCGATCCGCGAGCAGCCGTGCCGCCGCTGCCCGCTCCCGCCCTCCGCGGGCAGTCTTTGCCGCCGCTCCCGCGCCTCGCGCCGCTCCCGCGCCTCGCCGTCTCCACGGCCCGCTGCCGCGATCCGCGGGCAGTCGTGCCGCTGGGGCGGCACGGGTGGGCGCGACGGCACCCCGCTGGCGCCGGGCTGCGCAACCCACCCCCCGGCCCACACCGACGCACGGCACCCGGTCAGCACCGCCGCCGACGCAGTCACCCGGTGCCGACGCAGTCACCCTGAGTCACCGCCGGCCCAGGCAGACTCACAACCGCCCGATATCCCCGTACGGCATCCGCGGCGCCCGCCTCCCCGGCACACACCCACTCAGCAAAATCAACCGCGCAGCCCGATGCCGCTGCCCCGCATACGGCTCCAGCAGCGACAGCATCACCGCATCATCCGCATGCCGATCCCCCGCCAGCGCCCACCCCACAATCCCCGGCAGATGCAGATCCCCCACGGTCACCGCATCCACCGCCCCATGACTGCGCTGCACCGTCTCCGCAGACGTCCACGGCCCGATTCCCGACACCAGCTCCAACCGCGCCTGCGCCGCCTCCGGAGACATCCCCACCGCCTCCTCCAGCCGCGCAGCGACCCGCACGGCACGCAGCACCGTCGAAGCACGCTTGTTGTCGACCCCGGCCCGGTGCCACTCCCATGACGGGATCAGCGCCCACGTACGAGGCGCCGGCATCACCGACATCCGCTCCGGCGCCGGCCCGGGCGCCGGCTCCCCGAACTTCCGCACCAGCAGCCGCCACGCCCGGTACGCCTCACCGGCCGTGACCTTCTGCTCCAGAATCGACGGGATCAGCGACTCCAGCACCAGCCCGGTCCGCGTCAGCCGCAGCCCCGGCCGCCGGTGCCTGGTCACCGCCAGCAACTTGTGCCGGGGCACGAACGCGGACGGATCGTCGGCCGACCCGAGCATCTCCGGCAGCTTGTCCAGGAACCATTCCGCCCCCGGCCCCCACGCCTCGCCCCGGATCTCCCCGGCCCGCTGCGTCACCCGCAGCGTCCCCGGACCCGCCGGCGTCAGGCTCACCCGCCACACGGAGCCGTCCGGGAGCGCCCGGAACGTCGGATCGCCGGGCCCGCGCCGCAGCGGCCCGAGCACCAGGCCGAGGTCCAGCGGACCGTCCGGCACCCACGTCCGTACGCGTGCCGGGGCCGGTGCCTGGCGGGGGACCCCCGCGGGCACGGCGACATGACCGCCGCGCACGGTCGTGCGTGTCGGGCGGGGAGCGAAACGTCCTGCCACGAGAATCCCAGGGGTGGAGGTGAACCGGAGGGCCGTCCGAGAGCGGAGGGCCCCTAAGAGGGTAGGCGCCCCTCGCAAACCCGGCTCACCGCACTGCGATGAAGGCCTCCGCCTCACGATCGGGCCGCGGGCGGGGATCCTCCGCCGGGTGGCCCACCGCCACCGCGCCCATCGGGTCCCAGTGCGCGGGCAGATCCAGGACGTCACGGACCACGTCGCGGCAGAACATCGTCGACGACACCCAGGCGGAACCCAGACGCTCCCCGGCCAGCGCCACCAGGAGGTTCTGGACGCCGGCGCCCATGGCGACCACGAACATCTCCCGCTCCGCCCCGTCCCGCCGCGCGTCCCCGTACGTGTGCGAGCCGTCCATGACCAGGCACGGCACGACCAGATAGGGCGCGTTGCGCAGGACGTCGCCGCGGCGGACGCGCTTGGCGATGGACTCCTCCGTCTTGCCGTCACGGCGCAGGTCCGCGATCCAGGCGTCGCGCATCGCGTCCAGCAGCCGGATGCGGGACTCGGGGGACTCCAGCAGCACGAACCGCCACGGAGTGGTGTGGTGCGGGGCCGGGGCCGTCACCGCCGCCGCCACCGCGCGGCGCACCGCGCCCGGGTCGACCGGCTCGTCCGTGAAGGCCCGCACCGTACGGCGCTGGGTCACCGCCTGCCGTACGGCCTCCGACGTGCCCAGGCGGAACATGTCGTCACGCGCGCCGCGCACCATCGCCCGCGCGCCCTCGCCGTCCTCGGGCGCCACCGTGTGCGGCAGTCCGCGGACGACGGCCACCGGCAGGCCGGACGCCTTGCCCTTGACCAGGTCGCCCGCCGCGGCCAGTTCGTCGGCGGTGGCGACGACCGTGGCGCCCAGCGGATTGCCGTGCGCGTCGGTGCCGCCGCGCAGGTCGTCCAGCACCCGTATGCCCGCGGCGCCGATCGCGACGTCCGTCAGCCCCGCACGCCAGGGGCGGCCGAAGGTGTCGGTGACGATCACGCCGACCTCGACGCCGAGCGCGTCGCGCAGGCCCTCGCGGATCGCCCGCGCGGAGGCGTCCGGGTCCTCCGGCAGCAGCAGCACCGTGCCGGCCGGGGTGTTGGACGCGTCGACGCCGGCCGCGGCCATCACCAGGCCCTGCCGGTTCTCCACGATGCGCAGGGGGCCCCGCCGGGCCACCACGCGTACGGTCTCCGCGTCGATCGCGGCCTCCCGGTCGGCCGCCTCGACGATCCGGCCCTCCGCCTTGGAGACGATCTTCGAGGTGATGAGCAGCACGTCGCCGTCGGACAGGTCCGGCTCGGCGGTCGCGATCAGCTTGGCCAGGTCGTCGCCCGGGCGGATCTCGGGCAGGCCCGGCACGGCCCAGACCCGGTAGCCCGTACCGCTCATACGGCCCGCACCTCCTCGGCCAGCGCCAGAGCGTCCCGCGCCATCCGCGCGGCCGCGTCGACGTCGGTCATCATCAGCGGCACGGCCCGGCAGCGGATCCCGGCCGCCTCGACCCGCTCCACACAGCCCGCGTCGACGGTGTCGACCAGCCAGCCGTCCAGCAGGCCCGACCCGTAATGCTCGGCGACCGCCGGGGCCGTGGACTCCACGCCGACGGCCTCGAGCACCTTGTCGGCCATCCCCCGCACGGGCGCGTCCCCGACGATCGGCGACAGACCGATCACCGGCACGCCCGCGTCGGCGATCGCCTCCCGGATGCCGGGCACCGCGAGGATGGTGCCCACGGAGACCACGGGGTTGGACGGCGGGAAGAGGATCACATCGGCCCCGGCGACCGCCTCCAGGACACCGGGGGCCGGCTTGGCCTGCTCCGCGCCGACCGGCACGACCGCCTGGGCCGGCACCGAGGCCCGCAGCCGCACCCAGTACTCCTGGAAGTGGACCGCCTTGCGCTCGCCCTCCACCTCGACGGCCACATGGGTCTCCACGCGGTCGTCGGTCATCGGGATCAGCCGCACGCCGGGCTTCCAGCGGTCACAGAGCGCCTCGGTCACCGCGCTGAGCGGATATCCGGCGCCGAGCATCTGTGTCCGCACGATGTGGGTGGCGAAGTCCCGGTCGCCGAGGCCGAACCACTCCGGGCCGACGCCGTAGGCCGTGAGCTCCTCCTTGACGCGGAAGGACTCGTCGGTCCGCCCCCATCCCTGCTCCTCGTTGATACCGCCGCCGAGCGTGTACATCACCGTGTCGAGGTCCGGGCAGACCTTCAGCCCGAAGAGGTGGATGTCGTCCCCGGTGTTGCCGATGACCGTGATGTCCGCGTCCGGCACGGCCCGCTTCAGACCGCGCAGGAAACGGGCACCGCCGATGCCGCCTGCCAGAACCACAATGCGCATGGGCCCATCCTTGCAGGCCGCTACGACATCACGTCAGGCAGTTACCGGGCCGGGCGCCTGCCGGGCCTCGCAGTGCGGGGTGTGCATGGGCATCTCGGTGAGGCCCGGGTAGTAGATGTGCAGGCTGACGGCGCCCTCCAGCGCGTCGTTGACGACGTGGTGCGCATAGCCCGGCGCGAACACGCGCTGCGCGCCGGCCGCCAGACGGCGCATGCCGCGCGCGGTGTGCTCGGTGAGGGTGCCCTCGAGAACGGTGAGCACGCCGGAGGAGCGGCCGTGGTCGTGCAACCCGCTGCCCTGGCCGGGCACCCAGGACAGCAGCCACACCTCGTAGCCGGGCCCGGTGCGCAGCCGGTGGTACCAGCGGCTGGTGGCGTCGTAGCGGACGAGGTGCTCCCACTCGGAGCGGTCGGCGGCGATGGAGCGGGCCAGTCCGGCGAACTCGGCGACGGTGGCCGGGTGCTCGCGCGGGGGCTGCAGCAGATGGGGGACTTCGAGGATGTCGCCGGCGATCTGGAGGTCGCTGTCGCTGTTCATGGGTGCGGAGGTTCCTTGGCGGGGGAGCGGCGGGGAGGCGGGTGTCGCGTCACGCCCGGATCGCGGGCGGCGGCGAGGGGTGCCCTGGTGGGAGCGAAGGAAACGGTGGCCGAGTCGCGTCAACTCAGCGACGGCGGGAGCGCGTGGGGCTCAACAGCCGGAACAGCGACAGCTACAGCGAGCCCGGGCAGCACCGAGGAACCCGGCGGAGCGGGTTGAGGTGAATGCCTGATTCGCGAGCATGCCCACTAGGACAGCGGTTCACTCATCCACTGTCAACTCGACGCCCGGTATGTGGGACATGGTTCACCTCATCCGGTTCATTTCGCAGGCGAAAGGTTTGCTCAATCGTTTCCCGGGACACAAGGTGCGCACGGCCGGGTGCCGTGCACGTCGTTGCGATCCCGTGATCCGACTGTGATCCGGTTCGCTTCGTCGCGCAGGTCGAAACGAGATCGATCTCCTGGGCGTCCTCCCCTTAGGGGCTCTGCGTGGGGCCGGCAGCCCTCGCGGGCCCCACGCGCGTGTCAAGGTTTAGGGTGATTTGAACACTTTCCGCTCGGCCTTGGTTCCGCAGAGTGAATAAGGGGCCCAATAGCAGATCTCGGCTTGACTCGCCCGGAGCAGCACACTTGTAATTTCACTCGTGTCGTTCAGCCGGAATCGGTAACGGCTACATCACGGGGACGCGAAAGACGGACGAGGGGCGCACATGACCGAGCTGGTGCAGCAACTGCTGGTCGACGACGCGGACGAGGAGCTCGGCTGGCAGGAGCGCGCGCTGTGCGCCCAGACCGACCCCGAGTCCTTCTTCCCCGAGAAGGGCGGCTCGACGCGGGAGGCCAAGAAGGTCTGCCTCGCCTGCGAGGTCCGCTCCGAGTGCCTCGAATACGCCCTCGCCAACGACGAACGCTTCGGCATCTGGGGCGGACTGTCCGAGCGGGAGCGCCGCCGGCTCAAGAAGGCCGCCGTCTGACGAACAGGCGTCACCGCCGCACACACCGTCATCCCCGCACGCACATCGCTACTCGTACATACGTGACTTAAGGCCCGTCGCAGGTGGTTGTCCACAGGCGGCGGGCCGCCCTGTTGCCCAGCCGATAGTGTGGTTGCTCGTCCGAGACGCCCAGCTGCCCCACCGGGCACAGGCGTCCCCCACAGTCCACCGAACCGGGGCCCGTACCTCGATGTCCGTGCACAGCCACACGGCAGCCCGGCAAGACCTCGCTGCCACTCCTGAGTTCCCGCGTCACGTGGTGACCGCGGTCCTCGTCTCCCATGACGGCGCCCGCTGGCTGCCCGACGTGCTCGCCGGGCTGCTCGGCCAGGAGCGCCCTGTCCAGTTCGCCGTGGGCGCCGACACCGGCAGCGCGGACGACTCCGCACGGCTGGTCACCGACGCCCTCGGCGACCAACACGTGCTGCACCTCGCCCGCCGCACCGGCTTCGGCCAGGCGGTCGAGGAATGCAACCGCAGCGCCCCGTACCTCACGCCGGACGACCTGCCGTACCTGAAGCGGCCCAGCGGCTGGGACCCGGTCACCCGCAGCTGGCGCGACGACGCGTACGACATGCCGGAACTCCCGCACGGCGAACCGGTGCAGTGGCTCTGGCTGCTGCACGACGACTGCGCCCCCGAACCCGACGCGCTGGCCCGGCTGCTGGGCGTCGTGGAGAACGAGTACGAGCTCGGCCGCGACGACGTGGCCGTCGTCGGCCCCAAGCTCCGCGGCTGGTACGACCGCAGACAGCTCCTCGAGGTCGGCGTCTCCATCGCCAACTCCGGCCGCCGCTGGACCGGTCTGGACCGCCGCGAACAGGACCAGGGCCAGCACGACCACGTACGGCCCGTGCTCTCGGTATCCACCGCCGGCATGCTGATCCGCCGCGACGTCTTCGACCGGCTCGGCGGATTCGACCGGCACCTGCCCCTCATGCGCGACGACGTCGACCTGTGCTGGCGCGCCCACTCCGCCGGATACCGGGTCCTCATCGCCCCCGACGCCATCGTCCGGCACGCCGAGGCCGCCTCCCGCGAGCGCCGCACCGTCGACTGCGTGGGCCGCACCTCCGCCTCCCCGCACAAGGTGGACAAGGCGGGCGCCGTCTACACCCTGCTGGTCAACGCCCGCACGGCCGCCCTGCCCTGGGTGCTGCTGCGCGTCGTCCTCGGCACGCTGCTGCGCACCCTCGCCTACCTCGTCGGCAAGGTCCCCGGACAAGCCGTCGACGAGATCCGCGGCCTGATGGGTGTTCTGCTGCGCCCCGAACGGATCCTCGCCGGACGGCGCCACCGCGGCAGCCCGGTCACCGACAAGGGCGAACTCCGGCCACTGTTCCCGCCGCCCGGCGCGACCGTCCGCGTCACCGTGGAACAGGTCGCGAGCAACCTCGTCGGCCGCTCCGACCCCGAAGCCGCCTCCGGCGCGGGACGGCACGGCAGCGCCATCGAGTCCGGACCCGGCGGCGACGACGCCGACTTCCTCGAGGTCGAGCAGTTCGCCCGCCTCAAGCGCATCGCGCGCAAACCCGGCCCGGTGCTCTTCCTGGTGCTGCTGCTCGTCTCCCTCGTGGCCTGCCGCGGGCTCCTCGGCGGCGGCGCGCTCGCGGGTGGCGCCCTGCTCCCCGCGCCCGCCGACTCCGGCGACCTGTGGGCGCGCTATACCGACGCCTGGCACGCGGTCGGCGCCGGCGGCACCGGATCCGCACCGCCCTACCTCGCGCTCGTGGCGGCCCTCGCCTCCCTCCTCCTCGGCTCCACCGGACTCGCCGTCACCATCCTCCTGGTCTGCTCCGTCCCGCTGGCCGGCTTCACCGCGTACTTCGCCTCCCGGCCGCTGGTCGAGTCCCGGCTGCTGCGCGCGTGGGCCGCCGTCGCCTACGCCTTCCTGCCCGCCGCGACCGGCGCCCTGGCCGGCGGCCGCATCGGCACCGCCGTACTCGCCGTACTGCTGCCGCTCCTGGCCCGCGCGGGCATCGCCGCGAGCGGCCTCACCAACCCCTCCGGGGTGCGCGGCAGTTGGCGCGCCACCTGGGCCTACGCGCTACTGCTCACCGTCACCACCGCGTTCACCCCCATCGTGTGGCCCGTCGCCGCGGTCCTCGGCGTCGGCGTACTGGCCCTGCGCAGAACCGACATCCCGGCCTATGGACTCCGCTTCCTGGCCCAACTGGGCACGCCCCTGCTGGTCCTGGCCCCATGGTCGCTGTCCCTGCTCCCGTTCGGCTTCTTCCACGAGGCCGGCCTGGACTACGGCGCCTCCGCCGCGTCCGCCCTCGACCTGCTCGGCGCGAGCCCGGGCGGCCCCGGCACCGCAGGCGGCCTGGTGCTGACCGGCCTGGTGCTCGCCGCCCTCGCCGCCCTGCTCCGCTCCGAACGCCGAACGGCGATCCTCACGACGTGGACGGCGGCCCTGGTGGGCCTCGTCTTCGCCGTCCTGTCCAACGCATCGGCCTGGGCGGGCCCCGCCACCCTCATCTACGGGATCGCCGTCCTGGCCGCCGCCACGCTCGGCGCGGACGGCGCACGCTCGCGTGTCGCCGAGCAGAGCTTCGGCTGGCGCCAGCCGGTCGCCGCCCTGATCGCCCTCGCCTGCGCCGTCGGCCCGCTGGTCCTTGCCGCCGGCTGGATGATCCGCGGTGCCCACGGTCCCGTGGAGCGGCGCGACCCCGTCCAGGTTCCCGCCTTCGTCGCCGAGGAGAGCGGCACCCGCGACCAGGCCCGCACCCTGGTGCTCGACAGCGAGTCGGCCGCCCGGGTCGGCTATGTGCTGGTCCGCGGCTCGGGCGCCCGGATGGGCGACGCGGAGATTGCCGCCGTGGACGGCGAGAACACCAGACTCGACAAGGTGGTCGCCAACCTCGTCGCCGGATCCGGCGCCGACCAGGCCGACGAACTCGGCGGCTTCGCCGTCCGATACGTCCTGGTCCACCAGGGGGCTCCGCGCGAGGTCACCCGTGTCCTGGACGCCACGCCCGGCCTGAGCCGGCTCAGCCAGCAGGCGGGCGGCGCGCTGTGGCGGGTCGACCGGCAGGTCGCCCGCGCGAGCGTCCTCCCCGCCGGCGACGGCGAACCCCAGCCCGTCGCCGCGGGCCCGGTCGAGATCCACACCAAGATCTCCGAGGGCGCCCAGGGGCGGGTCCTCCGCCTCGCCGACACCGTGGCCGAGGGCTGGACCGCCACCCTGGACGGCAAGCCGCTGACCCGCACCACGGTCGACGGCTGGGCCCAGGGCTTCCAACTCCCCTCGTCCGGCGGCGCCTTGGACGTCACCTACGAGGCCCCGATCACCCACACCGCCTGGCTGTGGGCCCAGGGCCTGCTCGCCGTGGTCCTCGTGGTCATGGCCCTGCCCGGCCGCCGCCGCGACATCGACGACGACCTGCCCGAGGAACCGCCCGTCCCCGCCGAGGCCCTGGCCGGCGAGGGCCGCAGGGCCCGCCGCCTGCGCGCCCAGGCAGAAGCGGAGGAAGCAGCCACTCCCACCGAGCCGCCCCCCGTCCCCGCCCAGCCCGACTACGGAAACTGGCACGACGACAACGCCACCCACCCGGCGGACCAGCACCAGCAGTACGCACCGGACCCCTACACCAACCCGTACCAGCCCGACCCGTACCAGCAATACGACCCGTACGCATACGGACAGCAGTACGACCAGACGTACCAGCAGGGCGGCTACGACCCGAACTACACACAGGGCTACGACACTTCGTATGACCCCAACGGCACGGGCAGTGAGCGTCCTGACGGGAGCCGGCAGTGAACCGCACCACCCTGTCCCTGATCGCGGGCGTGACCGCGCTGGCCGCCGTGACCGGCTTCGCCGCCGTGTCCTCACCCGACACCGGGACCACGGACGAGCCGGCCAGGGCGGCGGCTCACCTGCCCGTGGAACGCACGAGCCTGCTGTGCCCCCAGCCCAGCACCTCGGACCTGGCCGAGACGACGTACACGTCCTTCACACCGCCCACCGAGGGCGCGGAAAAGGAAGGCAAGGCCGAACTCCGTCCGGCCACCAGGAAGCCCGGCAAGGCCGTGCTCAAGCCCAAGGACCCCGGCAAACCGGCCGCTGGAGAGGCCTCCGGCGCCGAGGCCCCCGCCCTGATCGGCACCGCGGAGGGCCGCTTCGCGCCCGGCTGGACCGTGCAGCAGACGACCGAGGTGGTGGCGGGCACCGGACGTGGACTGCAGGGCGTCACCTGCACGGCCGCCGACACGGAGTTCTGGTTCCCCGGCACCAGCACCGCAGCCGACCGCACCGACTACGTCCACCTGACCAACCCCGACGACTCGGCGGCGGTCGTGGACATTGAGCTCTACGGCAAGGACGGCGCTCTGAAGACGACGGTGGGGGAGGGCATCACGGTCCAGCCGCATTCCGCCGAGCCGGTGCTGCTGTCCACGCTCACCGACGAGAAGCAGACCGACGTGACGGTGCACGTGGTGGTCCGCAGCGGCCGGGTCGGCGCGGCCGTACAGGCCCTGGACGACCAGCTCGGCGGCGACTGGCTGCCCGCGTCCGCCGACCCGTCAGGCACCCTGGTCCTGCCCGGCATCCCGAAGGACGCCACCGCCGTACGCCTGGTCGCCTTCACCCCGCGCGACGCCGACGTCGACCTGAAGCTCCGCCTCGCCTCACCCACCGGAGAGATCACCCCGGCGGGCAACGAGACGCTGCATGTGAAGGGCGGCATGACGACGGCCGTCGACCTGGGCGACATCACGCGCGGCGAGGCGGGCTCCCTGCTGCTGACGGCACCGGACGGCTCGGTGCCGGTGGTCGCGGCGGTGCGGGTGCTGCGCGGCGAGGGCGAGAACCAGGAGTCGGCATTCATCCCGGCCACACGGCCGGTCGGAACACGCGCGACGGCCGTGGAGAACACGGCGAAGGGCACGACGCTCTCGGTGACCGCGCCCGAGGGCACCGCCGAGATCAAGGTGACCGCTTCCCCGGGCACGGAGGGCGGTACGCCGGCGTCCAAGACGTACACGGTCAAGTCCGGCACGACGCAGATCATCGAGGCGCCTGTGCCGTCCGGGGCGAAGGGGAGTTACGCCCTCACGATCGAGTCCGAGTCGGACGCACCGGTGTACGCGTCGCGCACGCTGTCGACGACGACGGGCGGCGTCCCGTTCTTCACGGTGCAGCCGCTGCCGGACGACAGGGGAACGGTGGCGGTACCGGAGGCGAACGAGGACTTGTCGGTACTGCAGGAGTAGTGGACCGGGGGGTGCTGGCGCCGCCCGATGCTTGAACGCCGCCCGCGTGGGTGTGGGCCGGGGGTGGGTTGCGCAGCCCGGCGCCTGAAGGCTGTCCGGGTGGGTGCCGACCGGGGGGTGTCTGCGCAGCCCGGCGCCTGCGGGGTGCCGTCGCGCCCACCCGTGCCGCCCCAGCGGCACGACTGCCCGCGGATTGCGACAGCGGGCCGCGGATGGCGGCAGTCGGCCGCGGATCATGGCGGCGGGTGGCCGCGGCTATGCCGTCGACGGCGGGCCGCGGGAGTTGCGGCGTGGAAGCAGTCGCCTACGGCGGCCAGGGGGCGGGGCGGGGGTGTTCGCCCGCAGTGGCCGGCGCGTCCGCGCCGCTCAGCTCCACCAAGAAGCGCAATCGCGCCAGTCCGAGGACGGACACCCCCGCCCCGGCCCCGCACCACCCACCACCCGTAGGCGCTACCCAAGCCCCCACCCCACCGCCCGTTGCGCCGCAGGCATCCCCCCACCCACCGTCAGTCCTCCCCGTACCGAGGGTCCACCGTCTCCGGCGTCAGCCCCAGCAACTCCGCCACCTGCTCGACCACGACCTCATGCACCAGCGCGGCCCGCTCATCCCGCCCCTTGGTCCGGATCTCGACGGGCCGCCGATAGATCACCACCCGCGCCGGCCGCCCCTGACGAGCAGCCACGGTCCCGCCCAACGGCACCGCCTCGTCGCTCCACCCCACCCCCGTCCCCGCCACCGCGCCATCCAGCCGCGGCACGTCCAGCACCAGGAAATCGATGTCGGCGAGCTGCGGCCACCGCCGCTCCAACCGTTCCACCGAGTCCTGCACCAGATCTGCGAACGTCTCCGCGCGGCTCGCGGCGAGCGGCACCTGGGGCGGTGCGATGGGCCCGCGCATTCCCCGGCCGTGACGATCACGGCGTCGGGGCCCGGGGCCGGCGGGACGAGAAGGGGTCACAGGGCTGTCCATCACTGCGAAGGGTAGTCGTCACGTCGCCGCCCCGCCCGATCCCCACACGCCTTCGAGCCGACCCGCGCCCCATGTCACAACATGACCATTCCGGCCAAGGTTGGGCTCGTTCCGTATCCCTTCAAGACCAATGACCTCAAGTCGTTTGACGGTGTTTGTGCCATCTGGTGACCGAAATCAGAACCACCCACTCCCCGGGCTCCCCGCGTAGAACCAGGTCAGCAAGGGGTGCCCACAGGGGTATATGGGGCGCTTCCACCACGACACGGTGGAGTGACGTGGTGGAGAGTCGTCGCGGCCCGCTCAAGAGTGCGGTACCGTCCAACATCGTGAGCCCTGTACGTCGCTGTTCGCGCACCGCCTGCGGCCGTCCCGCCGTCGCGACGCTGACGTACGTCTACGCCGACTCGACCGCGGTCCTCGGCCCGCTCGCCACGTACGCCGAACCCCACTGCTACGACCTGTGCGCCGAGCACTCCGAGCGCCTCACCGCGCCCCGTGGCTGGGAGGTCGTCCGCCTCCTCGACGGCTCGGCCCCGGCCCAGCCCAGTGGGGACGATCTGGAAGCGCTCGCCAACGCGGTGCGCGAGGCGGCCCGTCCCCAGGAGCGAGCGGCGGGAGCGGCCGGCGGCTCCCGCACGGCCGACCCGATGGAGGTCGCCCGCCGCGGCCACCTGCGCGTCCTCCGCTCCCCGGACAGCTGACCGGACAACCGCCCCCGGACAACCGCCCACCCTCCCGGTGCACACACATCCACCACCGCACACCCATTGACGGCAACTTGTCACGGACACGACCATTCCGTTTGACGCTGCGAGAGATCGCTTTCGCATGACGGAATCCGGGAGGCGCCCGTGTACGTCCAGGAACTGGAACCCGTCGCCGACTCGCTGGGCCTCTCCGCCTTGGTGGCGGCGCTGCCGCTCGTGATCGTGCTGGTCCTGCTCGGCGGCGTCCGCATGAAGGCCCACTTGGCGGGCCTGATCGGCCTACTGGCGGCGGTACTGGTGGCGTGGCTCGCCTACGGGATGCCGCTGGACCAGACGCTGTCCAGCGCCGTCCAGGGCGCGCTCTTCGGCATCTTCCCCATCATGTGGATCGTCATCAACGCCCTGTGGATCTACCGGATGACCGTCCGCACCCGCCACTTCGACATCCTGCGACGATCCTTCGGGCGCCTCTCCGACGACCCCCGCATCCAGGCACTCGTCATCGCGTTCTGCTTCGGCGCCCTGCTGGAGGCCCTCGCCGGATTCGGCGCACCCGTGGCGATCTCCGCGGTGATGCTGGTGGCCCTCGGCTTCGACCCCGTACGCGCCGCCGTGGTCGCGCTGGTGGCCAACACCGCGCCGGTGGCGTTCGGCGCCATGGGCACCCCGGTGGTGACCCTCGCCCAGGTCACCGGTCTGCCGCTGGACTCCGTGGCGTCCGTGGTCGGCCGTCAGACCCCGCTGCTGGCCCTCGTGGTGCCGCTCGTCCTGGTCTGGCTGGTGGACGGCCGACGCGGCCTGCGCGAGACGTGGATCCCCGCGATGGTCTGCGGAGTCGCCTTCGCCGTGGCGCAGTTCGTCGCGTCCAACTACGTCTCCGCGCAGCTCGCCGACATCGGCGCCGCCCTGGCGGGCGCGGCCGCCCTGATGGCCGTACCCCGCGCACGCGTGCCCGCCGCCGAGACCGTACGGGCCTCCGTGCTGACCGGCGCGCGCAGCGAGGAACTGGACGAGGAGGACCCACGCGGTGAGGTGGTGCGGGCCTACGCCCCGTACGCGCTGATCGTGGCGATCTTCTCCGTCGCCCAGATCCCGTTGGTGAAGGACTGGCTCGCCGGCGCCAACCAGACATACGACTGGCCTCTCCTGGACGTGGCGGGCCCGGACGGTGAGCCCGTCGGCGGCAATGTGTTCACCTGGCCGGTCCTCTCCACGGGCGGCACCCTCGTCCTGATCGCGGGAGTGTGCACGGCGGCGGTGATCGGCGTGCACGCGCGCGTGGCGGTCAGGGAGTGGCTGGAGACGGTGAAGGAACTGAGGTTCGCGATCCTGACGGTGACCGCCGTCCTGGCCCTCGCCTACGTGATGAACCTCTCCGGCCAGGCGGCGACGATCGGCCACTTCGTGGCCGCGGCCGGAGCCGGCCTCGCCTTCCTCTCTCCGGTGCTCGGTTGGTTCGGCGTCGCCGTGTCCGGCTCGGACACCTCCTCCAACGCCCTCTTCGGCGCCCTTCAGGTGACCGCCGCCCAGCAGTCCGGACTCTCACCTGAACTGCTCGCCGCCGCCAACAGCTCCGGTGGTGTCCTCGGCAAGATGATCTCGCCGCAGAACCTCACCATCGCCTGCGCGGCCGTCGGACTGGCGGGCCGCGAGGGCGACCTGCTGCGCAAGGTACTGCCCTGGAGCCTCGGCCTGCTGCTCGTGATGTGCCTGATCGTGGTCGGCCAGAGCACGGCAGCACTCGGCTGGATGCTGCCCTGAGCCTCTAGATGGTGTTCTGAGTCGGCGTCCCGCAAGGACGTTCGGGTGGCCGCGACCGGACTGTCACCCTCTCCGGGTAGTTTGTGCTGACTGACAGGACTTCCGGAAGGGTTGGCCGTGGCTGCTGATCTGTCGCAGATCGTGAAGGCGTACGACGTGCGCGGGGTCGTCCCCGACCAGTGGGACGAGAAGCTCGCCGAACTCTTCGGCGCCGCCTTCGCCCGGGTGACCGGAGCGACCGCCATCGTCACCGGTCACGACATGCGTCCGTCGTCCCCCGGCCTGTCGGGCGCGTTCGCGCGCGGAGCGGCGGCCCAGGGCGTCGACGTGACCGAGATCGGCCTGTGCTCGACCGACCAGCTGTACTACGCCTCGGGTGCCCTGAACCTCCCGGGCGCGATGTTCACCGCCTCGCACAACCCGGCGCGGTACAACGGCATCAAGCTCTGCCGCGCGGGTGCCGCGCCCGTCGGCCAGGACACGGGCCTTGCGGAGATCCGGGAGCTCGTCGAGCGGTGGAGCGAGTCCGGCGCCCCGGAGCCCGCCGCGGGTGCCCCTGGAACGGTCACCCGCCGCGACACGCTGGACGACTATGCGTCGCACCTGCGCTCCCTCGTCGACCTGACCTCGATCCGCCCCCTGAAGGTCGTCGTCGACGCGGGCAACGGCATGGGGGGCCACACCGTCCCGACGGTCTTCGCCGGTCTGCCGCTCACCCTCGTCCCGATGTACTTCGAACTGGATGGCACCTTCCCCAACCACGAGGCCAACCCCCTCGACCCGGCGAACCTCGTCGACCTGCAGAAGCGGGTCCGTGAGGAGGGCGCCGACCTCGGCCTCGCCTTCGACGGCGACGCCGACCGCTGCTTCGTCGTCGACGAGCGCGGCGAACCGGTCTCCCCGTCCGCGATCACCGCCCTGGTGGCCTCCCGGGAACTCGCCCGCAACGGCGGCAAGGGCACGGTCATCCATAACCTGATCACGTCGTGGTCGGTCCCCGAGGTGGTACGGGAGAACGGCGGCACCCCGGAGCGCACCCGTGTGGGCCACTCCTTCATCAAGGCCGAGATGGCCAGGACCGGCGCGATCTTCGGCGGCGAGCACTCCGCGCACTACTACTTCCGCGACTTCTGGAACGCCGACACGGGGATGCTGGCCGCCCTGCACGTGCTGGCCGCCCTCGGCGGCCAGGAGGGCACTCTGTCCGCCCTGGTCGCCCAGTACGACCGCTACATCGGCTCCGGCGAGATCAACTCCACCGTCGACGACCAGGCGGCCCGCCTCGCCGCGATCAGAGCCGCGTACGAGGGCCGCGAGGGCGTCACCCTGGACGAACTGGACGGCCTCACCGTCACCTCCGCCGACTGGTGGTTCAACGTCCGCCCCAGCAACACGGAGCCGCTCCTCCGCCTGAACGCGGAGGCCCGAGACGAACCCACCATGACAAGAATCCGCGACGAGGCCCTGACCATCATCAGGTCCTAACGGTGGTGCGGGGTCGGGTCGGGGACGCGATCCGCGTCAGCCGCCCGCCGCTCCCGCGTCCCGCTGCCGCGATCCGCGGCCCGTGGCCGTACCCGTGCCGCCGCCGCTCCCGCGGCCCGCCGCCGCGATCCGCGGGCAGTCGTGCCGCTGGGGCGGCACGGGTGGGCGCGACGGCACCCCGCTGGCGCCGGGCTGCGCAGACACCCCCCGGCCAGCACCCACGCGGGCGGCACGGGTGGGCGCGACGGCACCCCGCTGGCGCCGGGCTGCGCAGACACCCCCCCCGGCCGGCACCCACGCGGGGCAGTACTGACCAGCGGTACCCTGACCAGCACGTCCACCCAGTGAAGGGACCCCCATGCCACTCGAAGCCGGCCTCCTGGAGATCCTCGCCTGCCCGGCCTGCCACTCCCCCCTCAAGGAGCAGGACACCGAGCTGATCTGCACCGGTCAGGACTGCGGCCTGGCATACCCCGTCCGCGACGGCATCCCCGTCCTCCTCGTCGACGAGGCCCGCCGCCCGGCGTAAACGCGCCACCGGCACCCTGCGCACCGCACCGCACCGCACCGCACCGCACCCCGCGCACCGCACCGCCGACGCCCGCCCCCCGGAGATCGGAGCTGCCGCCCCATGCTCGACGAATCCCTGCTCGACTCCCCGGAGGGCCTCGCCGAGGCCGACCGCCGTGCCCTGCTCCGAGGCGCCGCCGAAGCCGGCGCCCGCGTCCGCACCGCCGTGCGGTACGCCGCCGAGGCCGGCGTCAATGACCTCAAGCCCGACGGCCGCCCCCGGGCCGTGCTCATCGCCGGCCCGGGCGCCGCCGCCACCCAGACCGCCGACCTCCTCGGCACCCTGGCCGGCGCGGGCAGCCCCGTCACCCGCCTCGCCCCCACCGGCGTCGCCCCCGCCGCAGGCGCCCTGCGCTGGGAACTGCCCGGGTGGGCCGGCTCCGTGGACCTGCTGCTCATCGCCACCCCGGACGGCACCGAGCCCGGCCTGACCCTGCTCTCCGAGCAGGCGTACCGCCGTGGCTGCACCGTCGTCGCCGTGGCCCCCGCCCGCACCCCGCTCGCCGAAACCGTCGGCGGCTCCGTCGGCCTGTTCGTCCCCATGGCGACCGCCCCCTACGACCAGGAGGAGCCGCTGGCCGCCTCCGCACCCGGCGTCCTGTGGGCACTGCTCACCCCGCTGCTCGCACTCCTGGACCGCACGGGCCTACTCACCGCCCCGCCCGACGCTCTCCAGAAGGTCGCCGACCGTCTCGACGGCATCGCCGAACGCTGCGGACCCGCCATCGCGACCTACAGCAACCCCGCCAAGACCCTGGCCGCCGAACTCGCCGACGCCCTTCCCATCGTGTGGACAGAAGGAGTCTCGGCCGGCCCGGCGGGCCGCCGTTTCGCCGCCGCCCTCGCCGAACTCTCCGGCACCCCCGCCGTCGTCGCCGAGCTGCCCGAAGCACTCGCCGCCCACAGCGCCCTGCTCGCCGGGCCCCTCGCCGCCAGCGCCGACCCGGACGACTTCTTCCGCGACCGTGTCGAGGAGCCGCCCGCCCTGCACGCGCGCGTGGTGCTGCTCCGCGACCGCCCCATCGGCGGCCTCACCGCCGCCCCCGCCGCCCGCGAACTGGCCCTCACTCACGACACGCCGATCAGCGAGCTGGAACCGGAGGCGGGCGGAGAACTGGAGACCCTCGCGGAACTGATCGCCGTCACGGATTTCGCCGCCGTTTACCTGGCGCTCGCCTCGCGAGCCTGATCACGGACGACATTGGACGACACGGACGACACGCACGGCACCGCGCGCCCGCACGAGAACCGGCAGAAGGAACGCAGAGCACCCCATGGACCGCCTCGACAACACCATCCGCCCCTACGCCTGGGGTTCCACCACCGCCATCCCGCGACTGCTCGGCACCGAACCGACCGGCGAGCCGCAGGCGGAGATGTGGATGGGCGCCCACCCCGGCGCATCCTCACGCACCGACCGGGGCACCCTCGACGAGGTCATCGACGCCGACCCGGAGCGGGAACTCGGCCCGGACGCGGTCGCCAAGTTCGGCCCCCGCCTGCCCTTCCTGCTCAAACTCCTCGCCGCCGGAGCCCCGCTCTCCCTCCAGGTCCACCCCGACCTGACCCAGGCGAAGGAGGGTTACGCGGACGAGGAGCGCCGAAACGTTCCCGTGACCGCCCCGCACCGCAACTACAAGGACGCCAACCACAAGCCCGAACTGGTCTGCGCCCTCACCGAGTTCGACGGCCTGTGCGGCTTCCGCGACCCCCTGAGCGCCGCCGGACTCCTCGACGGCCTCGGCGTGGACTCCCTCAAGCCGTACGTCGACCTGCTGCACGCACACCCCGAAGAGGCCGCCCTGCGCGAGGTCCTCACCGCCATCCTCACCGCCGACCCCGAGGAGATGGCCCGCACCGTCACGGAGACGGCCGCCGCCTGCGACCGCCTCGGCGGCGCCTACGCCCCGTACGCCGACATCGCCCACCACTACCCGGGCGACCCCGGCGTCATCGCCGCGATGCTCCTCAACCACGTCCGGCTCCAGCCCGGCGAGGCCCTCTTCCTCGGCGCCGGCGTCCCGCATGCCTACCTCGACGGCCTCGGCGTCGAAATCATGGCCAACTCCGACAACGTCCTGCGCTGCGGCCTCACCCCCAAGCACGTCGACGTCCCCGAACTCCTGCGCATCGTCCGCTTCGAGGCCCGCGAACCCGGGATACTGCGCCCGGAGGCTGGCCCGGACGGCGAGGAGGTCTACCAGACCCCCATCGACGAGTTCCGCCTCTCCCGCTACGTCCTCCCTGAGAGCGGCGCCACCCACGACCTGACCCTCGCCACCCCGCAGATCCTGCTCTGCACCGCCGGCTCCCTGCGGGCGGGCGAGCACGAACTGACCCCGGGCCGGTCCGTGTTCGTACCGGCCGGTGAACAGGCCCACGTATCGGGTACCGGAACCCTGTTCAGGGCCACGGTCGTCGTCTGATCACCCCGTGACGGCGACCTGATGCGCCGCCGCCGGACCGGGCTGCAACAATGTCCCACCGTCAAAGGACGGGCAAAGCCCCGGCGGCGCACGCACGCCCGGGCCCACGGCGTACGAAGGGACAACGCGAACACATGAGCGCGTCAGGCGGCACCAAGGCGATCGTGGCGGCACTCGCCGCCAACCTCGCGATCGCGGTAGCGAAGTTCGTGGCGTTCCTCTTCAGTGGCTCCTCGTCGATGCTCGCCGAGTCCGTGCACTCGCTCGCCGACTCCGGCAACCAGGGACTCCTGCTGGTCGGCGGCAAGCGGGCCCAGCGCCAGGCCACCCCGCAGCACCCCTTCGGCTACGGCCGTGAGCGCTACATCTACGCCTTCCTCGTCTCCATCGTGCTCTTCTCGGTCGGTGGCATGTTCGCCCTCTACGAGGGCTACGAGAAGATCAAGCATCCGCACGAGCTGGAGCACTGGTACTGGCCGGTCGGCGTCCTCGTCTTCGCGATCATCGCCGAGGCCTTCTCCTTCCGCACCGCCATCAAGGAGTCCAACGTCCTGCGCGGCCACCGGTCCTGGAAGGAGTTCGTCCGTCACGCCAAGGCGCCCGAACTGCCGGTCGTCCTCCTGGAGGACCTCGGCGCGCTCGTCGGTCTGGTGCTCGCCCTCGGCGGTGTCGGACTGGCCCTCGCCACCGGCGACAGCGTCTGGGACGGCATCGGCACCCTGTGCATCGGTGTGCTGCTCATCCTGATCGCCCTGGTTCTCGCCGTGGAGACCAAGTCGCTGCTGCTGGGTGAGGCAGCGGGCGCCGAGGAGACCCGTAAGATCGAGGCCGCCGTCGTCGACGGCGACACCGTCACCCGCATCATCCACATGCGCACCCTCCACATCGGCCCGGAGGAACTGCTGGTCGCCGCGAAGATCGCCGTTCGGCACGACAACACCGCCACCGAGATCGCCGCCGCCATCGACGCGGCCGAGTCCCGCATCCGCGAGGCCGTCCCGATCGCCCGTCTGATCTACCTCGAGCCCGACATCTACAGCGAGACCGAAGCCGCCAAGGGCCCGGACCCCGAGGCCACCCCCGGCGGCCCCGCCTCGCACGGCACCGAGCACTAGGCGCACTGATCACACACCGCACGGACCCTCCGTGCGCGACGAGGCCCGCCGGCCCCGATTCGGCCTGATGTGTACGCGGCCGGACTGGGGGCCGCCGGGCCTCGCGGTGTAGCTTGGGACGGAGCCAGACGTCGCTGCTGATGGCGGTCGGGCGGTCCCACCGGGACCGGCCGAGGGAGAGAGGGCCTCCGACGGACTGCGCTGCGCGTACGCGGGCATGCCTGTGTCCTCTTCGGGGCACCCCTGTGTCCGCCGCCGCGCAGACCAGCCGTACCCACCTCGACCCACACCCCGAGGAGCAGCTCGCAATGACGACTGTCGACAACCGACAGGACTTCAAGGTCGCCGACCTCTCCCTGGCCGAGTTCGGCCGCAAGGAGATCACCCTCGCCGAGCACGAGATGCCCGGTCTGATGGCGATCCGCAAGGAGTACGCCGAGGCCCAGCCCCTGGCCGGCGCCCGGGTCACCGGCTCCCTGCACATGACCGTGCAGACCGCCGTGCTCATCGAGACCCTGGTCGCCCTCGGCGCGCAGGTCCGTTGGGCGTCCTGCAACATCTTCTCCACCCAGGACCACGCGGCGGCCGCCATCGCCGTCGGCCCGAACGGCACGCCCGAGAACCCGCAGGGCATCCCGGTCTTCGCCTGGAAGGGCGAGACCCTTGAGGAGTACTGGTGGTGCACCGAGCAGGCGCTGACCTGGCCGGACAGCCCCACCGGCGGCCCCAACATGATCCTCGACGACGGCGGTGACGCGACCCTCCTCGTCCACAAGGGCGTCGAGTACGAGAAGGACGGCAAGGCCCCCTCGCCCGACACCGCCGAGTCCGACGAGCACCGGGTCATCCTCGAACTGCTCAACCGCACCCTGGGCGAGAACCCGCAGAAGTGGACCCAGCTCTCCTCCGAGATCCGCGGTGTCACCGAGGAGACCACGACCGGCGTCCACCGCCTGTACGAGATGCAGCGCGACGGCACCCTCCTGTTCCCGGCGATCAACGTCAACGACGCCGTCACCAAGTCGAAGTTCGACAACAAGTACGGCTGCCGCCACTCCCTGGTGGACGGCCTCAACCGCGCCACCGACACCCTGATCGGCGGCAAGACCGCGGTCGTGTGCGGCTACGGCGATGTCGGCAAGGGCTGTGCGGAGTCCCTGCGGGGCCAGGGCGCCCGCGTGATCATCACCGAGATCGACCCGATCTGCGCCCTGCAGGCCGCGATGGACGGCTACCAGGTCACGACGTTGGACGAGGTCGTCGAGACGGCCGACATCTTCATCACCACGACCGGCAACAAGGACATCATCATGGCCAGTGACATGGCCAAGATGAAGCACCAGGCCATCGTCGGCAACATCGGCCACTTCGACAACGAGATCGACATGGCCGGCCTCGCCAAGGTCCCCGGCATCGTCAAGGACGAGATCAAGCCGCAGGTCCACACCTGGACCTTCCCCGACGGCAAGAAGATCATCGTGCTGTCGGAGGGCCGCCTGCTGAACCTGGGCAACGCGACCGGCCACCCGTCGTTCGTGATGTCCAACTCCTTCGCGGACCAGACCCTGGCCCAGATCGAGCTGTTCACCAAGCCCGACGAGTACCCGACCGGCGTCTACGTGCTGCCCAAGCACCTCGACGAGAAGGTCGCCCGCCTCCACCTCGACTCGCTCGGCGTGAAGCTGACCACCCTCCGCCCCGAGCAGGCCGAGTACATCGGCGTGAAGGTCGAGGGCCCGTACAAGTCGGACCACTACCGCTACTGAGCCCACGCTCCCCGGCAGGAGGTCCTCAGAGGCAGGCCCCCGCACCCCCGTGCCGGGGGCCTGCCCCTTGGGCGGACCGGAGACCGGCCCAGACCGTCACGACCCAGGACCCCCATGCCCCGCGGCCGTTATTCGCTCCACGATCCGCACGATCACAGCCCCCTTGCAGAAGAGCACTTCCACTGCGCCCCCGGCCCCTCCGGCTGGCGCTACGTCTCCCAGCTCACCGCCCCCTCCGGCGATCACCTGGGCTCGGTCGACCTCGCCCTCGACGAACTCGGCCGCCCCATCCGCCTCGAACTCCACGCCGCGAGCTGGCAAGTCCGCGGCGCCGCCCTCGACGGCGTCACCTGGGTCCGCACCGACCCCACCGGGACCCACGCCACCGAAGGCAATGTGCGCGCCCACGCCTTCACCGGCTCGTCCCCCGCCTTCCTGGTCGCCACCGCCCGTCTCCTCCGCCTCACGCCCTCCGCGACGGCCACCCGCGTACGCCTCGTGGCCTTCACCGATCCGGTCCTCGCCCCACGCACCCTGGACCAGTCCTGGGCGCTGGTGAAAAGAGAAACACACACCACTGACAACGGCCCCCTGACCGTGGACGAGTACCAGGTCACAGCCCTGGACACGGGCGAACAGCATGCCGTGTACCTCGCCGGCGACGTGGTGCTCGCGGCTCCGGGCATCGAGCTGGAGGACCTCGAATCACCACCGTCGGTCTTCAACTGACCGAACGTCTGACCGACCGTCCCCGAAGCCGTCTACGCCGGTGGTACGAACCCCGTCGCCGGCCGATCGCCCGGCACCGTCCCGCCCTGCGGCGCGGCCTCCGGGTACGCGGGAGGAGCGGGAGGAACGGAGGGCCGCACCACCGGCGCTACCACCGCGGCAGGCTGGACGGGAGGCGCCGGAACACCCGCGGCACCGGCCCCACCGGCCGCCCCGACCTGCCCCCCACCCGCTGCGGCCCCGCC
Organism: Streptomyces sp. NPDC052079; assembly: GCF_040680275.1. NCBI lineage: Bacteria > Bacillati > Actinomycetota > Actinomycetes > Kitasatosporales > Streptomycetaceae > Streptomyces > Streptomyces sp. NPDC052079. The sequence continues at coordinate 69,948 of NZ_JBFAWL010000027.1, forward strand.
CCCGAACGCCCGCCGGGCCTCACGGGCCTGCCGCTCCTGCACCACCGCCGCCAGATACGCGGCTGGCGGCACCCCAGGCGGCACCGGCGCTCCCGTACGCTCCGCCAGGTCCGAGGCCAGCCGCTCGGCCATCGACCAGCCGACCTGCGGATCCAGCTGCCGCATCCGCGTCAGGTACTGACGGACGGCAAGCCAGAGACCATCGGGCACCGCCGACAGATCGAGCCCGGAGAAGCGCCCCGCCAGCCACGGCGGAGGCGGCGGCACGAAGTCGGCCCGGCCGGCCGGCACCCGCTCCCGGACGACCAGAGTCCCCGCGAACACATCTCCCAGCCGCCGGCCACGCGCCGAGACCAGCGAGGCGATCACCGCCACGACCCCCAGCGTCATGAGGATCTCGATCACGCCGATCAGTCCCCGCACCAGCGCATGCCGGAACCGGATAGGCCCGCCGTCGTCCCGTACCACCCGCAGCCCGCACGCCAGCTTCCCGAGCGACCGTCCGTGGCTGAGCGTCTCGACCACGATCGGCCCGCCCACCAGGACGAGGACGAACGCCGCGATCGATATCGCGGTCTGCGCCGCCTCATCCAGGGAGGCCGTTGCGGCCACAAGACCAATGGTCACCGCGATGTACGCGGCCACGGCCGCCGCAAGATCGAGCAGCACGGCCAGTGCCCTGCTGGGCAGCCTCGCGGGGCGCAACTCCAGCGCCACCGCCTCGCCCGTCACCAGCTCACTCACGCCTGCCGCCCTTCCCTGACCTGCCCCGAACACCGCCAGTCTGCCAAGCTGATGACCCGACCGCCGACGAACAGCCGAGGAGCAGGCACACCGATGGACCTCGACGTCTTCGTCTCCGCCCACCGCGCGGAGTGGGACCGCCTCGATGCCCTCCTCCGGCGCCGCCGCCTCACCGGCGCGGAGGCCGACGAACTCGTCGCCCTCTACCAGCGGGCCGCCACCCACCTCTCCCTGATCCAGTCGGCCGCTCCCGATCCGCAGCTGACCGGCCGGCTCAGCCAACTGGTGGCCCGCGCGCGCAGCGCCGTGACCGGTGCCCGCCGTGCATCCTGGCGCGACGTCACGCGCTTCCTGACCCACAGCTTCCCGGCCGCCGTCTACAGGTCGCGCCACTGGTGGGTGCCCACGGCACTGCTCTCCACCGCCGTGGCGGCCCTGCTGGGCTGGTGGATAGGCACCCACCCCGAGGTACAGGCGTCCATCGCCGCCCCCAGTGAACTGCGCGAGCTCACCCGCCCCGGCGGCCAGTACGAGACGTACTACTCGAGCAACCCGGCGGCCTCCTTCGCCGCCCAGGTCTGGACGAACAACGCCTGGGCCGCGGCCCTCTGCCTCATCCTGGGCGTCTTCCTCGGCCTGCCGGTACTCTGGATCCTCTTCCAGAACATGCTCAACCTGGGCGTCGGCTTCGGGCTGATGTCGTCAGCCGGCCGCCTCGACACCTTCCTCGGCCTCGTCCTGCCGCATGGTCTCCTCGAACTGACCGCGGTCTTCGTCGCCGCCGGCACCGGACTCCGCCTCGGCTGGACCGTCATCGACCCGGGCCCGCGCACCCGGCGCACGGCCCTCGCGGAAGAAGGACGGGCAGCCCTGGCCATGGCGATCGGCCTGGCCCTGATCCTCTTCGTCTCCGGGGCCATCGAAGGCTTCGTCACCCCGTCGGGCCTCCCCACATGGGCCCGCATCACGATCGGCGTCCTGGCCGAGCTGGCGTTCCTGGCCTATGTCTATGTCCTCGGCGGACGTGCGGCACGCGCCGGCGACACCGGCGACCTCGAGGCGTCCGAGCGCAGCGCCGACGTGCCTACCGCCGCGTGATGTGCGTACGGCGGCGATGAGCTGCTAGTCTCTTCTTCGCCCCGCAAGAGCCGTTGACACGGAGCGTGCGGGGAGGTAGGTTTGAACAGTTGCCTGGAGACGGGGTCTCACCCGGAAGGCGACAGTGAACATCTAGCCGCTTCTCAACGAAACGATGATTTCGTGGAAGCACCTCCCGATGAATCGGAAAACGAAGGCCGGTCAGTCCGCCCTGAAACTTCTGATAAAGTCGGGTCCGCCGGAAAGGGAAACGCGACAGCGTGAACCTGGAAAGCGCCGAGAAAATCGGATCGGAAAGATCTGATAGAGTCGGAAACACCGAAGGGAAGCGCCCGGAGGAAAGCCCGAGAGGGTGAGTACAAAGGAAGCGTCCGTTCCTTGAGAACTCA
>NZ_JBFAWL010000028.1:0-70757 GCF_040680275.1 Streptomyces sp. NPDC052079
GGGAGTCCTCCCGGACGGGGCGGTCGTCGGTGAAGCAGGAACCCCAGCGGGCGACCGCTGGAATCCCTCGCCTTTAGGCGGGGGAGGAAGTCAAGTCCGAGACGTTCCTGGCCGCCGCCGCCTGGCGCAACCGCGCCAAGGTGCAGGAGGACGGCGGCACCCTGCTGCCGTGGCTGCTCGGCATCGCCACCCACAAGGCGGACAACGCCCGGCGCAGCCTCCGGCGACGGCAGCTGTTCCTGGCACGTCAGCCGCAGCCCGCCCCCATGGAGGACTTCGCCCCGCAGGCGGCCGGGCCCCTCGACGACGTACGCCGCCTGCGGGCCGTCCAAGCGTCCCTGGACCGGCTGCGCCGCCACGAACGGGAGGTGCTCGCCCTGTGCGTGTGGTCCGGCCTGGACTCCGGCAGACGGCCCAGGCGCTCGGCGTCTCCGTCGGCACCGTACGGTCCCGGCTCTCCCGCGCCCGCAAGAAGCTCACCCGGCTCGCCGAGGAGAACATGGAACCGCCCACCGCCCGCGGAGAGATGACAAGTGCGGCCGCGATCGCGGCCGTGCCCGCGCGGAAGGAACTCACATGAACGGCAGGACGAACTCCGCTTGCCCCGAGCCGTCCGACGAGCGTGACGAGATCGCCCGTCTGCTTCCGGCTCCGGCCGATTGGGACCTTCCGAGCGAGCAGTACCTCCATCACAAGGACCTCTTGATGCGACAGATCGACCGCGACCAGGCCGCCACCCCCGCCCGGCCGCCCCGCAGACTGCTCCGGCCCGTGCTCCTCGCACCGGTGACCGCGCTGGCCCTGGCCGGCCTGCTCACCGCGGGAATCGCCCTGAACGACGGCGACCGCGAGCCGTCCGCCGTACCGCCGTCCGGTGCGGCCACGGACATGCGGCCCGTCGCCGCCCTGCTCCGGCAGATCTCCGACGCCGCGGGCAGGCGTGAGGCCCCCATCGTGCGCGACGACCAGTTCTCCTACTCGGCGACCAAGGTCCGCGCCGCGGACCTGAGCAGTGGAAAGGCCGTCGTCGGTCCGCTGGAGGACCATGAGGTGTGGCTCTCCCAGGAACCCGGCCCTGTCAAGAAGCTCGGCCTCATCCGGAGCGGCGGCGAGACATTCCCCCTCAACGCGGAACTCGGCGACACGGACGGCACGCCGGCCGGGTTCAGCCGGCCCACCTACCAGTGGCTCAGCTCCCTGCCGACGGACCCCGACCAGCTGCTGGAGCACCTGTACGCCAAGACCCCGCGGATCGAGGGCAGGGAACGCGACCAGGCCGTCTTCGAGCAGATCGGTGACCTTCTCGGCCGGGTGATGCCTCCGCGTACGGCCGCCGCCCTCTACCGGGCGGCGGCGAAGATCCCCGGTGTCACCGAGGCCCCGGGGGCCGAGGACGCCCTCGGCCGCCGGGGCCTGGGGATCTCCCGGAGCGACGAGCAGAACGGTGTGTACACCGAGTGGGTCTTCGACCGGCAGGACTTCTCCTACCTGGGCCACCGCAGCCGACTGACAAAGGACACCTCGTACGCCAAGGCCGGAACCCTCCTGGACAGTTCGGCCCTGCTACGCAGCGCCATCGTCGACAAGGCCGGCCGACGCCCTGACGGCACAAAGAACTAACACGACCGCTCGTCGCGGGGGTGGTCACAATGCCGGTTGAGGGGTCGGGCTGTGTTCGGGCTTGCTGAGTCGGTGCAGACCGGAAGGCGCTTGATCAGGATGGGGAGTTGTCCCGCTCCGTGAGTGCATCGACCACCTCGGACATGTGTCGGTTGAGGCGGATGCTGATCGAGCCAGCAGTCAGGACGGCCGTACCCGCGATGGTGGTCGGCATTGAGGCGCCCAGGACCGCAAGCAGCTCAGGCCAGTCCCGTTCGGCCACACACGGACTACCCTCGGCGGCAAGCACGTTGGCATCGCGGCGGTCGGTGAAGAACGGTGACTCGCAGGGCGCCGAGTTACCCCTGGCTTGATCGGCGGTGTAGGGCGTGAACAGCAGGACGGCGAACCAGATCCACAGGCCTCCGCTGACACCGAGCAGGACCATCCCCCACGTCCGCAGACGTTTGGAACTCTCGGCGAAATACTCGAAGGTGAAGCCCACACGTCGCATCCGCAACAGCCTACCGTTGCGGGTGATCGCGTCGTCGCGAAGTGCCATCGGTGACGACCGTCATGCGGTCGTCGGGCCGATGCCGCCTTGGCGACGGGCGGCGGCGATGTGGCGCACGCGGCGCAGGCTGCGGCTGACGTTGTTCGGTGGTGTCGGGAACATCTCTCGCCCGACGATCCCGAACTGGCTCAGGCGCTGGTGCGGCAGGCAGTTGCCGCATCCGCCAGCGGAGAGATGGCGGAGTTCAGCGGCCGGGTCGCGTACCGCTTCGTGTTCCTCTTCGAGGAGGCATTGGCGATCCAGCGCACCGCTTTCGGCCCGCGTAGTGAAGTCGTCGCCATCACGCTGGGGTTGTACGCGGATTGCCTGCGGCCCAGTGATCCGCTTGCTGCGATCGCACCATTGCAGGAGCGGCTTACCGTCCTGTGGAATCTACGCAGGCCGTTGGACGCGGATGTCGGCGAAGCCGCCTGCATCCTGGCCCAAGTCCAGGCCCAGGCAAGCATGTTGCTGAGCAAGGAGGCGGCACGGCAGTACCAGGCCCACGTCTTCGTGGCCCGGCGGTCCCCGTTCCTCCCCGCACGGTGATTGCCTAAATGGTTTAGGAAAGCGCATAATGACCCGAGGTGACTTGGAGAGCGACGCGGAGGAAACGGGTGTGGCACGTGCGGGGTTGACCACGGAACGCCTGGTCAAGGCGGGGGCGGAGATGGCCGACGAGATCGGATTCGAGCAGACCACCCCCTCGGAGCTGGCCCGGCGCTTCGGCGTGAGGACCGCGAGCCTGTACTCGCATGTGAAGAACGCCCACGACCTGAAGACCAGGATCGCGCTGCTCGCCCTGGAGGAACTGGCCGACCAGGTGTCCGCCGCGGTGGCCGGCCGGGCCGGCAAGGACGCGCTGACCGCGTTCGCGAACGCCTACCGCGACTACGCCCGCCAGCACCCGGGCCGCTTCGCCGCCACCCAGTTCCCGCTCAGTCCGGAAGCGGCCGCCTCCAGCGCCGGTGTGCGGCACGCCCAGATGTCACGGGCCATCCTGCGCGGATACCACCTGGCCGAACCGCATCAGACCCACGCCGTGCGCCTGCTGGGCAGCGTGTTCAGCGGTTTCGTCGGCCTGGAGGGTGCCGGAGCGTTCAGCCACAGCTCTCCCGACCCGCAGGAGAGCTGGACCGAGATCATCGACGCGCTGGACACCCTCCTGCGCACCTGGCCGACCACTTCCTGACCGGCCGCCCCGCCGAAGCGTGGCGTCGCGGTGGCCGGGTACGGCCAGCATACGGGCGCCTTCCCCGCCCCACCCTTCCCACGGGTGGGCATATCCCGTATCACCGTGTCCACCAACGCCTTGACGAGGGGACCACCAATGTCTGCGCAACACCCCGCGCACCCGCATCCGCCCCTACGCATCGGTGTCGTCACCGAATCCACCCCCGGCGAGACGCGTGTCGCCGCCACCCCCGCGACCGTACGCCTGCTGCACGGCCTCGGATACGAGACCGTCGTCGAGTCGGGAGCCGGTGCCGCCGCCGGCTACGGCGACGAAGCCTACGCACAGGCGGGGGCAAGCATCGGCGAGGCCTGGAACGCGGATGTCGTGCTGAAGGTCAACGCCCCCTCCACCGAGGAGATCGCCGGACTGCGCGACGGCGCGACACTGGTGTCCCTGATCTCCCCGGCCCAGCGGCCGGACCTGCTGGAGCAACTCGCCGCGCGCGGGCTGACGGTTCTCGCCCTCGACGCGGTGCCCCGGATCTCGCGGGCGCAGTCGGTGGACGTACTCAGCTCGATGGCGAACATCGCGGGCTACCGCGCGGTGATCGAGGCCGCCCACGTCTTCGGACGCTTCTTCACCGGACAGGTCACCGCCGCGGGCAAGGTCCCACCGGCGAAGGTCCTCGTCGCCGGAGCCGGCGTCGCCGGACTCGCCGCCATCGGGGCCGCGTCCAGCCTCGGTGCCGTCGTCCGCGCCACCGACCCGCGGCCCGAGGTCGCCGACCAGGTGAAGTCCCTGGGCGGCGACTACCTCGCGGTGAGCACGGTCCACGAGGCGAGCACCGACGGTTACGCCAGGGAAACCTCCGCCGACTACGACCGGGCCGCGTCCGAGCTCTACCACGAGCAGGCCCGAGACGTGGACATCATCATCACCACCGCCCTGATCCCCGGCCGCCCCGCGCCGCGCCTGCTGACCGCCGCGGACGTGGCGGCGATGAAGCCCGGCAGCGTCATCGTCGACATGGCGGCCGGCCAGGGCGGCAACGTCGAGGGCACCATCGCCGGCCGCACCGTGGTGACCGGCAACGGGGTGACCATCATCGGCTACACCGACCTGGCCTCCCGGCTGCCCGACCAGGCCTCGCAGATGTTCGGCACCAACGTGGTCAACCTGCTCGCGCTGATCACACCCGGCAAGGACGGCCGCCCCGTCCTCGACTTCGACGACGTGGTCCAGCGGGCGGTCACCGTGGTCCGTTGCGGCCGGGTCACCTGGCCGCCCCCGCCCGTCGCCGTCTCGGCCGCCCCGCCGGACACCGGGCCGGAGGAACCCACCGCCGCTCCGGCGGACACCGAGCGGCCCCGGCTCACCTCCGCGGGGCGCTACGTCCTGATCGGCCTCGGCATGCTGGCGACGTTCCTGCTGGTCGCCTTCGCTCCGGCCCAACTGGCCGAGAACTTCACCGTGTTCGCGCTGGCCGTGGTCATCGGCTACTACGTCATCGGCAAGGTTCACCATGCCCTGCACACCCCGCTGATGTCGGTGACCAACGCCATCTCCGGGATCGTGGTGATCGGCGCCCTGGTGCAGATCGGACACGGCAACCGGCTCGTCACCGTGCTCTCCTTCGTGGCGATCCTGCTGACGAGCGTGAACATCTTCGGAGGCTTCGCCGTCACCCGCCGCATGCTGTCCATGTTCTCGAAGGGCTGACCGATGACCTCCATGACCGTTTCCCGGGCGGCCGACCTGGTCGCGGCCCTGCTGTTCATCCTCAGCCTCGCCGGCCTGTCCCAGCACCGGACCTCACGCGCAGGTGTCGTCTACGGCATCGCGGGGATGGCGCTCGCCCTGTCCGCCACGGTCGTGGCCGCGGCGGACAGCATCTCCGGCGGTGCCATCGCGGCGATCCTCCTCGCGACGGCGGCCGGCGCCGTGGCGGGACTGTGGCGGGCGAGGCGCGTGGAGATGACGCAGATGCCCGAACTCATCGCCGTACTGCACAGTTTCGTCGGGCTCGCGGCCGTCCTGGTCGGCTGGAACAGCTACCTGGAGGTCGAGGCGAACGACGACCAGACCGCCGTAGCCGCTGAACTGCTGCGCATCCACCACGCCGAGGTGTTCATCGGCATCTTCATCGGAGCGGTCACCTTCACCGGCTCCCTCGTCGCCTACCTGAAGCTGTCCGGGCGGATCAAGTCCCGGCCGCTGGTCCTGCCCGGCAAGAACGTCCTCAACCTCGGCGCGCTGGCGGCCTTCGTGGCGCTGACGATCTGGTTCACCGTCAGCCCCAACCTGCCGCTGATGATCGCGGTCACGGCCCTGGCACTCGCCCTGGGCTGGCACCTGGTCGTCTCCATCGGCGGCGGCGACATGCCCGTCGTCGTCTCCATGCTCAACAGCTACTCCGGCTGGGCCGCGGCCGCGGCCGGATTCCTGCTCGACAACAACCTGCTGATCGTCACCGGCGCACTGGTCGGATCCTCCGGCGCCTATCTGAGCTACATCATGTGCAAGGCGATGAACCGCTCCTTCCTCTCGGTCATCGCGGGCGGCTTCGGCCTCGAGGCCGCGCCGGCCGACGGCGGGGAGCAGGGCGGGCACCGCGAGACGCGGGCCGAGGAGGCGGCCGCACTGCTCGCCGGGGCCCGGTCGGTGGTGATCACCCCCGGCTACGGCATGGCCGTGGCGCAGGCGCAGCATCCCGTCGCTGAGCTGACTCGGCGGCTGCGCGAGCGCGGCGTCGAGGTCCGCTTCGGCGTCCATCCCGTCGCCGGGCGCCTGCCCGGACACATGAACGTGCTCCTGGCCGAGGCCAAGGTGCCGTACGACATCGTCCTGGAGATGGACGAGATCAACGACGACTTCGCGGACACGTCGGTGGTCCTGGTCATCGGCGCGAACGACACGGTCAACCCGGCGGCGATGGACGACCCCTCCAGTCCGATCGCGGGCATGCCCGTGCTCCGTGTGTGGGAGGCGGAACAGGTCATCGTCTTCAAGCGCTCGATGGCCTCCGGCTACGCCGGCGTGCAGAACCCGCTGTTCTTCCGCGAGAACACCAGCATGCTCTTCGGCGACGCCAGACAGAGCGTCGAGCAGATCCTGCACGCCCTCGACTCCCACGCCGACGGCCCCACGACAGCCGCCCGGCAGACGACGGGGGCGCACTGACGACGTACCGCCCCCAGGGGCAGGCTGCCCGGCAGGTGACCGCGAACCTGCCGGGAAGGCCCGCGTCCCCATCCCTTCGACGTGCCGCATGCGGCGGCGACAATCATCATGAAGGGGTAAGGGCCGCCGGTATCGGCACACAGTCGATCGCTCCGCCGATCGCTCCACGCAGGAAGGAAGGCTCATGGAGCTCTTCCCACCGATTCCGCTCGCTGAATGGCGGGACTGCAAGGAGACGCTGCACCGGTTCGAGCAGATCGTCGGCAAGATTCGGCTCGCCGCCGGCGTACGGCGCAACCATTGGTGGAATGTGCCCTTCCACATCACCGGGTGTGGCATCACTACGCGCCCGACGGGGAGGGCCGACGGCAACCCGTTCACCATCGACTTCGACTTCGTCCGCCACCAGCTGGTGGCCGCTTCTCTGGACGGCACCGAGGTGTCCTTCCCGCTCTACGGCCGGTCCGTGGCGTCGTTCCGCCGCGCGACCCTGGACGCTTTGACCGCCCTGGGTGTCCAGGTGAACGTCCCCGTGCCCCATCCGTTCGACCTGCCGGACGCATCCCGGCCCTTCGCCGAGGACACCGAACATGCGGCCTACGATCCCGTGCAGGCCAACCGCTACTGGCAAGTCCTCAGCCAAGTGGCGCTGCTGCTGGAGGAGTTCGCGGCAGACTTCTCGGGGAAGGCCAGCCCCGTGCACCACTTCTGGCACACCTTCGACATTGCCTACACCAGGTTCTCCGGACGGCACACCGAGCAGCCGGCGGAGGCCGACCCGGTCACCCGCGAGGCGTACTCCCGCGAGGTGATCAGCTTCGGGTTCTGGTTCGGGGACGACACGTTTCCCGAGCCCGCGTTCTACTCCTACACGGCCCCGGAACCCCCAGGGCTGACGGAGGAGCCCCTCGTACCGGAAGCTGCCCGGTGGGTGGAGCGCAACGGCAGCCATCTGGCCGTGCTCCGCTACGACGACGCCCGGGCCACACCGGACCCGCGCGCCACCGTGCTCGCCTTCTACGACAGCGCCTACCGGGCAGGAGCCGGGCGTGCCGACTGGGACGTGGCCGGCCTGGCCTGCCCCGGAGGAATAACGGACCAACACCTGGCGGCTCGTCCCGCCTGATGAGAGGTTGGCTACGCGACTGGCCGGCACTGCGCGGCTTGCGCGGACCGCTTCGGCGGATCCCTAGCCCCGGCGTTGGTCGTCCAAGGCAAGACGCCCCGCTTCCCGCCGGGAAGTGCAGGTGCATGGCCTGCCCGACGCTCCACGAGAAAACCCCGTCACGCCCGTGACAGGGCCGAGTGCACGCACCGCACGGGCCCAGGCCTACAGTCCGTTGCACCTGTCGCAGCAGCCGTACCACCGGTCCGCCGGGCACCGCGGAAGGGCCCTCACGGAGCCTCGGACCGGGCGCCGGGGTGACGACTTCCTCCGTCCGGCCCAAGAAGACGGCATCCGGCACGGCATCGCCCGTGGCGTGAAGTAACAGTCTCCGTATGACAAACACACGAACCGCTCGTACGGTCACCGGACGCGGCGCGCAGGCGGGCCGGATCCGAACCGCTCTGATGGTCCTGGTCGCGGCGGCCGCGCTCGCCACGAGCACGGCCACCGACGCCGTGGCCTCGCCCTCGACCGTCACGGCAACCGACTGGGATGCCATAGCCGAGTGCGAATCCGGGGGCGACTGGCAGGCGAACACCGGAAACGGCCACTACGGCGGGCTGCAGTTCACGCAGTCCAGCTGGGAGGCGGCAGGCGGCCTGAAGTACGCTCCCCGCGCGGACCTGGCCACCCGGGAGGAACAGATAACCGTGGCCGAACGCCTGGCCCGCCTCCAGGGAATGTCGGCCTGGTCCTGCGCCTGAGAAGGGGAGGAGCGGCGCCACGATATTCGCTTGCGCGCCCGCGTCGCCCGGGTCACCGTCGTCGGACACCCGACGAAGACGAGAGCGACGGATGACCCTGCAAACCCACCCTGTCGACCGGGAACTCATCGACGCCGCCACCGTTGTTGCTCGCACCCGCTGCCGGGGCGACAACCACACGATGGCGGCCGCCGCCCGCGCCGCGGACGGGCGGATCATCACGGCGGTGAACGCCTATCACTTCACCGGCGGCCCCTGCGCCGAGCTCGTCCTCATCGGGGCGGCAGCGGCACAAGGCGCCTACGAACTGGACACGATCGTCGCCGTGGGCGACCGCGACCGGGGAGTCGTACCCCCGTGCGGCCGGTGCCGCCAGGTCCTCCTCGACTACTTCCCCGCGCTCAAGGTCATCGTGGGCCCCACCGACACCGTCCCCGTCACCGACCTCCTGCCGGCAACCTACGTCTGGGCCGACCACCAACTCGACGCCGAGTAGCCTCTGTGGATCGAGCCCGCCCGATCTGCGAAGGCTGATGATCCGGCCTAGTCTGAACGTATCGGGGGAGTGCGCAAGGCGCGCGAGGGTGTCACCTTCATCCCACTCGGGCCGGGCGGCGCCCTGACCCTCACCGACTTCGCAAACGCGGTGGTCGGGCCCGGTGTTGAACCGGTGGTCGCGGTACTCGTTGTTGCCGGAACTGCGACTGCGCGTGTCTTCAACACGCACACCGGCGACGAGATCCAGGTGATGATCGACGAGGCCCGCGCTGCGGACCGGGACTACCTGGAACCCGACTTCAACAACTTCCTGTCCCAGTTGGCCGACCGTGCTGACCGCCCGCTCAACAGTTGCGCAGGGGCCCCGGCGCCTTCATCGGTGATGCCAGCTCTACACAAGTTGACCGCCAATCCAGACCAGCGGAGAGAATCCTCATGCCCGCGGACGATGTACCGATCGAGATGGCTGCCGCTCTCAACGCGAACGCCTTTGGCCTACTGCAGCTCGAGGGTGTGAACGGCATTGACGTCGGGGTCGATGACACCGACGCATACACCCTGCGAATTCTGGTGAATGATCCGGGCGACCCACCCGCGGCGCTGCCGGAGTCCATCGGGGGATTCCCGTACATCCTGGTTGCTGGCAGACCGCAACTGGAGCAAGCCGGTATTCCGGACCAGAAGACCTACGGCATGCCGGGCACCGACCCCATTATGGGTGGTATCCAGCTCGCGCCTGCAGCGATCGTGGATGGAAACGTGCACGCGGGCACGCTCGGTTGTGTGTTCCACGACTCGGCCGGGTCGCCCGTCGCGGTCAGCAACGCCCACGTTATCTGCGGCGCGGTCGGTAATACGATCCAGCAACCGGCGCCGCAAACCGACCCAGCACCGCCGATCGAACGGCTCGGCTCGCTGCGCCAGTGTCTGGCACCCGACACTCCGTCGCTGTTCCCCGGTGGCCTGGTCTCTGGCTTCTTCGACGCCGCATTGTGTGCGGTCGACGGCGCACGCACGGCAAAGGTTGGGACGATCGCCGACCTCGGCGCCGCAACCGCCATCTCGTCGCCGCAGGTTGGTTCGGTCGTCCGCAAACGTGGGTACAGCACCGGAGTGTCGCATGGGGTGGTTGAGGGCACGCTCGGCGCCTACGTGGCACTCGACCACGACGGTAGCCCGCTCTGGATGATGCTCGGACAGGTGTCGATCGTGATGATCCCCGACCTCGGGCTGAATCCAGAGGGGGTGTGGTCGCGTTCTGGGGACTCCGGGTCGGTGGTGGTAAACGAGAGCAACGAGATCGTCGCCCTGCACTGGGGTGGCGACGGCTTGCGCGGCTACGCATCGGATTTCGCCCCGATCGCGTTCGGGTTCGGGATCGGACTCTAAGACGTCATCTCATTTGGTGAGTCGGCGGTAGCAGATGAGGGTGCAGGCGAGCTGGTGAAGGCTAGGAAGTGCTCGGCTTTGCCCGGGGCCACCACCGGGCGGGTCGGTCAGCTCTGCCCGGCGTGCATCGGGTTGTTCGCGACCTCCTCCGGGCACCTACGGTGCTGTCCGCGCGTACGCCGGTCGCGACGCCAGTCGAATGCCGCCAGGGCGAGTGACGCCAGCATCATGACGAGGGCGGCGCAGAGCGCGACGACCAGGGCCGCCTGATAGTCGGCGCCGCCGGCGAGCACCAGGTAGTAGAGACCCGGCAGGGCCGCGGTACCCACCGCGGCGCCGAGCCGCTGCCCGGTCTGCAGGGCGCCGCCTGCCGCGCCTGCCATCCGCACGGGTACGTCGCGCAGGGTCATGGTGATGTTGGGGGAGACCACGAAGCCTCCGCCGATGCCGCCGAGGAACAGGGCAGGGGCGGCGACCCAGGGAGCGATGTCCAGCGGCGCGAAGCGCAGCAGCAGAGCGGTGGCGCCCAGACCGACGATCGCGCCGGCGAGCCCGCATACGGTGAGCATCCGGCCGAGCCGGTCCACCAGCCGGCCCGCGACCACGGCCGCACCCGCCGAACCGAGAGCGAACGGAGTGACGGCGAGGCCGGACCGGAGCGGCGACAAGCCGAGACCGTGCTGGTAGAAGAGGGCGAACACGAGCCACACGCCGCTGAAACCGATGAAATACAGGGTGCCGACCCCGGCGCCGACGGCGTAGCCGCGCACCGTGGTGAACAGTCTGGGGTCCAGCAGTGGTCTGGTGCCCCGGGCGACCAGGCGGTACTGCCGACGGACGAACACGGTGAGGAGAAGGGCGCCGACGAGGAACATCCACCACAGGCGGGTCAGCCCTCCGGCCTCCGCCTGGACCAGCGGATACATGAGCGCGAGAACGCCCAGTCCGAGGAGCAGGATCCCGGGCAGGTCCACGTGCCCCCGGCCGGACCTGCGGGTGCGTGACAGCAGACGGCGTCCGAGCAGGACGGCGAGAAGACCGATGGGAACGTTGACGTAGAAGATCCAGCGCCAGCCGCCTGGATGGTCGGCCAGGGCCAGGATCATGCCGCCGACGAGGGGGCCGGACGCGGAGGAGATGCCGACGGTCGCGCCGAAGTAGCCGAAGGCCCGGCCGCGTTCGGCGCCGCGGAACAACTGCTGGATCAGCGCGGAATTCTGCGGCGCCATGAAACCCGCCGCGAGCCCCTGGGCGAGCCGGGCCACCACCAGCAGGGTGATGTCGGGCGCGGCTCCGCAAGCGGCGCTGAAGATCACGAAGCCGCAGAGGGCGAGCAGGAAGATACGGCGCCGGTCAAGGGCGTCGCCGAGCCGGCCGGCGGTGACGAGAGCGAGGGCGAAGGTGAGCGTGTATCCGGACACCACCCACTGCACTTGGGCGGGGGAGGCGTGCAGATCCTCCTGCATGGTGGGCAGCGCGACCGCCACGATCGTGACGTCCAGCAGGCTCATGAAAGCGGCCACCAGGGTGACCCACAGGGCCCGCCACCGGCGCGGATCCGGCTGGTATTCGTCCTCCCGGGCCGCACCGGGTTCCCGGTCGCCCGCCCCGCCCGCCGCTGACGCCGACGTTGTCACATGGAATCCTCTCGCAGGCCCTCCAGCCCGGGCGAACACGTCCCCCGGCCGGGACGTGATCACACCCGCCGGTCAGCGGACCGTCCCTGCCGGCATAGGATCACCCGCCCCTGAGCGACGGGCCGCGCCGCCGCGCACGGGCGGACTCACCCATGCAGGGTAGGCCGGTAGGTGAGCTCCTGGACGCGGCCGTCGAGCGTCCGGTGATCGATCAGCTCGAGATCGAAGTCCTCCGCCCCCTCGAAAATCCGGTCGAGTCCCGTCCGGCCGGTGATCACGGGGAAGAGGGTCACCTGGAGGCGGTCTACCAGGCCGGCGGCCAGCAGCGCCCGGTTCATCGACAGGCTGCCGTGCGAACGCAACGGCACCTCGGACTCCTCCTTGAGCCGGGCGACGACATCGACGGCGTCGCCGCTCACGACGCTCGCAGTCGGCCACACGGGGGACGTCTCCAGCGTGGTCGACACCACCGTCGCCGGCAGGTTCCGCATCCGGGTGACCCATGGATCGCGTACGTCGGAATCGTCGGTACTCTCGGCCAGCATCCGCGTGAAGACGCGATACGTGTTGGCCCCGAAGACCATCCGCTGCTCCTCGCTGTACAGGGAGAGGCGGTGGTCGAGCAACTCGGGCCCCTGCTTGCCCCAGTAGCCGGTCCAGTCGCCTCCGGCGGCGCCGTAGCCGTCGAGGCTGGAGAAGACATCGAAGGTGTAGGTCGCGGTCACAACGCTCTCCTCGCCGGTGGTCGATGGAACACGTGAATTACGTCAATTCAGACTGCAGACCATGACGGAAGTCATCGCCACCGGACGGTGTGGCCCGATCACGGCATGACCGGGTGCGGCGTCACCGGCCGCTCTGCGGGCCGTAGGGCTGGAGAAGCTGGTCGACGGGCGCGTAGTCGTCGGTGAGCACCGGGGCGTCACCGGTCCAGGACCTGAGGTCGCCCCCGGCGGCGACGGTCCAGCCTGTCCGCCGGGCGTCCAGCGCGTTCTGGAGCGCGGACCGGTCCACTGACCGGTCGGAGGCGATCACCACCAGATTGCCGCCCCCGGGAGCGGCGGCCGGGTCCAGGCGGAGGTCGGCGGGCTCGCCGAGGACGGCGACATGCTCGAAAACCTCGCCGAGCGTGGCCGCCTCGGCCCGTGCGAAGGCCAGATCACCGTGATCGATGAGGTTGGCGACGTACAGGCCGTCCTCGTCGAGCACCCGCCGTACGCCGGACATCGCTTCCACCGTGGTGAGGTGCCACGGGACACTGACACCCCCGAACGCGTCGCCGACGACGAGGTCACGGCTGTCGGCGTCCAGCCGCCGCAGCCCCAGCCGGCCATCCTCGGTACGTACGTCGATACCGGACTCCGACCCCAGCCCGAGCCGGTCGCGGTCGATGCGCACGACACCGCTGTCGATCTCCGACACGACACTGCGCGTTCCGGGCCGGGTGGCCGCGAGGTAACGGGGAAAGGTGAGCCCGCCGCCGCCCAGGTGGTGTGCGGCAAGCGGTTCGCTTCCGGGGAAGGCGGCATCGACCACCGCAGCGATGGCACGTACGTAGGTGAATTCAAGGTGGGTGGGGTCGTCGATGTCGACATAGGAATGCCGCACGCCGTCCAGGACGAGGGTGCGGCCGCCGGCCCGGTCGGGGTCGGCGACGACCCGTGCGCAGTGGTACTTCGTTTCCACGTCGCAGCCACCGGGAGCGACCGCGGTGGCGAGCCCGCCGGCGAGGACCACGAGGGCCAGGGCGGGAGCGCCGCTCCAGCCGCGCGCCCGCCACTCCACCAGCGCCGAGCCGACCACCAGCAGGGTGCCCAGACCGATCAGGATCCCGCTGACCGACAGCCGCGACACGAGGACGAAACCGGTGAACACGGTGCCGAAGATCGCCCCGGCGGTGCCGACACCGGACAGCCGGCCGACGACGGTGCCGGTCTCGGCGAGGCTCGTGAGACGCAGCTTCGTCACGATCGGCGTCACCGCGGACAGCAGCGCGCCCGGCACCAGGATGGTCATCGACGCGATCAGCAGCAGCGCGGCCGGCGCCCACTCCGCGGTGCTGCGGAGCACGGCCGGCGTCAATGCGACGACCGCTCCCGACACCCCGAGCGAGGGGCCCAGCAACCGGCGTGGATCGACGTGGTCCGCGAGGCGCCCACCCAGCCAGGAACCCACGGCGATCGCGGTCAGCGCGATGCTGATCACCAGGGTGCTGGTCTCGAGGGTGAGGCCGAGGTACGGCGCCAGCAGCCGCAGGGCGACGATCTCGACCACCAGGACTGCGGCCGAGGACCCGAACACGAGCACGGCGGCAACACGGGAACCCGGGCCGTGTGCGCGAGGAGTGGCCTCGGTGAGAGGCAGGAATGACGATTCGGTCACGGGCGACATCCTTGCATGCTCCTCGCCAACCGGGCGATACCGCGCACCTGTCCGAGCCGGGCACGAACAACCACCCCTGTACGGCGACCACTTCACGACCCCCGGGCACCGGATGCGGTCGCTGATCTTTCACCTCCGGTTTCCGGGGTACCCGCCGCCCTGCACGGACACCGAGGGCGGCGCGTCGCACGCGTCCGGCCCCGAGAAGAACAGACCAGGAGGGATCAATGAGCACGGTCAAGGAAACGGTCGACGTGGAGGTCCCGCTGCGCAGGGCGTACGACCAGTGGACGCAGTTCGAGGACTTCCCGCGGTTCATGGAAGGGGTCGAGGAGGTCAAGCAGCTCGACGACCGGCACAACCACTGGACCACCAGCATCGGTGGCGTACGGCGCGAGTTCGACACGGAGATCGTCGACCAACTCGTGGACGACCGCGTCACCTGGCGGACCATCGGCGGGGAGGTCCAGCAGCGGGGCTCGGTGAGGTTCGAGCCGCTGGACGACACACGTACCCGAGTGGAGTTGACGATGGATGTCGAACCCACGGGCGTCGCGGAGAAGGGCGCGGACGCCCTGGGGCTGATCGACCGACGGGTCAAGGGGGACCTGCGCCGGTTCAAGGAGTATGTGGAGAGCGGCGGCAGCACCGGCGGCTGGCATGGACGGATCCGGCCGGAGAACCCAGGCACCGGCCACTGACGTAGGCGAGGGGAGAAGCCCGGCAGGGCGACCGGGCTTCTCCCCGGCGCGTCACGTGGGGCCGGCGGAGTCGTCCCGGTCGACCCGGTAACCGGGCACCGAGGGCCAGCGGACCGTCAGGACCACCGACTCCTCCTCCGCGAACCAGGAGTGGTCGACGCCTCGGCCCCACACGACATAGTCGCCCTGTTCGGCCAGGACCACACTGCGCCCGCGTAGTTCCACCCGGAAGCGACCGCTGATGAGGACCTGAAGAGTGGTGCGCGTCTCACCGGTCACCCACTGCGCCCTCGCATCGCCCTTCGGGTGGACGCCCCACTTGATCTCCACGTCCTCGCTGTGCCGAGGATCGGCGACATCCTTGAAGTGCCCCAGCAACCACCCCCGGTCCAAAGCCGCATCCTTGCCCGCGTTTCCCACATACACACCGTCCGTCATGGCCCCGAAAGCTAGCAGGACCGGGCAGCGTGACCATGACGGTCACGCCGCCCGCTGCTTCTTGCCGTACGCCCCGATACGGATGTCCGCCAACGGGGACTGCCGGCTGGAGATCTTGGCGGGTGCGCCGGCCCACAAGTACATGTACAGCGCTGTTCGGTGCCGGGAGTGATGCCGGGCGCGAGTCCGGCTGAGGAGGCGCGGGCCGCGGTTCACTCGTGGGCGTGAGGGTTGAAGCCCTCGGGCGCCTTGTCCAGGAAGGTGGTGACGGTGTCGATGCGGCCGTCCGGACCGAAGGCGAGGACGTCGGTTCCGGTAGCGAACTCCTCGCCGCGGGCGTCGAGCCGCCACTGCAGCCGGGCGTGGCCGTGGTGGATCTCCGGCTCCCGGCGCGCCCGGAACGCGACGGTCTCCATGTGCCGCAGGAACCGCTCGCGGAAGTCGATCAGGGCCTGCCGTCCGGTGAGGACGCCGATCGGCGCGCAGTAGCGGATCTCCTCCGTGAAGACGACGGACGCCGGGGCGTTCTCCTCGTCGGACGACGAGGTGTTCCAGAACCGCAGGTACCGGTCGAGACTCTCCTGGTACCGGGCGGTGGTCGGTTCGATGGTCCGGGACATGGCCGGCTCCTTCTGTTCGGTCGTCGGGCATCGCGTAGGGGCCGTGCCGTGGAAGGCGCGGTCCGTGCCCCGACTGTGCGGTGCGCCCCGGCACGGTGTCGATGACCTCTCAGGTCATTGCCGGGCGCACACTCGGTGGGACACTCTCGGAGCATGGTCACCTCGGAACCGGTCGGACTGCTCGTACGGCGCTGGCGGCAGCGCCGCAACCGGTCGCAGATGGACGTGGCACTGGCGGCGAACCTGTCGACCCGGCACCTGAGCTGCATCGAGACCGGGCGTGCCACCCCCAGCCGGAACATGATCGAACGGCTCTGCGACGAACTCGACGTACCGCTGCGGGAGCGCAACGCCCTGCATCTGGCGGCGGGCTTCGCGCCCCTCCACCTCGAGCGGCCGCTCGCGGACCTGGGCGCGGCCCGGACCGCCGTGGAGGCCGTACTCGCCGGTCATGAGCCCAGTCCGGCGCTCGCGGTCAATGTGCGCTGGGAACTGCTGGCCGCGAACCGGGCCGCGACGGCGTTCTTCGCCGATCTGCCCGCCCCGCTCCTCACCCCGCCGGTGAACGTCCTGCGCGCCACACTGCATCCGGACGGGCTGGCCCCGCGGATCCGCAACCTCACCCAGTGGCGGGCGCACGTGCTGCGCCGTCTACGTCGTCAACTCGCCCGTACAGCGGCCGAAGGCCTCACGGACCTGCTGGCCGACCTGGAGTCCTACGGCGCACCCGCCGCCCTCCCCGAGGAGGAGAACCGCGACGACTTCGCCGTCCCGCTGCTCCTGTCCTCGGACCACGGTGACCTCGCGTTCCTCTATACGACCACGGTCTTCGGCTCGCCCAGGGACGTGACTCTGGACGAGATCGCCGTGGAGACGTTCTTCCCCGCCGATGACGCGACAGCTCAACTGCTCACAAGCGTGCGGCGGTGACTACTTCCGTCGTGGTTCCTCACGTGCCTGCTGAAAGGCCTCGGAGACGGCTTGCGCGGCACCGGACAGCAGTCCCTTGGCCGCTCCTTGTGAGCCCGACTCACGCATCTTGTCCGGGAGTTCGGTCAGCCCGGTGGGCTTGCGCGGTCCCGCCTCCAGATCCAGACGGTTGCACGCCTCGGCGAAGCGCAAGTAGGTGTCGACGCTGGCCACCACGATACGAACGTCGATCTTGAGTATCTCGATGCCGACCAGAGAAACCCGTATGAACGCGTCGATCACCAGCCCCCGGTCGAGGATCAGTTCCAGAACGTCGTAGAGGCCGCTGGAGCCTCCTCCGCCACGCTGCGGCACCACCTGATTCATCGCGATCAGCCCCTTTCCCAGCCCTCGTGCCCCCTGATCGCCCCTTCATGTCTCCCACCGCATCCGGGCGGGGCGGGAGGAGAGGCAGCCCTACGGGTTCCCGTCGAGCAGGGCCCGGCCGAGGGGAAGCAGGGCGTGGAGGACCGCGGTTCCGGTTCTCTCGGTGCAGATCAGTCCCGCGTTGCGGAGGACGGCGGCGTGCTGACTGGCACCGGCCAGTGAGATGCCGGTGCGTTCCGCCAGGGCGGTCGTGGTGGCCGGCGTCCGCAGCGCGGCCAGAACGGCGGCTCGCGTGCGGCCGAGCAGCGGAGCGAGTGCGTCGAGGGACACCTCGGCGGTGTCACCGTCGTGCATCGGGTACACCAGCACCGTGGGTTCGTCCGGGTGGTATCCCACGAACGGCCTGGTGGCGAAGAAGGAGGGGACCAGCAGCAGACCGCGTCCGCACAGCGGCACGTCGAAGGACGAACGCGAGGGCAGGTGGAGCGTCGGAGGCTGCCACCGCCAGGTCGGGGCCAGCGTGGTCAGCAGCGCGTCCACGCCTCCACGCAGCAGCATCTCGGCGCGCAGCGAACGATCCGCCGTGGCCGCGGCCGCGATGCGGGGCCAGAACTCCGTGAGGGAGGAGGCATGGTAGTCGCGCAGGTCCCGGACCAGGGCATCGCGTCCCCGAGGGCTTCCCTGCGCGAGTTCACGCAACTGCCGGTCGGCGCTCGGGGACCGGCCGCCGCGTCCCCTCACGGCTTCCGCGGGTTCGGTGAGCCGCGCCAGATCCTGCTGAAGTCGCGGGGCGGGCGTGGCGTGGACCGAGTCGACCGCATCACTGAAGCAGGAAGCGCCCGGCTGCAGCAGGAAGTCGGGGAGATAGTCGTCCCGGCGGACCAGCTCCGCCAGCATTCCGGCCCGGCTCACGGGCGTTCCGCTCATCGCCCGCTGCCACTGGAGCATTCCGGCGCGGCGGCCGTTGCGCACCGGGGGCGCGGTCAGCAACAGGCGCACGCTCAGCGCCGTTTCGAACATGGCGTCGGGGCGCGGCGCGATCGTGACGCGGCGCAGGTCGGCGGCCGAGAAATGCAGACGGATCACGGCCACCGATTATGGGTAACACCAAGCGTTTCAGCCAGGGTTGAAAGGCCGGGCGACGGCGCGCCATGCGGACCAGCCTGGGGGAGTCGCTCCACGACCCCTCGTGGTCACGGCTCTTCCAGGAGGTCGATCCATGCACGTGACGACACGGCTGCTCTGTCTGGGAGCCTCGGTGCTCCTCGCGGTGACCGGTCAGACCGGCACCGCAGGCGCCCGGGACCTTCCCGGCACCTACGTCGTCTCGCGAGCCCCGGGGATCCTGCCCGAGGGCATCACCGTGGCACGCGACGGCACGATGTACGTGTCGTCCGACGGTACGGGGAAGCTGTTCCGGGGCCATGTGAGCGCCCCCGAGCTCCGTCCGTTCGCCGCGCGGGGTGTCGCCGACCGCACCAGCACCCTCGGTGTGCACACCGACCGACGCAACCGCGTCTACTCGGTCGGCGGTGCGACCCTCACGGTGCACGACGCACGCGGGCGGCTGCTGGCACGGCGTACGGCTGAGGACGGCCCCCTCGGCCCACCGGATCTCAACGACCTGGTGATCACCCGCGATGCCGTGTACGTCACCGACTGGGCCAACCCCGTGATCCACCGGGCGTCGTTGCGGAACGGCCGGCTCGGCCCGTTGCGCCCCTGGCTCGACATCCGTTCCGCCTGGCCGCAGTTCCCGGCCCAGTACTGGCTGCTCAACGGCATCGTGGCCGACCGGGCCGGCGGGACGCTGCTGGTGTCGTCCAACGGCACCGAGGCGCTCTGGCGTGTGGACACCTCCTCGCGGGCCGTGGAACAAGTGCAACTGGGCGGTGAGTCGTTCGGCGCCGACGGCATGGTGCTGCGTGGCCGGACCCTGTACGCGGTACTCAACTACGGCGCCCCGAACGGGGTGTACATCGCAGAGCTGGACGAAGACCTGCGCGCGGGCGTGGTGCGGCACCGGATCACCGGCGAGCCGTTCGACCTGCCCACCACACTCGCCCGGCACGGCTGCCGGCTGTACGTCGTCAACAGCCAGCTCGACGACCCGCCCGGCGAACCTCCGTACACGGTCTCGGCGATCGCCGACCCCACATGCCCGCAGGCCGGGTGAACGGGGCACTCACGCCGCCGCGGAAGGCCGCGAGCTGACGCACCCCCTTGCCGGCCGCAGTTGGGTCAGCCGGGGGGACGGGTGTACTCCCAGTCCAGGTCCCAGAACAGCACGGTGCCCACGTTGTCGCATGAGGCGGCGTGGCAGCCGTCCGCGGACAGCGCCACGCTGAACACCGGCGTGGTGTTGCCTTCCAGCTCGCACACCAGGCCGCCGGTGCGGACGTCCCACAGCCGCACCGTGTGGTCGAGGCCACCGGTCAGCAGCAGCGTGCCGTCCGGGGTCAGCGCGAGGCAGGTGACCGTGTCGGCGCAGGCCGCGATCTCGCGTACTCCGCGTCGGTCCGCGTGGCAGAGCCAGACGACGCCGGGAGTGGTGAACGGGCCGTGTGCGGCGGCGACGACGCGTCCGTCCGGGGTCGCCACGGCGTGCAGGCTGTCGCCGAACAACGGCAGGCGCGCCGTGAGCACCGACCGCGCGTTCCGGATCTCGAGGACTTCGGTGTGTCCGCGACCGGTCACCAGCACCAGAACGTCTCCCGAAACGGTGGCCACCCGGTCGCGCGGGCCGGGGAAGGCGTGCAACGGCCGTTGTGTCGAGCGGTCCCACAGCATGCTGAGCCCGTCGGTGTGGCCGGTGAGGGCCAGCGGGCCGTTCGGCGGGTCCAGACGCGTCGCGGTGCGGCCGGTGAACGGCGGCCACTTTGCGCGCGGTCGCCAGGTCCCAGATCAGGTGGTTGCCGTGCACGTCCGTGGTAAGAGCGTGCCGGGCGCCGGCGCAGACCACCGTCTCCCGTACCTCGGTGCCGTGCCCTTCGTCGGCTTGCGTGACCTGGCCGGTGTGCAGGTCGTGGACGGTGACGACGCCGAAGTAGGAACCCGCGACCACATGGCGCAGATCCGGCGTGAACGCGGCCGGTCCGCGGACCAGGCGCTGGAACGTCCGGGCGCGCCATTGCCCCGCGAAGGCGCTGCGGCGGCCGGGTGCGCCGGCCCGGCGCCACAGCGGCAGCAGCCGCGGATGCTGCCGGTAGCCGGGCAGGTTGCGGACGGCCTGGAGCCGGTCGAAGGCCTCCGCCGTACGCCCGGCGTCGAGGAGCGCCGCCGCCCGTTCCAGTGCGGCGTCCGCGGTACGGGCGTCCTCGATGAGCTGGGAGGTGACGCCGGGGCGTGCGTAGCTCCACGGCGCCGGAGGGCCGGGCCACCAGGGCCGGACGACACCCACCGACTCGCCCTGGGGGATGCTGAGCAGGGCGACCCGCCCGTCCGCGCTCGGTGCCGCCTCGCTTGCCGTCACGTCCTCAACCGTGGACAGGTACCGGTTGTCCTTCAGCAGCCACTGCTGCACGCCGTACTCGGAGGCGGACAGCGCGATTCGGCCGTCATCGCTGACCGCGACCGGGTGGTCGCCCCACGCGGCCGCGCTGCCCAGGTCCCGCGCCGAGTCGGTCGTCAGGTCGATCAGCCAAAGGGCACTATGCCAGGTGCGCGCCAGGGCGTAGCGGCCGCCCGCGCCGAAGGCGAAGCGCCGGTCCAGCTCGTCCTTGCCGCCCAGCAACTCGCCGCTGCGTGCGTCCCAAAGACGCAGCACCCACTCGTACCCGGAGAAGGACGCCACCCGCTCCCCACCGGCGACGACCGTCAGCGCGCCGTAGGAGGCAAGGGCGCCGCTGTTCTCGACCGGCTCACTGAGCACACGCTCGGTGTCACCGAGCAGCCGCACGTATCCGTTCGTCCCGGACACCGCCACCGTCCCGCCGTCCCCACTCACCGCGACCGCTTCCACGGTGTGCGGCGGCAGGTCCCAGCGCCGTCTGCGGTCGCCGTCGGCGGTGTCCCACAGCAGGATCCGGCCGCTCTCGTCGCCGGAGACCACGACCCGGCCGTCCGCGCTCATCGCCACCGACACCACGGGCGCCTCGTGACCGGTCAGCACGCGCACGGGCCTGACCGTGTCGAGGTCCCACACACGCAGGTCACGCATCTCGTGAGAGACCACCGCCAGACGCCCGTCGGCACTGACGGCGAACACCGGCCGCCGCATCAGGGTGCTGCGCTGCAGTACGGCGGGCGGGCGCACCGGGGGAAGCCGGCCGGCCTCGGCGCGGGCCGCCACGACATCGGGGGAGTCCGGCAGTTCGGCGAGCAGCCGTACGGCAGTGTCCCGGTCGCCGCGCTCGATGTGGACCAGCGCCAACAGGTAAGGGCCGATCTCCCGGCCGCCCGGACCGGCGACGACCGCCTCCAGGTCGACGATCAGCTCCCGGTCGGTCATCGCGCCCGTCCGCCACCGTTGCAGACCGCGGTTGTACGTGGCGTGAGGGTGGCGCGGCTCGGCCTGCAGCGCGCGGTCCCACAGTTCATGTAATAGCGCAACGACACCAGCTGCTCCCGCCTCCCAACAGCCCTGCACGACCCGCCATTATCACGACACGGCCCCCGCATGCCGACAACTCCGCGAGGCCGTGTCCACCGGTGCGACAGAGCCGCGGTCCCGGGGTTGGTGGCCGTCCCGTCGGCTCAGACCGGGGTGGCGGCCAGCAGGGCGAAGGCGGCGATGATGACCGCGACGCGGACATAGTGGTAGCGGTCCCAGCGGTTCATCTGCTCCTTCCAGTCGGCGGGCCGGTTCTCGGGGGTCCAGGTCTTCCCCCGGTTGTTGATCGGGACGAGCAGCAGCAGCGACATGACGACGCTGAGGATCAGCAGCCCGCCGGCGGTGACGACCAGACCGGTGCCGTCGCGGTCCCGTCCGGCGATGGCCCAAACCGCGACGAGGAGGAGCGAGGTGATGTACCAGACCGGCATCACGGCGCCGAGCATCCGGAGCGCAAGCAGCGCGAACGGGCGGAACGCGAACGCCTCATCGTGGCGACGGCACGCGAACTCGCCGAGCAGCAGGGCTGGGACGCGGTCACCACCCGTCGGCTCGCCGAGCGCATCGAGTACAGCCAGCCCGTCCTCTACAGCCACTTCCGAGGCAAGCGCGAGATCATCGGCGCCGTCGCCCTCGAAGGGGCCACCGAGATGGCCACGGCGCTGCGGGCCGCGGCCTCGGCCGCAGAGGGCCCCCGCGCCCGGGTCACCGCTGTCGCCCGCAGCTACCTGGACTTCGCCGAACGCAACCCGGCAGTCTACGACGCCCTGTTCCGGCTCGACGGCGGTCTGGCGTTCGCGCACGAGGACACTCCGCAACCGCTGAAGGATGGTTTCGCCGCCCTGCTGGAAAGCCTCGGCGAGGTCGCCGGAGACGGCGTCGACCCGGGACTGTTCACCGAGACGTTCTGGGCGGCGCTGCACGGACTGGCCACCCTGACCCGGGCACGGCGTCTGCCGCCGGAGGACACCGAGCGCAGGGTGAAGCTCCTGGTGGACCGGCTCCCCACGGTCTGACGCACCGAACCTCCGCGGGTGCACAGCGGATTGCAGCCCCCCGGCCACCCGCCCGCCGGGCCGCTGACCCGTTCCGCGTGAGCCGTGTCTCACCGCGCTGACGTTGCTATGCAACAAAGTGCATAGCAGGATCGTGCGCATGGCGCTCGAGCACGCGATCCTTGTTTCCCTGCTGGAGAAGCCGGGCTCCGGCTTTGAACTGGCCCGGCGGTTCGAGCGGTCGATCGGGTACTTCTGGACCGCCACCCACCAGCAGATCTATCGCGTGCTCAAGCGTATGGAGAGCGACGGCTGGGTCGAGGTCCGCGACATCGCGCAGTACGGGCGCCCGGACAAGAAGGAGTACTCCGTCGCAGGGCGCGGACGGGACGCGCTCTCCGCGTGGCTGAACGAACCCACCGAGCCCGAAAGCGTCCGGCACGATCTGGCGGTGAAGATCCGGGGCGCCGCCTTCGACGATCCCACCGCCCTGATCAGCCAGGTGGAGCGGCACCGGCAGGCGCATACGGACCGCCTCGCCCACTACCTCGCCGGCGAAACCCGCGACTTCGGCGAGCCCCCGCCGGACGGCCCGCTCGAAGCCGAGCGGGAACTCCAGCACGCCGTACTGCGCGGCGGCATCGCGTACGAGCGGATGATGATCGCCTGGCTCGACGATGTCCTCGCCACCCTGGCCCGATTCGACACCGGTCGCTGACCGGCCGAGCAGACCACCCCGGGATCCGCACCTGAACGCGGACACTCACCCTCACCCTCACCCCTCCCAGCCGAAAGGCGGCACTCATGGCCGACGCGCTGCTCTTCAACCCGCGCACCTACGACCCCGCGCACTTCGACCCGGAGACCCGCAGGCTGCTGCGCGCGACCGTCGACTGGTTCGAGGAGCGGGGCAGGCGCCGGCTGATCGAGGACTACCGAACGCGCGCCTGGCTCGGCGACTTCCTCGCCTTCGCCGCGAAGGAGGGGCTGTTCGCAACCTTCCTCACCCCCGCCTCCGCAGCCGCCGACGGCGAGGACGACAAGCGGTGGGACACCGCCCGTATCGCCGCCCTCAACGAGATCCTCGGCTTCTACGGCCTCGACTACTGGTACGCCTGGCAGGTCACCATCCTCGGCCTGGGCCCCGTCTGGCAGAGCGACAACCCCGCCGCCCGCGCCCGCGCCGCCGAACTCCTCACCCAGGGCGAGGTGTTCGCCTTCGGCCTCTCCGAAAAGGCCCACGGCGCCGACATCTACTCCACCGACATGCTCCTGGAGCCCGACGGCACGGGCGGCTTCCGCGCCACCGGCTCCAAGTACTACATCGGCAACGGCAATGCGGCGGGCCTCGTCTCCGTCTTCGGCCGCCGCACCGACGTCGAGGGCCCCGACGGCTACGTCTTCTTCGCCGCCGACAGCCGCCACCCCGCGTACCACCTGGTCAAGAACGTCGTCGACTCCTCCAAGTACGTCAGCGAGTTCCGCCTCGAGAACTACCCCGTGGCCCCGGAGGACGTCCTGCACACCGGCCGCGCCGCCTTCGACGCCGCCCTCAACACCGTCAACGTGGGCAAGTTCAACCTGTGCACCGCCTCGATCGGCATCTGCGAGCACGCGATGTACGAGGCCGTCACCCACGCGCAGAACCGCATCCTTTACGGCCGCCCCGTCACCGCTTTCCCGCACGTACGACGCGAGTTGACCGACGCCTACGTGCGGCTCGTCGGCATGAAGCTGTTCAGCGACCGCGCCGTGGACTACTTCCGCACCGCGGGCCCCGACGACCGCCGCTACCTCCTCTTCAACCCGATGACGAAGATGAAGGTGACCACCGAGGGCGAGAAGGTCATCGACCTGATGTGGGACGTCATCGCCGCCAAGGGCTTCGAGAAGGACAACTACTTCGCCCAGGCGGCCGTCGAGATCCGCGGCCTGCCGAAGCTGGAGGGCACCGTCCACGTCAACCTGGCGCTGATCCTCAAGTTCATGCGCAACCACCTGCTCGCCCCGGCCGCCTACGAGCCCGTCCCCACCCGTCTCGACGCGGCCGACGACGACTTCCTCTTCCGCCAGGGCCCGGCCCGCGGGCTCGGCTCCGTCCGCTTCCACGACTGGCGACCGGCCTACGACACGTACGCCCACCTGCCCAACGTCGCACGTTTCCGCGAACAGGCCGACGCGCTCTGCGATTTCGTCCGCACGGCCGCTCCCGACCAGGAGCAGAGCCGCGACCTGGACCTCCTCCTCGCCGTCGGCCAACTCTTCGCGCTCGTCGTCCACGGCCAGCTGGTCCTGGAGCAGGCGGCCCTTTCGGGCCTCGACGAGGACGTGCTCGACGAGCTGTTCGCCGTCCTCGTACGGGACTTCTCCGCCCACGCCGTCGAGCTGCATGGCAAGGACTCCGCCACCGAGGAGCAGCAGCGGTGGGCACTCGACGCGGTCCGGCGCCCGGTCGTCGACGCGGCACGTTCCGAGCGCGTCTGGCAGCGTGTCGAGGGGTTGTCGGGGGCGTACGAGATGATGCCCTGAGGCGAGTGAGAACGCGGCCCCGGGGCCCCGGGCGGCCGACGGCACCGAGGCCGCTCGACCCTCGAGATCTCGCCGGACCGCTCGACGGACCTCTCGCTTCGCCCGCGGACCCCGTCCGTGGTGCGATGGAACCGGGGGCGGAAGGAGCGCGATCATGTCCGCAGCGATGCGTACGAGTGCCGCTGCCCCGGTGTCGGTCCGCCCGCTGGTGGAGCCGGACCTGGATCGGGCCGACGAGATATTCAGGGTCGCCTTCGGCACCTTCCTCCGGGTCCCTGAGCCGGAGAGGTTCTTCGGGAGCGCCGACTATGTACGTACCCGCTGGGCGGCGGATCCGCACGCCGCCTTCGCGGCGACCGTCGAGGGCGACGTCGTCGGATCGAACTTCGCCGCCGACTGGGGCAGCGTCGGGTTCTTCGGCCCGCTGACCGTGCGTCCGGATCTGTGGGACCAGGGCATCGGCAGACGGCTCATGGAACCGGTCATGGCCTGCTTCGACACCTGGCAGAACCGCCACCTCGGCCTGTTCACCTTCTCGCACAGTCCCAAGCACCTCGAGCTCTACCGCCGGTACGGCTTCTGGCCCCGCTTCCTGACAGCCATCATGAAGAAGCAGGTCGCAGGCGGTTCCGCAGCCCCCGGCCGAGCCCTGTTCGGCGAGCTCACCGACGCCGAGCGGCCCGACGCGCTGAGTCGCAGCACCGCTCTGACGGGGGCCGTGTACGAGGACCTGACCTTGGAACGCGAGATCGTGGCCACACAGGAGCAGGGACTCGGCGACACCATCCTCCTCGAGGGCGCCGGCTCCGACCTCGACGGTCTGGCTGTCTGCCACTGCGGACCGGGGTCGGAGGCCGGTGACGACGTGTGCTTCGTCAAATTCGGCGCCGTACGCCCCGGCCCCGACGCAGCGGACCGGTTCGAGCGGCTGCTGAACGCGTGCGAGCAACTGGCCGCCGAGAAGGGGCTGGGGCAACTGGACGCCGGAATGAACCTGGCCCGTCAGGATGCCTACCGGCGCATGGCCGACCATGGTTTCCGTACCTGGCTGCAAGGCGTGACCATGCACAGGCCCAATGAACCGGGCTACAGCCACCCGGACGCCTACGTGATCGATGACTGGCGCTGAGCCGAGCCCTATGCCAATCGGTAACGGCTGTTACCATGTGGGTATGGCGAAGACACAACTGGGCGCGCGCGTGGACGAGGACATCGCGGAACTCGCGAAGAAGCGCGCCGCCGACCTGGGAGTGAGTATCGGCGACTACCTCGCCCGCCTGGTGCAGGACGACGCCAGCGGCCTGCGTGCCCGCGCCGTGGACGCCGCCGCCCGATTCCTCGCGGAGCACCAGACGGTCTTCGACGAGGCCGAGGAAGCTCAGCCGCGGAAGTCGGGCCGGGGAGCGCGCGCCGCCTGATGCCTCTGCACATCGACGTCCCTTGGATCCTGCAGGTCGCCGAAGCCGCCGGAGTGAACGACCCGGCCCCCGACGACTACGGCGTCCCCGTCTCCGCGGTCGCCCGCCACCAGGCCGAACTGTTCGAGCAGCCCGTCTACGACGGCCCCTACGCCAAGGCCGCCGCGCTGGTGCACACCCTGGGGCGCTGCCGCTGGCTGGAACGCTCCAACATGGCCGTCGCCGCGGCGACGGGCGTCATGTACCTCGAGGCCGCGGGGATCACCGTCAAACCCACCCGCGAAGACGCCATCGCCCTCAAGGACCTGCTCCTCGACCCGGCCTGCACCGCCGGGAAGATCGCCGCCCTGCTGCGCACCTGGCCCACGGCGACCTGAGCACAGGCGGCGACCGCGGACGCGGCAACTCGGCCGGACGTCCCGCGCCGTGGCTGCCGGCGCCGGCGTCAGAGGGTTGCTTCGACCAGTCCCTTCATGCCGGGCTCGTCGGTCACGCAGCCCACCAGGCCGAGGGCCCGGGCGAGTGCCAGGTCGCGCTCGTCGTTGACGGTCCAGGCCATGACGTCGATGCCGGCCGCGGCGCACTTGTCCACGATGGCCCGGTTCAGCTGCCGCAAGTCCACGCTGACCAGGCTCGCACCGGCCTTCTGCGCACGGCCGACGAACGTATCGCGGTGTGCGCTGGCGCCTGCGACCAGCACGGTGCGGGCCTCCGGCAGCAGGTCGTGGATCTCGATCAGCGCCGACTCGTGGAAGGACAGCACGGAAACACGGCCCAGCAGCTGGCGTTCGGTGAGCACCTTGGCGAGCGACCGTGCGGCGGCCACGTCCTTGATCTCTGCCTGGATCGGCAGGTTCGGCCCGACGGCGTCCAGCACCTCACCGAACGTGGGGATGCGCTCTCCGCGGCCGGCATCGAGCCGCTTGAGCTGCTTCAGCTCCTGCTCCGCGATCGGTCCCGAGCCGTCCGTCGTACGGTCCAGGGTCTCGTCGTGCATGACGACCAGTTCGCCGTCCTTGCTCAGGTGCAGGTCCAGTTCGATGCCGTCCAGCCCTTCGCGTTCGGCCCGCAGGAAGGAGCGCAGGGTGTTCTCCGGCTCGGCGGCCATGACACCGCGGTGGCCGATGGTGAAGAAAGACACTCGGTTGCCGTCCTTGAGTGGGGTGGTCCGGGGCAGCCGCACGAGGGCCTGCCCCTGTCGCTGGAACGATCAAGCCTATCGGGCCCGTCTGCCCGAGCTCCGACCCGCCGAACCACGCAATCACCGGAGTGAGTGCTCACTATTGACGGAGTGAGTACTCACTCCGTACTCTCGGCCTCATGACAGCACCCAAGGAGAGTCGGACCACCCGCCGCCGCGCCCCCGGCATGTCGCCTGAGCAGCGCCGCGAGATGATCATCCAGACCGCGATTCCGCTGATCGCCGAGTACGGTGCCGCGGTGACGACGGCGAAGATCGCCCGCGCCGCCGGCATCGGCGAAGGAACGATCTTCCGGGTCTTCGCCGACAAGGACGAGCTGCTCCAGGCCTGCGTGGCCAAGGCGCTCTCTCCCGACGACGCCGTCCGCGAGCTCGACGCGATCGACATGTCGCAGCCGCTGGCCGACCGGCTCGCGGAGGCGGCCGAGGCACTGCAGGCGCACATGTCCAGGATGGGCGCGATTATCGGCGCGCTGGGGCACCGCGGCGGCAAGCACCCCGGCACGGTACGCGGCGCGGGCCGCCACGAGTCGACGACCCGCATCCGCGCCGCCCTCGCGGAGCTGCTGGAACCCGACAGGACCGCGCTGCGCCGGCCACCGGAGCAGATCGCGGCCCTCTTCTTCGGGCTGCTCTTCGCCCAGCCGCGCACGGACGACGAACCCGACCTGACCGCACCGGAGCTGGTGGAGGTCTTCCTGCACGGGGCGCTTTCGGGAGGCGCCGAGTGAGTGCGCGCACAAGGCGCCTGCGGGTCACGGCCCTTGCCGTCCTGACCCCCGTCCTGGTGTGGCTGGTCACGGACCCCCTCCTGGGGCACCGCGTGCGCATCGCCGACGGCGAGCAGTCGCTCGAGATCGGCGCCGGGGCCGTAGCGTTCGTCGCACTGCTCGCGTCGCTGGCCGGCTGGGGACTGCTGGCGGCCTTCGAGCGATTCGCGGCGCGCCGCGCCCGCGCGGTCTGGACCGTGACGGCCGGCGCCGTACTGGCCTTCTCCTTCCTGCCGTTCACCGGCGACGGCATGGACGGCGGCACCCGCGTCTCCCTCGCCCTGATGCACCTGGCGGTGGCGGCCGTACTGATCCCCGGGCTGCCCGGAAAGCCCACCGACTCCGCAAGCCGTCCGGACACATGATCGAATCGGATCGCAGCGGTCGGGTCGGGGCGGGGTCCGGCCAGGCAGGGTTGGTCATCGAAAGGAGGGGGCTCGTGATCTCGGCACTGAACCGGCTTGTCGATCTCGTCGAGAAGTACCTCGCCGAGGAGCTCGACGTCCGCGGACTGGCGGCGGAGCTCGGTACGACCGAATACCATCTGCGCCGGATGTTCTCGTCGTTGGCGGGCATGCCGCTCTCGGAGTACGTGCGCCGGCGCCGCATGACGGTCGCCGCCGCCGACGTGGTCCGGGGTGAGGACGATCTGCTGAGCATCGCCGTCCGGCACGGATACAGCTCGACCGAGGCATTCGGGCGTGCGTTCCGCGCGGTCCACGGCGCCGGGCCGAGTGACGTACGCCGAGACGGAGGCCCCCTGCGCACACAACCGCGGCTCAGGTTCCACCTGACCGTCGAAGGGAGCATCCCCATGGACACCCGCCTCACCGACCGCCCCGCGTTCCGGCTCGTCGGCCACGCAACCCGGGTTCCGCTCATTCATCATGGCGTCAACCCGCACATCCAGCAGCACATCGCCGCACTGCCACAAGAGGAACATGTCCGACTGAAGGCCCTCGGCGACACCGAACCGGGGGGCCTGCTACAGGTGTGCGACGACGTCGACGCCGACGGCACGGAAGGCAGCGAACTGACCTATCTGCACGGGGTCGCCGTCTCCCGGCCCGCGCCGGCCCCCGACGGCCTCGACGCCATCGAGGTACCGGCCGGCAAGTGGGCGGTCTTCCGCACCGCCGGTCCGCATCCGCAGGCCCTGCAGACCACCTGGGCCGCCACCGCGACCGAGTGGTTCCCCTCCAACCCGTGGCGACTGCGCCCCGGCCCCTCGATCGTCGCGGTCCTCGAGCGCGCGGACGACTTCAGCACCGCGACATGCGAGCTCTGGCTGCCCGTGGAAGAGGCGTGACGCAGAGCGCGGGGCGCCCATCGCCCCGTCCCTCTCACCGCCCGGACTCTGGCGACGCGGGGAGGCACACGGCGACCGCTGCCCTTGCTGCCGGCCGGGCGTGACCATGCGCGGGCCGGTTACCCGGGCGGCATGAATGACATGCGGCCCCTCGCCCTGATCACCGGTGCTTCCACCGGAATCGGATACCAACTGGCCCGGCAGTTCGCCGAGCACGGCTACGACCTCGTGATCAACGCCGAGGACGAACGGCTGGATGCCGCTGCCCGCAGCTTGCGGGAGACGGGCGCCCGGGTACGGCCGGTCCGTGCCGATCTCCGGACCCGTGAGGGCGTGGAAGAGCTGCTCGCAGCGGTCGACGGACTCGACGTCGACGTCGCCGCCCTCAACGCGGGGGTCGGCCGGGGCGGGGCCTTCGTGGACACCGACCCGGCCGACGACCAGGCGGTCATCGACCTGAACATCACCGCGACCGTCCGGCTGGCCAAGCCGCTGCTGCGCGCCATGGTGGCGCGCGGCGCGGGCAGGATCGCCTTCACCTCGTCCATCGCCGCGATGATGCCCGGCCCCTTCCATGCCGTTTACAACGCCTCGAAGTCATTCGTGCAGTCGTTCGCCGAGGCGCTGCGGGAAGAGGTCCGGGACACCGGGGTGACGATCACGTCGGTCATGCCTGGCATGACGGAAACGGACTTCTTCCGCAGGGCGGGAATGGCGGAGAACACCCGGCTGGGCACCTCGAAGAAGGACGATCCCGCACAGGTCGCCGAGCAGGCGTTCACCGCGATCATGAAGGGCGAGAAGAAGGCCGTCACCGGGTCGCTGAAGGCCAAGGCACTCGGCGCGGCGGGGAGGGTGCTGCCGGACGGCGTCAAGGCGGCGGCCCACCGGAAACTGGCGGAACCGGGAACCGGCAAGAACGCCGGTCCCCGGAACCGGCGCGTCAACCGGTGAGGGGAGCACCGGTAGGGATCCGCGCGAGCGCGTTGTCGGGTACGGTCCGCACCGCGGCCCATCCGCCGTAGCGGGCCAGGACCATGGGGCTCACCACCCAGCGTCGTGTCCGGTTCTCCATCCGCCACACGGCCGGTGCGTGTTCCTCCTTCAGCAGGGTTCCGTCCACCGGCGGTGTCGGTGGTGCCCGCGGCGGCCGGCGTCCCGTCGGGCACCACCCGCACGGACGCCCACCCGCCGTAGAGCCGGAAGAGCGTGGCCGGATCGGGAACCCAGAATTTCGCCCCGCCGTAGATGACATAGACCTCGGGTTTCGGCTCCTCCCGGACGACGCTGCCGTCCGGGAACTCATGGCCCCCGCCGAGTTTGTCGACCTGCACGCAGCACACATAGTGCCCCCGCAGCGACGGGTCGTCCTCGCACCGGATGGCGATGATGCCGTTGCCGAGACCACTGATGTCGTGCGACACCAGGTACTCCGCGGTGGCGTACGTCAGCGCCAGAACGGTGGGGTTGAACAATGCCCCGTCGGGCTGGTTCGGGTCGCGTTGCAGTCCGATCGGCCGCTGCATCGAACGACCGAAGGGTGACCACAGCCCGGCGAGTGTGGCGAAGGTCTGGATCCCGAGCGACACCGCGTCGAAGACGGGCCTCGCCACCGGCCAGATGCCGCCGAAGATGTCCTTGGCGCGCGCCCCGAACTGGGTGTCCACGTTCTTCTGCCAGGTGATCCAGCCGTCGATCGCACCCTGCCCCGGATCCCACTCCCAAAGGGTCGGGGTCAGGAAGACCAAGGTGTCGTCGCCGTCGCGCAGTTCCCCCTGCCAGATCTTGTACGGCGGGTAACGTCGCGGGTCGGTCTCTTCCTTGACGCGGAGGTCACCGTGGCGGATATGCGGTGTGCGGGTGGGGAACGAGTTACCGCTGACGATGCCGCCGGTCCTGGACGCGAGCCAGTCCGATGCGCTCCCGACCTGGAGCCGGCAGGCCCATCCTCGGACGTCGCCCATGGTCATGCTGGAGTCGTCAGAGGTGGCCACGATGGAGCCGTCCTTGCTCACCACCTTCGTGAGCGTCCGGAAGTAGACCTCGTCGTGTTGACCGTCTCAGTTCAGCGCGTCGTCCCAGGTCTCACTCACACAGGCGAAGCCGTTGATCGCCACACGGTAGGTTCCTGCAGCCACGATTCCCCCCTTGTCGTCCTTTGGGACCGGTCAGCGCGATATATCCGCTGATCGATGTTTCATGGCTTGTGCGACCGTCATGCTCCTCCCGTCGACGTCGCGCGCATAGGTGTCCGGTGTGCGTAAAAGGCGCGTATACGTGCGCGGTTCCGTCTGGACGTTCAGGTGATTGCGGCGCGCGAATTGGAAAAGCGTTGTGCTCGGAAGTCCTGCGCCCGCCCCCTCGGGCCGGTGCACCACCATGACCTGGTGCTCTGAGTGAACAGCCTCAGTGGTCCGGAGCGTCGCCTGTCACCGCAGTTGACCGAACGCGTGGTCGGCGTTGGCTACGGCCTCGGGGTGGACGTCGCGGGCGGTCCGGCCGTCGGCGATCTTCTGCCAGTTGGCCCTGGCGAGTACCCGCTGGACCGCCAGCACCTGGGCGGCCCGCAGGCGGGCCCGGATGCCTTCGCCGAAGGCGTCCGCGAGTGCCTCCTCGTCCTCGATCTGGTACCGCGCGAGCCGTCCCTCCAGGCTCGGGGTGCTGAACACCAGGCGATGGAACGCCACCACCTCGGGGTGGTCATTGAGGCCGGTGACGGGGTCGTACCGATCGAGGCCGGCCAGGAAGTGCCGGTGCAGCGCGGTCACTGGATCGACGTCCGGGGTGCGGTCCCGTACGACGCGTGCCGCCTCGCCGAGATGGTCCGTGAAGCGGTGCAGCACCAGGTCTTCCTTGGTGGGGAAGTACCGGAAGAGGGTGGGCTTGGAGACGTCGGCCGCCGCGGCGATGTCGTTGACCGAGACCCGGTCGAAGCCGCGCTCCAGGAACAGCGAGACGGCCGCGTCGGCGATGGCGTCGCGCGTCCGCTGCTTCTTGCGGGCCCGCAGTCCCGTCGGCTCGTTCACCGCACCACAGTAACATTCATGACCGAGTTGCTTTTTTGACCCGGTAACGTTTTCATGAGCGGCATGGATCCGACAGACATCCCTCCCGTGCTCGTCACCGGAGCGACGGGCCGGATCGGCCGCCACGTCGTCGACCGGCTCCTCGACGCAGGCGTGCCGGTCCGCGCCCTCACCCACCGCTCCGCGGCGGCGACGACACTGCCGCCCAACGTCGACGTCTTCACCGGCGACCTCACCGTGCCCGAGTCACTCGAACCGGCATTGAAGGGCGCCGGCGCGGTCTTCCTCGTCTGGACCGCCCCACCTCGGACCGCCGCCGCAGTCGTCGAGCGGCTGGCGGCCCATGTGCGGCGAGTGGTCTTCCTCTCCTCCCCGCACCGGACACCACACCCTTTCTTCCAGCAGCCCAACCCCATGGCAGAGCTGCACGCCGACATCGAGCGGCTCATCGCCGCCACCGCGATGGAGCGGACGATCATCCGGCCGGGAATGCTCGCGTCGAACGCATTGGCCTGGTGGGCGCCCGCGATCAGGGCGGGCGAGGTCGTCCGGTGGCCCTACGGTGCTGCGGAGACGGCACCGGTCGACGACCGCGACGTCGCAGCCGTCGCGGCGCTGACGCTGTACGGAGAAGGACATGCCGGAGGCGACTACGTCCTGACGGGCCCCCAGTCGCTGACCCAGGCCGCACAGGTCGAAGTCATCGGTGACGCCCTGGGGCGCAGGATCGCATTCGAGGAGATGACGCCGGACGAGTTCCGCAGCCTGTCGAGGGGCGCAGCGCCGAGCTCCGTCGTCGACATGCTGCTGGCCGCGTGGAACGCCGCGGTCGGACAACCGGCGTACGTCACCACGACGGTGGCCGACCTCCTCGGAACGGCTCCTCGCACACTCCGCCAGTGGGCCGCTGACCATGCCGCCGAGTTCACGAAGGCTGTGTGACGTCGTCAGCCGCCGTTCGGATCATTCCAGGTGGCCCTTCAGGTGATTCCCCGGCGCCTGACGAGCCGGGCAGCCGACGCCGGGGTACGACGTCTCGGCAGAGGGTGACCCGGAAACACCGTGAGGAGCATGAGGATGTACGCAGCAGTCCGGCGGTACGACGGCGTGACGGATGCCGCCGAGGCCGCGCGTCTCGTGAGCGAGGGCTTCGTGCCGCTCATGCGCCAGGTCTCCGGCTTCGTGGCCTACTACTGGATCGATGCCGGAGACGGCGTGATGGTCTCGACCAGCGTGTTCCAGGACCAGGCAGGCGCCGAAGAATCGATCTCCAGGGCCGCGGACTTCGTGCGGGACAACCTCGCGTCACTGCTTCCCAACCCTCCCCAAGTGATGGCCGGCGAGGTGGTGGCCT
The DNA here is from genome assembly GCF_040680275.1 of Streptomyces sp. NPDC052079. Lineage (NCBI taxonomy): Bacteria > Bacillati > Actinomycetota > Actinomycetes > Kitasatosporales > Streptomycetaceae > Streptomyces > Streptomyces sp. NPDC052079. The sequence goes on from NZ_JBFAWL010000028.1 coordinate 34,497, forward strand.
CTGCGTGACGGCGCTCTGCCACTGCGCCCGGCGCTGATCCGGGGTCGGCGATCCTTCTCTCCTGACCGCACCGGATACACCGCGGTCACAGCCAGGGAGCGGCTTCATCGCCTCGCAGAGCGGCGGCGTACCCGTGGTCCCACAGACAGACCAGGCTGCGATCGCCTCCGCCGTCACGGATGTCGGCGTTCACGTCCGAGAGGAAGGAGGTCAGGAAGGGCCGACGGCCGTGCCAGCGGCGCGCGTACCAGTCCGCCACCTCCTCCTGCTCCAGCAGGCGGGCCATCGCCGCGGACCCAAGGAGCAGGACGTCGCCCGGGCGCGTGACCACCCGCTGCCACACCAGGCTGGAGCCGTCCTCGGCCAGGGCGGGCAGCCGGCGGCCGGCCAGTGCGGCATCGGGCGTCAGAAGCGGCGTCCAGCGCGGCGCGCCCTCCGTTCCCTCCTCCACGCGCAGCCGCAACAGCCTGGCGTCGCCCACCCCGAAGACCAGGTGCTGCCGTTCCCGGTGGTCACCCAGCTGGGACAGCAGCCCGTAGAGCGAGGTCGCCACCTGGGCGTCCTCGCTGGCGTGCACCACTCCTGCGGTGTTCGCCCGGCCCACCAGACGCACCGAGTTGGCCACCCCCGCCACAACAGTGCGCAGGGCCAACGTCACCGACGCGTCGTCGCCCTCCCCGAAAGGGCCGTTCCGGAACGGCGAAGCGCCGGAGGACAGCTGGGTGACCAGGGCGCGGCAGGCCGCGATGGCCGCGGACTGCGACAGCGGCGCGTCGGGCGCTCCGGGCGCGACGGCACTCAGCAGTACCGGGGAGCCCGCGCCGTCCACCAGCCGCAACTGCACCGCGTCCCGGCGGTGTTCACGGTCCTCCCGGTGACGTCGGCCGCGCACGGAGGCCGCCCGGACGACCACGGGCCCCAGGTCGGCCCCATCGACGACGCTGTCGGCGGCCGTGTCCCGGCCGAGCGGCAGCTCACGCGGCACCGCCGGGGACACCGCCCGCGCCGTCGGCGGCACGGCGCCGTCCATGTCCCGCAGCCGCGCCTCGAGTTGCCGCACCTGTGCCTCGGCGGCGGCGCGGGCGACGCGCACCGCCTCCAGCTCCGTTTGCGTGTCCGCACGTTCCGCCACGGCCTGCTCCGCCCGGGCCTCGGCCGACCGCTGTGCGGCCCGCGCCTCCTCCAGGCTGCTCCCGCTCTCGCCGACCGCGCCCACCAACCCGGCCCGCTCGGCCTGCCACCGCTCCCGCTGCCTCTCCTGCTCGGCCTCGAACTCGGCTTGCTGTGCAGCACGTTCGGCCTGGGCGGCATGCAGCAGCAGGTCTTCCCGGGCCCTTAGCCGCAGTGCCATCAGCGCATGGCCGACCGCGCTCACCGCCAGAAGGACCCCGAGGACCAGCGTTGTCATGCGACTTCTCCGTCTCTGCCGTCCGGTCCGGCAGCCGTGCCCCGCCCCGTTTCGGGCGGGGAACTGCTGCCGGGGAAGGGGCTGGTGTCGGGCAAGGGGCCGGTGCTTGAGGGATCGGCGGGCCATCCGCCGAGCAGCCGTGACAGCCTCTGGGCCGGCGGACCCGCTGCCCGAGCCTGCACCCGGAGCCAGGCGTCGGCCGCGGCCACCGCGGTCGGCTCGGCGGCGGTCACATACCGGGCCGTCGCGTCCAGGAGCCCCAGCGCCCGCGCCAGCCGGGTCCGCGTCAAGGCGGCCGTCAGGGCGTGGCGTCCGTACAGCGCCGGGATCAGCTCCTCGCGCAACAGCACATCGAGTCCGGCGCGCTGCGGCCGGGTCCGGGCCCAGCCGGGTACGACGGCCCGGACTGCGACGCTGCGCCAGGGCCGGGGCCACGACCACAGACGGTCGGCGTTCCAGCCCGCCACGGAGTCCAGGCCGAGTCCGTCCCAGTCGTCCTGGGCGACCACAATCACCAACGGCCTCGGTGCGCCCGGGCGCCCCAGCAGCTCGGACACCTGCGCGTCCGGGAGGTCCGGCTCGGGTCCGCCCGGCCCGGCGACGGACGGCGTCCGCCGATCACGGACCACCTGCAGCAGCAGGTGACCGTCCACCGGTCGCGCGTCCAGCCGTACGACGTCGGACGGGAGGCCGCGGTGCAGGGCCGCCGCCAGCGAGCGGACCGCCGGCTCCGGCCCGCTGAGCGCGACCCGCAGACGCGGGGCACGCCCGGCCGCCAGCGCCGTGAGGTCCTCGGCCAGGGCCGGGCTCAGCCCACATGCCCGCGCCAGCGGCAGCTCGGCCAGCGCGGTGACCGCCCGCAGCAGTCGGCCGGTCGGGTCGGTGTCCGTCCTGCTAGCCACGTCCGACTCCGCGGACGATCCGTCCCTTGCGCAGACACCGGGGATTGGCCTCCTCGTCGGCGGCCACCAGCGGCGGCGAGGCCAGCCACTGGATGGGCGGGTCCACGCGATCGCAGACGTCCGGCTGCTCGAAGTAGTCCTTGCTGCGAGGACCGGTGAACAGCCGGGTCAGCTCGTCCGGGTCGACCACGGCCCGGCGGCCCGCCCACCCGGCGGGGTGCACCAGCTCCGCGGCCAGCGCGAGGCGCCAGCTCCACCACCAGCTTCCCCGGAGAGCCGGGGCCTGGTGGTGGAAGCCCAGCACCGCGTCCAGGGAGTGCAGCCAGACCACGGCGGTCTCGGCATCCCCCGGACGAGCCCACGCCCAGCCGGGCACGGGCTCCGGATACACGCCCGCCAGCAGGGCGAGCTGATGCACCGCCTGCTTACGGAAGTCCTCGCGCGTCCAGGGAACCCAGCGCCGCTTCCGCGCGTCCGGCCAGCGGCCCAGCCCGGTGTCGAGCGCGAGCAGCCCATCCGCCTGCCAGATCCGCAGCAGCGCGGTGAGCAGCAGGTCGTCGTCCTGGGGGGAGGAGAGCAGCGCCGCGAGCCGGTCCGGGGACCCGCCCTCCGCTTCCGCCCGGGCCGACGCCAACAGCGCGGTGACCTCCGCGCGTTCGTCCTCGGTGAGGTCCGCCCAGCGTGGGACGTCCGTACGCAGCCGCAGCTCCCCGACCCGGTACTCGGGCAGCGCGGGCACCGCGACCACGGTCCGGCCGGGCCCGGGCGGTTCCCCGGGCGCGATTCCCCCCGGCTCAAGACCGCAGCGCCTGGCCAGCGCGGCCAGCGCCGAGGCCTCCCGGAGCCGGTCCGGCTCGGTCAGCCGCAGCAGCGCGACATGGACGCGGGACCACAGGGCCCCGGCCTCCGTGTCGACGGGCGGTTCCTCGGTGCCGAAGGCGAAGGCGGGGTCGCGGTACCGGTCCCAGATCAGGTCCGCCGAGAGCCGCAGCTCGGCGCGGAATCGGGCACGCCGGGCCTCTTGCCGCGCGCTCTCCGTGCGGACCGACTCCGCCTCGGCCTCCTCCCGGAACCGGTTCTCGCGCTCGGCCTCCGCCCGTGCCTGTCGCGTGCGCTCCTCGGCGGCGGCGCGCACGTCGCGCTGCTCCGCGGCGGCGCGCTCGGCCGCATCTGCCTCGGCCTGCGCGGCCTCCGCCGCCCGCACGGCCTCCGCGGCCTCCCGATGGGCCTCGGCCTTCTTCAGCCGGGCCTCCTCGGCCCGCGCTTCGGCCTCAACCATGGCACGCCGGTGCGTTCCGGCTTCGTCCTTAGCCTGCTGGGCCTCGTCCTGGGCGGCCTGGGCCTGCTCGTCCGCCTGCCGGGCCTGCTCCTGTGCGGTGCGCGTCTCCTCCTGGGCGGTACGGGCCCGGTCCCGGGCGGCCTGCGCCTCTTGCTGGGCGATCCGTGTCTCCTCCTGGGCGGCCTGCGCCTGCTCGTCCGCCTGTCGGGCGTTCTCCCGGGCGGCCCGGGCGTCCTCCCGTGCCGTGCGGGTCTGCTCCCGTGCTGCCCGGGCCTGCTCTTCAGCGGTGTCGGCGTCCTGCCGGGCGGTGAGGCTCGCGGTGACCGCGTCCGCCTTCGCTTCCCAGGCCCGGTCGGCAGCGAGCCGCGCCCTGGCCGTGGCCTGCGCGGCCTCCTGCGCCGCCTCCGCGGCCTCCTGCGCGTAGCGCACCGCCGCCGACGCGTCGTCCATGCCCGACGGCGCCCAAGGAGCCGGTGCCGCCCGGCCCCGCGTCCCCGTGGCCGCACCGGCGCGCACGGCCCGGCCCAGGTCCTGCAGCAGGCTCTGCAGCACCGGGGCCGCGTCGTCGTCCACCCGCGTCAGCTCGGTTCCCAGCCGCTGCACCAGCAGGATCAGGCCGTCCAGCAACGGGCCGACGGCGGAGGAACGGGTCCTGAGCGCCTCGTCGGCCGTGCCGGCGAAGCCGGCCAGACTGCGGCGGGCCTCGTCGAGACGGTCCTCCGGGCGGTCGGTGGGGGAGTCGACGGAGTCCACGGAGTCGGTGCCATACAGGGGCTGTTCGTCCGCCATCAGTGCTCCCCGCTGTCCGGGTCCCACCCGGACTGATACTCACGGGCGGTGATCTCCATGGGCACGCGGTACACCCAGCCCGGCCGCTGCTCGGCCTCCACGAAGCTTTGCGCCTCCGGCATCCGCAGGGCACCGCGGTGCAGCCGGAGCTCCCCCCGGGCGTCCAGCGTGATCCGCACCGGACTCGACTGGGCATGCGGGTTCGCCGCCGGTACCGGGAGTTTGTCGAGGAACACCGGATCGCCGCCGTCGGGATCACGGACGTAGAAGTACAGGAACTCCGACGACTGCGCCTGCTCGGTGAGGTGCAGTTCGGCGATCCGGCCGGGCGTGGGCTCGACCAGCGGGTCGGGGCGCTCGCCCAGGTGGAACAGATCCGGGAAGTAGGCCAGCAGCGCCGCTCCCTGGTTGCCCTCCTCGGCCGGGAAGACGTCGCGCAGGACGCAGCCCGGCGTGCCCCACGCCTCCGATGCGGCGCAGATGTTCCCCGGCACCCGGACCGTCGGCTGGTGCGCGGCGAAGCGCAGTCCCGCCCGGTTGTTCAGCGCGAGCGCGGCGCGCCTGTCCGCCGCAGGGTCGTCGGGGAGCCAGTAGTGCTGGCGGGGGCCGTGTCGGAACTCGGCGGTCAGATCCAGCCGTTCGTCCACACAGATGCGGAACCGCATCTCGGCGCCGTGGTCGAAGTCCCATGCGGGCGAGGACAGGTCGCAGCCCGCCCGGCGGGCCCGGTTCTCCACCTCCAGGATTCCCCACGGGATGGGGCTGCTGCCCGCCCGGGGGCGGATCACGCTGGGCGTGCGCACCACCGGACGCCAGGGGCTCGCGAGGCCCAGGGAGCCGTCCGGGCCGAGCTGCTCGAAGGGCGTGCCGGAACTGAACAGCTCGACGCCACTGGCCGCCAGACCCTGCAGCACGAAGTCGCACGGGAGGCAGCTGAAAAGACCCTGGGTGACGATCGACAGCTCCGAGTGGATCATGCCGCCGGAGTCCTTGCCGAAGACCCCGACCCGGCCGCGCACCCGGTGCAGCCAGGCGGCCCCCAGAGAGGTCGCCTGCTTGGCGAGGAATCCGGCCTCGACCTCCAGCCGTTCGGGATTCCACTCCACCTTGCGTTTCGCACTCCCGTGCGGGTAGCTGGCCTGGCGCAGGGCATGATGCACTGCCCGCGGCACCGCCGCCATGGTGCTGCTGCGCCCGGCGAGGACCACCCGGTCGAGATACGGTGCCGCGTCGGCGGCCCCGTTCCCGCCGGCCTGCCCGGTGTGGCCGCCGGGCCGGGCGCTCATCCGCCGGAAGGCGTCCGAGACCAGCCCGGCCGCCATCGTGGCCGCCTGTTGGACGAACGGCTCGATCAGGTCGCGGAACTCGTCCTGGGAGAACACGACCGGGCCGGTGAGATCCTTCAATGCCTCGAAGCGCTGGCGCAGATCGGCGAGTTCGTCCTCGGTGAGGCCGGTGTCCCCGTTCTCCTCGCCCAGCGCCCGCTTGACCCGCTCGGCCAGCCGCCACAGCATGCTGAAACCGGCCTCGCGTCGCCCAGCCTCCTCCGCCCCTTCCGAATATTGGCCCAACTCCCGCCAGTGCGTGGGAAGTTCACTGCGCAGCAGCTCGCGAACCCCGCGGCTCACCAGATGCTCGCGATGCCCGCCGGCCTGCCGCACGACCCGGGCGGACAGCCGCTCGCCGGTGTGGTCCGGGTCGCCCCGGCCCGCCGCGTCGAGCAGCGTGGCCTTCACCCAGTACAGAACAACTAGGGTCAGCAGGTCGCCGCCGAGCTGACCGTGCCCGATCGTGCCGAGGATGCGCGGCTCCAGCATGTAGGCCCGGCCCGACGTGAACCGGTCCGCAGGATCGAGGGCGGGCGTGAGGTCGCGCAGGACCAGGTCCAGCAGCGCGATGTCGGTGGTGCCGCCGCCGATGTCGACGACCAGCATGATGCTGCGCCAGGTATCGGGCTCGCCGGGCACGGGACGGGAGGCGGCGCGCAGGGCTTCCAGGCCCACGTCCAGGTTGGCGGTGAGGTCCCGCATCACGAAGTAGAGGCCGGCGGCCAGGCCTTCGTCGATGAGCAGCTCGACGTTCGGCACCGACAGCCCGCGCCGCACCAGTTCCCTCAACTGGGTGCGGGCCGCGGGAGTGGCCGATGTGGGGAAGGTCAGCAGGACCGTGCTCAGCTGTCCGGGTGTGCCTGCGTCCTCACCGTGGGCCACCCGCTCGGCCCGGTCCGCCAGAAGGTGGTAGACGTGCTGGGCCAGGTGCACCGGGGGCGGCCCCTGCTCCGACGCCACACCGCCGGGGGTGGTGAGCAGCTTCCGCTTGATGCCGGTGATGCCCTCGGTCTCCTCCGGGGTCAGTTCGAAGGCGAGACCCCGGGCCCGGGACACCCCCGGACGGTCCTGGTTGCCGTGCACCTCACGCAGCGAGGTGGCGGGCGCCCGGGTGGGCGTGCTGCCCTGGCCGTAGCCGAACTCGACCGCCATGAGCTGGTGCAGGTCGAGGGCGGGGGTGCGCACGGTCGCGGTCACCACCTGGTGGAGCCGCTCGACCAGCCAGTCCCGCAGTTCCTGGTCCTCCGCCGCCGCGCGGACCTCCTCCACCCACAGCAGCACCCTGGTGGCCAACGCCAGGTTGTCCAGCTGCGCCAGCGCCTCGGAGCCGCTCATCGTACGGCCCGACGGTCCACCGATCTCCAACTGCCCACCACGCAGCCCTTCCAGGGCGCTCTTCCAGGCCCGCGGGGCGTCGTCCGGCGGAGCAGTCAGCGCGGTCAGCCGCCGGGCCAGGGCGGCGGCCTGATGGGCGTCCACCTGCCCGCCGGTGTGCCCTCGGCCCAACAGGGTGACCGTGGACGCGGTGGTGCCGAAGTCGACCGCCGCGGCCAGTCCCTCGACCCAGCGTTCGGGCTTGCGCAGCACCAGGTACTCGGCCGAGTGCGGCCGGGGTGCGGGCGCGGGCAGCCCCGGCGGCCACAGTCGCAGGACGACCGAGGCATCGGCGGTGCCCTGCGTGGTGGGTCCCGTGTACTGCATGCGCCAGGTGACGGTGACGGAGAGCGGCCGCACCTCCCGGCCGGGCGCCGCGGCCGGGCCGTGAGGATGCACGGCGAACAGCGGCAGCCGTGCCCCGTGCGCGATCCGCCGCGGCCCGTCCACCCGGAACGCACCGTGCCCGCCTGCCGACCACGACCGGGTGAGGGCGTTGGTGAGCAACCCCGGCAGCCGTTCGCCCTCCGGCTGCTGGACCTCCACCTGGGCCGGCAGCTGCGCCGCCAGATGAGCAGGGGGGCCTACGAGCTCCAGCAGGACGTCCGGCAGGAGGTAGCCGTCGGCGTCAGGTACCAGGACGAAGGCGGCGGCACCGTCGGGGAGGACCTGCGCGGCCGGGGGGAGCGACGGCGGAGCCGCCGGGGTCGTCTGTGGGTGGGGGGAACCGTGAGCTCCGGAGGAGCGGCCCTGCGGGTCGCCGTGGTGGCCGGAGCCGGGCGCCGGCCCCTGCTGAGCCGGGCCGGGGTCGGCGGGGGTGCGGTCCAGGGGCTGGCCCGGCTGCAGCGGGACGCGTGGGGCCGGGCTCGCGGAGGGCCCCGGGTGCGCTCCGGAAGCCGGACCGTGCGGAGCGCCGGACGGCGGGCGCGGGGGCGAGGCGGGTGCCTCGGGCCACCCCGGCGCCTGCCGTCCGCGTGGGTCTTGCCGTACGCCCGCGTCCTGCTGCCACCCGGCCGCCGCCGAGTTCTCCTGCCCTGCGGCCTGCCGCCACGCCGACGCGAGGGCCTCGCGGCTCTCCCCGGACAGCGCGCCCGGGTCGGGCAGCCCTCCCTCGTCCGGTACATCGAACGTGATGCGCAGTGCGCTGTCGCTCATTTCGGTCCCCCGTCTCCTCGTTCACCGTTGAGCCACTTGCGGATCAGGTCATCGACGGTGGGCCCCCGGCCGCTGCCGTCCTCGGCCTCACGCGCGCCGTCGTCCTCAGGCCTCTCCGGTGCCTTCCGGCTCACCGGGGGCCGGAAGGCGTACTGGTCGAGCAGCGACTCGCGGGCGCGGTGGAAGGTGTCGCGGAACACGTGGAGCACCTGGCGCAGCAACGCCTGCAACTCGGTCCCGACCTGGCCCGCGGCCGCGTCCGCGACCGCCGCGCGCATCTGCAGCACGGCGAGCGGATGGCGGCTGCGTTCGTCGGCCTCGGTGTCGCCGTTGTCGCTCGCGGCGTGCCAGGGCAGCGCATGGCCGGGCTGCAGCGGGAAGGCGTGGGCCGGTTCGGCGGCCGTCGACTCCAGGAACGCCGGCGCGTTGTCGGTGACGTACGCCACCAGGGCGTCCACGTCCAGGTCCTCGAGGAGGTCGTCGAGGATCTGCGGGTTGTGCAGCCGCCGTGTGTACAGCTCGGGCAGCAGCAGCGCCGACTCGTCGTCGGAGTCCAGCCACTCGCGCAGCGGGCCGATCTCGGCAGACCAGTAGCCGCGCCACTCCTCGAGCCACCGCTCCAGCTCATGGAGATCGAGGGCGCGCTGGTCGGCGAGCACGCGTTCGAAGAGCTGCTGGAAGACGGTGGTGTCGTCGGCGGTCGGCCGGGGCCGGATGTGCCGTGTGCGCGGGGAGAGCGGACCGCTCTGGTGGGGTCGGCCGTGCGGCACCAGGTGGTCGGGACTGCGCAGGGCCCGCTGCACCAGCTGCTCCCACCAGTGGGCGCCGTAGACCGCGGCGCGTACCTTGGCCCTGCTCGTCTCGACGTCCGGAGGCACGGGGGCCTCCGGCCGCTTCGTCAGCCCCGTCCCGTCCATGAGTTCGATGTCGTCGAGGATGCGCCCGATCAGCTTGCCCAGCTCGCGGAAGCGCTCCGCCGCCTCCTGGTAGGCGGCGTCTTCGGGGTCGTCGTCGCGCGGTGCGGCGCGCCGGTAGGCCCGCAGGGCGAGGTCCAGGTCGCGCTGGGCCGCGTGCGCCCGCTCCAGCCGGTGGGCGTCCCCGTGCCGGGCGAGGTGGCGCTGCACGCCGTGGCGGATCGCACCCAGTCCGCCGTCCTCCTCGTAGGCGCGCAGCCGTTGTGGCCAGAGGCTGTCCGGTCGGTCCTGAGCCAGGCGGTCGGCGAACTCGTGCCAGGTGGGCCGGTGGATCTCGGCCCGCCGCTCGGCGGTGTCGCGGATCACGTCCAGGGTTTGCTCCGAGACCTCTTCCCAGGGCTGCTGTTCGATCAGCAGGCCGGTGACGGCCGAGGCGAGGAAGATCTGCTCGCGGTTGTCCCCCTGCCCGATGATTTTCGGGGCGAAGGCATCCAGGCTGTTGAGGGAGTCCACCCGGCCGAGCCCGGTGCCGCCGCCCGGTTGTCCGGCTCCCAGCGCGGGCACGACGATCCGGTCGAACTGGTTGGCCACGAGCAACGCCGCCGTGCCGAGGGCTTCCTGACTGCGTCCGTCGGCGGCCAGCATCTGCCAGAAGTCGAGCGCGATGTCCGAGGGCAGATGGTGCGCCGGAAGCACCAGAAGGATCGAGTGGATGTCCTGCAGTGCCTGCCGGCTGAGATTGCGGTCCCGCCCGAAGGAGCCGACCGCGCCGACACCCGGGAAGTCCAGGATCTGCACGTCCCGCCCGTCCAGTAGCTCGCCCAGCGGCCAGTACACCGGGTCCACCTCGACGACCTGCTCGACCCGCTCCACCAGGGGGAAGCAGTCGGACAGCGCCGCCCCGCCGGCGGTGACGCCCTCGCGGGTGATCGTGAGCTTGCGCGGAGCCGGCGCGGTGTCCGGGGTGGCGGAGGCAACGGGCAGTTCCAGCACCCTGCGCACGGCTTCCGTGCCGATGACCACCGGCTCCGATCCCAGCAGGCCCTGCTGGCCCTGCTCCGCGTCACGGATACGCAGAAGCTCGAGGGCCGCGTCGCGGAAGCGAGAGGAGATCAGGTCGGCCTCGACGTGCTGCAGTCCGGGTGTCTGCTGCCCCCACAGACACCGGTACCAGGCGAGGAACGGCTGCCAGCCCTGCGGACCGCCGATCGGGTCGACACCGCCCAGGACCTTACCGGCGTTCAGCTGCGGCAGCTGCTCGTCGAGCAGGCGTGCCAGCTCCTGGGTGATCTCCCGGACGCAGGAGGCGAGCCGGTCCCGGGTCATGAAGTGGATCTTCGACGTGTCCCCGAGACGGGTACCGGTCCCCGCCGTGCCCTCCCGCAGCCGCAGCACGGTGATATTGCCGGTGGTGGGACGCTCTTCCACCGGCAGCAGGCCGGGGCGGCCCAGGAGCGCGCCCAGCAGCAGGGACTTGCCGACGGTGAACTCACCGACGACGGCGAGCGAGATGGGCGCCGCGACCCGCGCCCCGAGTTTCGCGGCGGCCTGGGAGAGCGTCTCCCGGGCGGTCTCTTCCGCCGGAGTCTGCGGCGGGTCGAGCGCTTCGAGGAACGCCTCCACTTCCTGGACGTACCCCTGCAGCTCATTGAGCGAAAGCCGGCGTGTCAAAGGATCCCCCCTGGTGATCGTGAACGGCCGGTCACTGGTCGGCGGTGCGCCGGACCCGGCCTAGGTGCGGACGAAGAAGAGCTCGAGACGGACGGTGTTCCGGGTGCCGCCGCCGTCGTGGTACGGGCGGATCAGCTTGGGGTCGTACTCGGGAAAGAACGCCGGATCGTAGGAACGCACCCGCGGGGCGATCGCGTCGGCCAGCTGCTGGCTGCGGGAGAGGTCGATGCCGCGGCAGGACGGGCAGGGGGCCGCGGCCCCCCACACCAGCACCAGCGCGGCGTGCCGTCCTTCGAACCTGGCCGTCTGCCGGCGGACTTCGCGCTCGATGCGCGCGAGCGCCGTCGGCTGGTGGTCGAGCACGCCGGTGACGTCCACGTTCTTGACGGTGATCGACTTGCTGTGCGGGTCCAGGCCCGGCGTGGAGTCGGACACCGGGGGAGTAGTGCAGGAGGCGGACGAGGTGGGGGAGGGAGCGGTGGACGAGGACGAGGTGGGGGAGGGAGCGGTGGACGAGGACGGGCAGTCCGGGCGCGGCGGTGCGTCACCGGCGTCGGAGGACTGGCCGCCCAGTACGACGATGACGAGCATCAGCAGCAGATCGGCGAAGAGCCACCCGGACGCCTGTGCGAGCGACAGCTCGCGCGGCCCCTTCACACCGCTCCCGTCGGGCGCGGACCCGGCACGGGCGCGGCCCGGTCCGCCGGCGGTGGCGCGGGCGATGGTTCCGTCGCGGTCTGTGCCCCGGGAGCCGGAGCCGGGGGAGGTCCGCCCGCCGGCGCGCGGCGGTCCGCCCACGCGTCGAGGAGCCGCTCGTGGCGCTCGTACACCTGGTCGAGCAGCTGCAGTTCCTCGCGCAGGGCGTCGGCCCGCAGCCGGTGGTTCTCCCGGTCGCGTTCGCGCACCGTCTCCTCGTGCCGTTCCAGCTCCGCCAGCCGGTCCGTGTGCTCCTCGAAGTGCTGCAGCAGGGTGACGAGGACGGTCCGGGACTCCGCCGCCGAGGCCAGCAACCGTTGCTCGGACGCCAGTTGCCGTTCCTGTGCGACCTGGTCCGCCGCCTCCTGGCGGGCCAGCACCTGGGCCGTCGCCGCAGCGAGCGACTCGCCCGCCTGGCGCACCTCCGCCTGGAGGGAGGCGGAGAGGGCCGTTACCGCGGTCTCGTAGGCGAGGCCGACGTGGTCGGCACCGGAGCCTGCCGCCGCCTCCAGCGACTCCGGCAGCACCGCCACGCTCCGCTCCAGTCCGGACGCGGACACCCGCAGTTCGTGTGCCGCGTCCGCCAGCGCCTCCCGGCCCTGGGCGAGAACGGTCCGCACCTCGTCCGCCTGCCGTCCGGCCTGCGCATCGAGCCCTGCGACGGCCCCCGCCACCACCTCGGCGAACCGGTCGGACGCGGCCGTCGCCGTCTCGGTGAGATGTCCGGACGCCGTTGTCACCGCGTCGACGATCCGCTGGGCGGCCTCTTCCGCGGCGGCCACCATGCCGGTGGTGAGCGTGGCCGTCGAGGCCTGGACCGCCTTCCCGAAGCCGTCCGCCCCACGGGTCAGGTGTCCGGCGGCCCCTGCCGCCTCCCGGGAGGCGGCCGCGGCCGAGGCCACCGCCTCGCGCAATGCGGCCGCCGACGCGTCCACGGTCCGGGTCGCCGACGTAGCCCCGGCGGTTGCGGCCACGGCCTGCCCGAGCAGCTTCTGCGAGAGCTCCCCGACGCGGTCCGACAGCACCAGCAGCGCCCGCAACTCCGCGGCCGCCCCCTGCAGTTCCTCGGTGAACCGCCGAGGCTCGGTATGGGCCGCCGCCACCGCCTCCGCCTCGACCCGCGCCAGCGTGTGGGCGAGCCGCCGCAGCAGCTTGCGGTCGTGTTCGTCAGCCCGGTGCTGCATGCTCCGCCACGCGAGCGTGACAGCCACCACCAGCACCAACAGGGTGATGGTGTACCAGACCAGGGCGTCGAACCGGAGGAGTCCGGGCAGGTGGCCGGCGAAGCCCTGCTGCCACATCTCCAAGAACGTACCCTCCAGTTGCGCCGACTCCTGCCGTGCGCCGTGGTAGGCGTACATGGCCAGACCGAGCCCCAACCAGGTAAGGACCAGCGGGGCATACACCAGTACGGCCGTGGCGGAGCCCAGCCGCCGTGCCCATACGGCCGCGCCCTCGGCCCGCGGGGCCAGGGCCCCCTCGCCCGCGTAGGCGGCAACCAGCCCGCCGTCGGACCAGGCGGCAAGGCCCTCCCCGTGCTCGACGGCCACGGCGAGCCGTTCCAACGTTGCCCGCTGGGAGGCGAGTTGGGGCTCCCCGGCGAGCAGCCGTAACTCCATGTGCAGCTCAAGCGGCCCGGCCGGGCCTTCCTCGCCGGACGGGACCGTTGCCGTCCCGCACCGTTCCGCTTCCACGGACATCGACATCCCCCCTCACGTCCGAGGGCCGCGAAGGCAGCCCGAACAGACGTGCACCTGCCGAGTCGGCGGGCGGCCCGGCGCGCAGCGGGAACACTGTACGGAGGTCAACCTGCCGACTGTGGTGTTTTCGTGAAGTTACTCCACGAAACAAACAGGTCTTCTATACCCCTCTTTCGCGCCTATTCACCCCCGAAATGGCTTGATACGCCGGGAAGTTGTGATCCGCAACATCCAGCCTCCGCCCGTGCGCTCCCTCGAGGGGCGGCGGCAGCCGCGCGGCCGGCATCCCTCCTCGCCCTGTACACGGACGCGCTCATGGAAAGCCTCGCTTGTCAGTACCCGCGCGGAGGCCGGTTGGGGTCGAACTGCTGGACCTTCCTGGCGAGATTGGAACCGTCGACGGCGACGCCGTACCGGCTCCGCACATACCGCATCGCGGCGGCGATGCAGGCGACGGGATCGTAGATGTTCACCGACGTACCGGGCGCGTGGCGCTGGGCGAACGTCTGCGGGATGCACTGGACGATGCCCCTGGAGCACTGGAAGTGTGTGAGTGCGCCGTTCAGCCTGATGATCCGCCCACCGCGCTGGTAGCCGTCCCCGAAGTCCTTGATCTTGCTGAAGCCGGTAGGCGTTTTGGCGTTGGAGTCCCAGAGATTGCAGGCGTTGGGGTTGCCCGACGATTCGCGTGCCACGGCAGTCTTGAAGCCTTTCACCCAGTGCCTGCTCGCCTGGACACCTGCCGCTGTACTCGCCTGGGCGATCCAGTCCTCCAGAGAGCCGTCGGGCGTGTACCGATGGAACGTCACCTGCTTCGGGTCGATCCGCCCCATGGCCTCCAAGCCGGTGGTCTCTTCCGCTCCGCCGACGGGGGAACCGTTGCGCACCCGAAACAGTCCGGCGCGCTGTCCGAGTTCCGTCAACGACAGCATGCCGGGCGTCCCCACGGCGTCACTGCCGGCGAGGTGCAGCATGGTCCGACGAAACTCGTCGTAAAGGGTTTGAGTGGCGGCCTCGAAGATCCCGCGTTCATCGGCGACGCTCGTGTGCAGGACCCTCTCCAGCCCGTCCTGCACCAGAGCCACATCAGCCTTACTGCTGGCGTCCCCGTCCGGCTGCTCCCTCTCCTCCTGAGCACTGTGGGTCGAGGCCCACACCACCTGGTTCAGGGTGACCCAGGGCTGCTCTGCTGCCGGCGAGGTACCCGCCCTCACATGGAACAGGTGTGACTGCTGGCCCAGTTCGATCAGCTCTTGCGGGGTGGGAGGGCCGTGGCCGTCCGCCTCCGGATGGCCAAGCATCTCCGCGCGGAATCGCTCGAACAGTTCCTGTGTGTCCGCCTCGAACACGGAGTGCGGGTCGTCCGGGGCCACACCCATGATCTTTTCCAACGCATCCTGGAAAAGCGCCACATCGTCCGCAGTGGTGCCGTCGCCGTATCCCGTGGCCTGCTCCGTGGCTGTGGGGTGAGTAGCCGCCCAGGCGAGCTGCATCGACGACACCCACGGAAGCGCCTCGTCCACCTCTGACACGGACGGTACATCGGACGCAACGTGGGACGAGGCAGCGGCCATATAGGTGTATCCGGGTTTGTTCTTGAGACCCGGATCGGCCGTGACGATACCCTCCGAGAATTTCGGCAGACCATATCCGTAGAGGTTCGTGTCCCGGCGGGCGCGCTTCTTCAGGTAGACCCCGTTGCCCTCGGCTGAACCGCTGGCGTTGGTGTTCCCTTCGATGGTGTACGCATGATTCGCGTCGTACTTGTAGACCAGCCCGACGTGTTGGCCTCCCGAGGGGCCGAAAAAGACCATGGCCCCGATCGCCGGGTAATAGGAGAACCTGCCGCGGTTCTTGTACCAGCCGACAGCAGTCGGGCATGAGGCGGTTACCGGTGCCAGACTCTTCACGCCCGCCTGTTGGAAGGCCCAGGACTGGAACGTCTGACACCAAGCCTGGTTCTGTGACCACTCCAGTCCTGGAACGGCCGGGGAGAACTTCTGATGGTTGTTGTAGTGGCCGTTCGAGAAACCTTCGCGGTATCCGACTTCGGCCTTCTCAATGGCGATGAGGGTGTCCGTCTGACTCATCGTCTGCCATCTCCTTCGCTGACGGGAGTCGAATTTCTAGGTACCGCCATAGATCATCCCGACCGGGATGCGGTGGATTTCAAGGCCCCCGGAGCCTGTCAGATCCGCACCCACTTGTTCGGCACAGCAATGGCCCCACGTCTTGCCACTGAACGGGAAGAACGAATCGGTCAGCACGACAAGCAGCTGCCACGTGGTCTCACATCACCACCCCTAAATCAATGCTCCCACATGCGCAGGCCCTCCGCCGGTCGGGCGCCGAGCGTCCCTGATGTATCCGAGTCGTCAGGCGCGGTCCGTGACGAATCAACAGTTGCGGAAGACAACGGTATTTGCTATTTCGCCCAGTGGCGATCACCATGCTCCGGGCGTTCCATAAGAGGAAGGGGAGGGGCGTCAAGATGACTTCAGGTTGAGATCCGTTCCGCTCGCCTCCCTGCCCGACGTGGACGGCCGCTGCTTTTTCGCGGTGCCGGCGGTGGGCGGCTGCACGGTCGTGCCTTTGCTCCGCGTTCCGCCCCCTGCCCAAGGGAACATCAGAAGAAGATGGTGAACAGTAATGGCCGACCACCCCATGGACAGGTACGGCTCCGGGGAGCCGCCGAGCGGGCCCAACGGCACCGTCCTGGGCAATGAGTCCGAATACACCGGACGATATGTCGTCCTGTTCGATCCAAGCACTCAGGAAGAGGGAATCAGCGCACTGAGTTCCGCCGCCGGTATCGCGCCGCTCGAGCGCGTAGCGGGCGCCGAGGCGGGAAATGTCGCGGAACTTCTGCAACGCCCCGACGTCTCGGTCCTCTTCCAGGATCTCAGCGCCGCGGTCGTCGAGGTCCGGCCCGAGCAGCGGCACGCGCTGGTGACCACTGCCGAGGCCGAGCCGTCCATCGTCACGGCGGAACCGGAACGGATGGTCTACGCCCTGCCGGTCACGACGCCGCAGCAGGCCCCGACCGCGTTCTTTCCCGCCTTCCGCAGCGACGACGACGTGATCGCCCGTCACACCAGGGCCGAGACGGCCGCCGCACAGGGCCCGTCCTGGAACGAGGACGGATGCACCTGGGGTCTGCAGGCCATCCGGGCCCAGCTGTCCCACGTGACCGGGAACGGCGTGAAGGTCGCCGTCCTGGACACCGGTGTGGACACCGATCACCCCGACCTCGCCGGCCGGCTGGAAGCGGCGAAGTCCTTCGTGCCCGGCGAAACCGTGGAGGACGTCCACGGCCACGGCACACACTGCGCAGGCACCGTCGCCGGTCCGGTCAAGCCCCAACAGGGCCCGCGGTACGGCGTGGCTCCCGAGGCCCGGATCCTCGCAGCGAAGGTACTGAGCAACGCGGGCAAGGGCCCCGACGGTCAGATCCTCGCGGGCATGGCCTGGGCCGTCTCCCACGGAGCCCGGGTGATCTCCATGTCACTCGGCGCGCGGGTGCGGCCGGGCGAGATCTTCCCGCAGACCTACGAGACGCTGGCCGTGCGCGCTCTCGCCCTGGGAACACTGATCGTCGCCGCCGCGGGGAACGACAGCCGCAGGCCGCTGAGGACCGAACCCGTGAACCGGCCGGCCAACTGTCCCTCCATCCTCTCGGTGGCCGCGCTCGACAATGCGCTGAGGCCCGCCTACTTCTCCAACACCGCTGTCAATGGCCAAGGCGGAGAGATCAACGTAGCCGCGCCCGGCTGGCAGGTGCGCTCGGCCGCCCCCGGGGGCCGCTACCAGGTCATGAGCGGGACCAGCATGGCGACACCGCACGTGGCGGGTGTCGTCGCCCTGCTCACCCAGGCGCACACCGACGCCTCCGCAGCCGATCTCTCCACCGCTCTGATCGCCGGCGCGTTCCCCCTCCTGGGACAGCCCGCTGTAGACGTCGGAGCGGGCTTGCTGCAGGCACCGTGAACGAGGCATCCGGGTCCACGCCGGTCGGGGTCGTCCTCGCGGTCGACCCCGACCGCTTCACAGAAGTGGTCACGGGCCTACGGCAGGCTGGGCTGACCGTCACGAGTGAGCAACCGGTACTCGGCACGCTGTCCGGCACCGTTCCGGAGGACCGGATCGACGCCCTCGCCGCGGTCGACGGCGTCAACTCCGTCGACCGCGAGCGCACCACGCGGCTGCCCCACCCCGACTCACCGATCCAGTGACGCGCCCAGGAACCCGCCGGGGACCTCTACCCCTTCTCCCTCACCACAACGAAGGTGTGCCATGAACGCTGACTCGTCGGCGTCCTCCCGCCGGGCGGGAAAGGCCCCGGCCAAGGGCAGGACCACCGCACAAGAGACCGGCTCTTCCAAAAAGCAGACAGCCCGCAAGACCGCGCCCTCCTCCCCCAA
Organism: Streptomyces sp. NPDC052079; assembly: GCF_040680275.1. Lineage (NCBI taxonomy): Bacteria > Bacillati > Actinomycetota > Actinomycetes > Kitasatosporales > Streptomycetaceae > Streptomyces > Streptomyces sp. NPDC052079. The sequence continues at coordinate 52,134 of NZ_JBFAWL010000028.1, forward strand.
GAGCCAGGAGAGCGGTGAACTCCGGTCAGGGCCCATCGCGGGAACTACGCTGATACACGGCGTAACCTTTCGCATCAAGGCTCTCCGCTATGCCGAGGTGGACGGGCTCGCGATGTTCGAGGGCGACATCGTGCTCGGCAACGTCGAAGAGCTGACGAAAGAAGCCGACGGCGGCCCGGCGGTCTCGTCCATCGGGGTCGTGCCGTTCGAGGAAGGAGAGGCGCGTCGTTGGCCCGACGCGACGGTGCCGTTCGAGATCGACCCCGGTCTGCCCCGGCCGGAACGGGTCACGGACGCGATCGCTCACTGGCACGCCCGTACGCGCATACGCTTCATCGAACGGACCCCGGCCAACGCCACCCACTTCCCGGACTCCGTGCACTTCGTGCCGGGCAACGGATGTTCTTCACGGGTGGGTCGCCAGGGCGGCGAGCAGCACATCACACTGGGCCCCAACTGCTCCACGGGAAACGCGATTCACGAGATCGGTCACACCGTGGGCCTATGGCACGAGCAGAGCCGCGAGGACCGGGACCAGCACGTCACGATCGTGTTCGCGAACATCCGGCCGGATATGCAGCACAACTTCCTACAGCAGATCGCGGATGGCGATGACCTCGGTCCGTACGATTTCGCCTCGATCATGCACTACCCGGCGACGGCCTTCGCGATCGACCCGGATCAACCGACCCTCGTCCCGCGCACACCGATCCCGTCCGGCGTGACGATGGGCCAGCGCACCGGGCTGTCGCAGGGCGACGTCGACGGAGTCCACATGATGTACCCAGCCTCTGTGCAAACCGCGCGAAGCTTGATGGCGAAGACCCCGACGTTCGACGGAAGTCCCAGGACCTCAGAGCTGGGCCCCATGAGCGCGCCGGCGCCTCACCAGCCACCGGCGATGACACGGCCGGTGGGAATGGCCGAGCAGCTCGGGCAGTTGGCGCAGATGGTCGCCCAACTACAGCAGGAACTGTCCGCGGTCCAGGCGAGCCACGAGTATCTGCTGGCGCAGATGAGAACCTGGCACGGCGGCACCATTGGGCAGTTCCGGTGATCCTGGTCGTCTCCCACGAAAACGCACGCACCCGCGCGGTCACAGACCGACTCGGGGCGACCGCGCGCGATGGACCGTCATGACGGGCACCGTCACCGGTCTGGTCACCCTGCCACCCGACACCCCCGCGGGACGAGCCGCGGCCGTGCTGGTCGAAGTCCGCGATGTCTCCCAGGCGGACGCGCCTTCGAGAGTGGTCGGAGCGCAGCTCCAGACGCACGTTCAGCTGTCACCGGGAGGCCGCGTCCCCTTCAGGGTGGAAGTGCCCGCCCTGAATCCGGCTGCCCGCTACGGGCTGCGCGTCCACATCGACCGCTCAGGAAGCGGCACCGTGGAACCCGGTGACCTTCTCAGCATGCGTGCCGTGCACGTCCGGACGGACGTCACCGACGCCCTGGAGGCACCGGTCAGCGTCGTGTAAGCGGCGGCGTGCCGTGCACAGTGACTCAACTTGCCGGTGACAGTGCCCGGGACGAGAATTGCAAGTGAGAGCTGAACCCTGCCCGCCAGCACGCTTCGTGCCGTCCCTGACCGCTGGAGAAGCGGCGTTGCCGGGCTGTCGGTGCCCCACCGACGAGGGCGTCGTTCGATGATACCGCCAGGTCGAGGGAGTCTCGCCATGGCCAAAACACTGACCGATCTTCCGATCAGCGGTTTCGTCGCTCAAGAGGTGGCGTTTTCCCAGCTGTTCGGCCGACTATCTGCGAGCACCAGGAACATCATCAGGGAGAACGTGATCGAGCCGGCTGTGAACGCCCAGCATTTCCCGTCGAATAATCAGTTCTGCGTGATTTTCATTCTGGGGCACTCCGACCGGGTCGACACCCCGGGACTCAGTTCGGAGCAGCGTCGCGCGCAGGAACTGGATGCGAGTGACAAGCGGGCCACCAGCGCTGGCGAATGGGTCTTTGACCAGATCACCGCCGCGCTCACCGCCGCAGGGGAGACCCCTCCATCGAGTGTGCAGGACGCGACGAATTTCGACATCGTCCTTATGCCCTGCGGTGCTTCCGGTCTCGTGCATGTGACGCCGGCCAACGAGGCACAGCGTCAGGAGAACCGACGCGTGCAGTTCGTCATCTCCTCCTTCATTCCCTGATAACTACGGGGGAGAGGGCACCGAAACATCAGACCGCGACCACACGCAGACGCAAAGGTGTCGTTCTGGCTGGTTCCGGCAGACGCAGGCCCCGGCCGCCGGGTGTGATGGAGCCGAGGATGCTGGGACGGCGGGCGCCGGTGCAGGCGGGGACCGTGCCGGCCAGCCCGTGCGCGGTCAGGTAGCCGAGAACGGCGAAGGCGTACGCCTCCTTGCCTGCCGACGGCATCCCGAGGTCGTCGGAGGGCAGCAGCGGAACACCGCGCAACTCGGTGCGCAGCATGGACATCAGGGTGGGATTGAGGGTTCCGCCGCCCGAGGCGATGACCTCGCTCGCCCCGGCCGCGTCGATCGCGTCGGCAACCGTGCGGGCGGTGAGGTGGGTGACGGTCGCGACCACGTCCTCGACCGCGAGGTGCTCACGGCCGATCAGGGCGGCCTGCAAATACGGCCAGTGGAACAGTTCCTTGCCGGTGGTCTTCGGCGGCGGCTTCACGTAGTACGGCTCGTCGAGGAGGCAGTTCAGCAGAGCGGTGTCAACCGTGCCGCGGGCGGCCAGTTCTCCGTCCCGGTCGTATGCCGGCCGGCCGTCGGTGAGGGCGTGCACCGCCGCGTCGATGAGGGCGTTCGCAGGACCCGTGTCGAACGCCACCGGGTCACCGTCCCCTCCGGCCACCGTGAGGTTGGCGATGCCGCCGAGGTTGAGGGCGACGGGCACACCGGGCCGTCCGCGCAGCCACATGACGTCGACGATGCTCACCAGGGGCGCGCCCTGGCCCCTGGCGGCGACGTCGCGCGTGCGCAGGTCGGACACGACCGGGCGGCCGGTGGCCTCGGCGATCCATGATGGCGAGCCGATCTGCAGGGTGCCGTGCACCCGGCCCTGCTCGACCCAGTGGTAGACGGTCTGCCCGTGGGAGACGACGAGGTCGGCGCGCCCGTCGCACAGTTCCCGGTCGGCGCGGGTGGCCACGGCGGCGAAGGCCTGGCCGATGCGGGTGTCGAGCATGCAGACGTCCGCCATGGTCGTCGGCGCCGGCGGCAGCGCGGCTGCCAGGGCGGTCCGCAAGTCCTCCGAGTAGGGCTCGCTCACCATGCCCAGCGGCGTCAGCAGCAGAGTGTGCCCTTCCAGGGTCAGGTCGGCCGCGGCGGCGTCCACGGCGTCGTAGGAGGTCCCCGACATCAGCCCGATGATCCGCATCTTCACCATCGCACCTCTTCGCAGGCGGCTCGTACGGTGCTCAGTCGCGCAACGCGCGACGGTGGTCGTCGCCGCGCAGGGTGAGCAGCGCGAGTGTGCTGACGGCACACGTCACGACCACGTAGTGGGCAGGGATGTCGATGTTGCCGGTCCGCTTGATCGCTTCGGTGATGATCAGCCCCGCGCATCCGGAGAAGACGGCGTTGGACAGGGAGTACGCCAGACCGAGACCGGTGTAGCGGACGCTGGTGGGGAACATCTCCGAGAGCATCGCCGGCCCGGGCCCGGCCATCAGGCCGACGGCCGCACCCGCGACGAACACCGCGAGGCCCTTGGCAGCGGTGGGGGAGCCGGAATCCTGCAGCAGTTGCATCAGCGGGAAGGCGAGGACGGCCACGAGCACCGCTCCGGCCACCATCACGGCGCGCCGGCCGATGCGGTCGCTGAGCATGCCCGCCGGGATGATCGAGGCCGCGAAGCCCAGGTTGGCCAGAACCGTGGCGATCAGAGCCTGCTGGAACGAGGCGTTGAGCGTGTTCTGGAGATAGGACGGCATGACGACGAGGAAGGTGTATCCGGCCGCCGACCACCCCATGAGCCGACCGGCGCCCAGCGCGATAGCCTTGGCCACCTCGCCGGCAGGAGCAGAAGCAGCGACAGGACCGGACGGACGTGTGTCCTCACGCGCGTGGCCGGCCGCCTCCGGAGGCTGATTCCGCGATCGCTGGAAGGACGGGGTCTCCTCCAGTTTCAGCCGCAGCCACAGGGCGGCGAGCCCCAGGGGAAGTGTCAGCAGGAACGGCAACCGCCAGCCCCAGTCATTCAGTTGCGGCTCGGTCAGCACGGTGGCGAGCATCGCAGCCATACCCGCACCGGCGAGCAGACCGAGCGCCACGGTGAAGGACTGCCAGGACCCATACAGTCCGCGCCGCCCCGGCGGAGCGAACTCCGTCATGATCGAAACAGCACCTCCGAACTCCCCGCCCGCTGACAAACCTTGGACGACACGCAGCAGCGTGAGCAGCCAGGGGGCCGCGGCGCCCAGCGTGGCATAGGTCGGAAGCAGGCCGATCAGGGTGGTGGCACCCGTCATCAGCAGGACGACGAGGATCAGCGTGGGACGGCGCCCCACCCGGTCGCCCAGACGGCCGAACACAGCCGCGCCGACCGGGCGGAAGAAGAAGGCGAGCGCGAAGGAGGCGTACGTCTTGACCAGCGCCTCGACGTCGCTTCCGCCGTCGGGTGTGAAGAAGTTGGCGGCGATGATGGTGGCGAAGTAGCCGTAGACGCCGAACTCGTACCACTCGATGAAGTTGCCCACCGACCCGGCCACGAGTGCCCTGATCGATCGGGGTGGCCTCGCGGTTCCCTCGACCGGGTGGTGCACGGGGGTGGTCATACGGCGCCCTCTCGACGTCATGGATGCCAAGCGGACGGAAGCTTCCCGCGGCTGGAAGTTACTTTCAAGAGGAGGGAGGCAACCTGCCGAAAACTTTCACCAGTTCGTCGGTCGTGGCGCGGTCGGCGCCTACGGGATCAGGAACTCCAACTCGGGCCGATCCCACATCACCGCGGGCGGATTCGCGGCGACGGTTCCGACGGTCTGTGCGCCCAGGCCCCGATAGAACCCCTCGGCGGGAGGATGCGACACGACGCGGACGCGGTCGACTCCCGCCATGTGTGCCTCCGACTTCATGTGCCCGACGAGCAGGCGCCCGATGCCCCGCCCCTGTGCTTCGTCCGAGACGAAGAGCAGATCCAGCTCAGGCGGTGCGAGGACCAACGCGTAGAAACCGAGCACCCGCCCAGCAGGATCCGATGTGTCGACAGCGACAAAGACCCGGTGACTCTCGATGTAGTCCGGACCCACGCGATAACCGGCGACCATCGCCGCATACGGACCCTCGTAGGCCCGCGACCTGCGCACGAGCCGCGTGAGCCGCTTGGCGTCCTGGCCGCTTGCCCGCCGTACGGCGATCGCGCCAGACATCCATGTAATGGCCGACATGGCACAGAGGCTACTACGTACCCGTATATCGATGCACACGGCATCGGCCGGGACACGCCCGACCCTCCGCGCCCTCGACCACCAGCGCACCCATCCCTGCTCGGTCGCCCGACTCCGCGGGCCGGGGGTTAACCCGTGGTGAGCCGGAAGCCACCGGCGGCTAACCGGCACCCTCGTAGACCTGGTCCAGCGGCGCCGCCCGGTGCCGCTGGAACTGTCGGGAGGACGCACATGCGACGAACGTTAATGTCCTGGGCAGCGGCCACGGTTTTCACCCTGAGAGCCGCCGTTTCCATAACCGCCTGCACCTCCAACGGCCGTCTCGTGTCGGCCACGGTCGCCGGTGCAAGGGTCTACGCGGGCAACGGCTTCTCTGAAGGCGGTGGTGGCGAGTTACTCAGCCTCGCGGTGGGCCTGGTTCACAGCGCCGGGCGGCACGCTGCTTCACGCCCGGCGCTTGGCGTCCCGGGCCTAAAGAACTCTGCACGAAATGCCCTCGTGCGGGCCGGCTGGTGATGAGCGTGCATCATGACGGCAGTCAATGTGTGAGCGTGGGGAGCGGGGATGGTGGCCGAAGAGAGCGCCATGGATCTCATTTGTCTGGCCGACGGAGAGAGCACTCTCGTGGTTCGGGTGTTGGGCCGCCATATGCCCGGGGTGTTGCCGTGGCACGACTTCCTCGACGCTGAGATCGTCGTCACCAGCGGCTTCGCCAAGGGGCGCCTGGATGTCTGCCTGGCCCCGGACGACCTGGACAGCTGGTCACAGGTGCTGGATGCGCTCGTCGCCGGGCGGGGCGCCGCATGGATGGACGACGGACGCAACCCCGAGATCCGATTCGAACCGTCCGGCCAGAACGGAGTCGCCGTGGTTGTGGTGGAAGACTTTGCCAGTACGGGGACGTCGGTCCGGGTTCCGGTACGTTTGGCTGATGGATGGGCCGATGACCATCACGAACGGTTGCAACGTGTCAGGAGCGCCTGGGGCCGGGAAGTTGCGGAGACCTCTCCAGGCGCCTACGAGTGGCGGCGCTGAACTGCTGTCAGTCGGCGTCAGGAGATGAGCGCGCAGGCAAAGCGAGGAAGATTGGGCAAAGGCGCGTTCCACCACCCAGCGCTGATTTCCGAGCCCGGAGCCATGCTCGGTGCCGCGCCGGGTGATTACCGGCTTCACGCCGAGGCCCCAGACGACGCGGCGGCGGCCTCGGTCCACTCGGCGAGCCGGCGCGAGCACCTCATGCCCTGAGCCGAAGCCGAGTTCCTGCGGCAGATGTTCCCAGCCGATGTTTCCGAGGCGACCCTGTTGCTTCTGATCACAGGAATACCTTCCTCTTTCGTCCTTGCCGCGCTGGTCGGTCTCTGCTGCCTTCTGGCGACATGGCTGTTCTCTGGAGCAGCCAGGCATTTACCAGCATGTATCCGACCGATGTCAACACAGAGGTCAGATGGCGCTACGTGTATCGGGGGGCGATCTTCTCATCGGATGCTTCTTCATAGCCGCCAGAATTTCCACGACGAACCGCATGGTGGGTGATGTCACTCTCCAATGAACTCACGCTCATTTCAGTACCCGGCCTCGAAATCGCAGCCATCGGCCTGCTGGCCGCATCCGCACGCTGGGTGACAGTGTTCGGCGGCGGTGGGGCGCTTGGTGTCCCTCCTGTGCCTTCAGAGGCAACCGCCCCATAGGCTCGGACGGTTTTTCAAGTGGTCACAGAAGGTATGCCTGCTTCGGAGGTCCGGCGGCGCCTACCAGTTTCGCCACCGCGAGTTCCAGCGGTGGCTTGCATCCGCATCCCCGGCCGGAGGCGGCATCATCTGAACCGAACATAGCTCTCGCCGTCGAGGTACAGGTAGCCATCCTGCCCGATGCCCCACTGAAGCGTGAGCGGCGCTCCTCCGGTCGGGTACATCGTCAACTGGTTCCCGCTGATGGAAACCGACCAGTAATGCGCTGACCACGGATGTTCTGACTGAACGAACCATCCTCACGGAAGCTGTACACGGAGGACTCGAATCCATCGGAGCTGCCACCGCTCCAATCACCGATCAGCGTGGCCGGGATGGCCGCACCCCGGCTGCCAGAGCCTCCACCGCTCGATGCGGCGGCCCCTCCCGAGCCCTCGTCTGTCCCGCTTTCACCTCCGCCGCAGCCACCGACAGCCAGCAGGATGCAGAGCACTGCCGCCGGTACCGCCATGCGTCGCGCCAGGTTCACCAAAGCCCCCAGGGATCGTGAAACGTCGTTCGCCTTACCCTCCCTCGACCAATAATCAATAAAACTGAATGATCAATACTTGCATAAATTGATTTATCTTGACCAAGTGGCGACAAGGGCAGGGCTTCGCGGGCGATGCACTCCTCGCGCTGGGACCCCGGCACCATCCGCTGATTCGGGTCATAAGGTGCCCGGGGCTCGCCGTGGACGGAGGGACCTCCTCGGCGAGGACGGGGTTCTGGATGGTCTGGGGAAGGGGGAGGATGATGCGCCCGGCGTCGCCCCCACAGATGTGACTTCAACTCCCGTCGGGAGAAGGCGTGTTCGAGCCCCCTCCCACGTGCAGGATCTTTGTGATTCGGGCCGCATTCTCATGGGCTGGTCTGCATGATGGTGGCCAAGGCAGGACGGCAGGTTCAAGCCCTCCCGCCGTACCGCTGTGCTGACCAGCCCCCGATGGTTGCCGCTTACCCACATGCCACACGGAGATGACGCATGGACGAATCGCTGACGATACTTGCGATGACTGGCGCTACGACCATCATAAGTGCGATGGCCACCAGTGCCTGGGCCGCCGCCCGTGCTGGGACGATCCGGTTGTTCCGTCGCTCCGAACCGGAAGACCAGCATGCTCTCGAAGCTCGGCTGGACCGGGATGCGGTGCTGGTGCGGCAGGAGCCGGACCCCGACTCCGCTCGCATGAACCTCGTCGGCGGCTGGCGGCTTGAGTTGGCCGCCCTGCTTCGCGAGCACCCAGAGGCCGAAGCGGAGATCAAGGCCCTGGTGGCGTCCGTGGATGCTCAGCTGCCCAGCGAGGGAAACACGAGCTGGATCCAGAACGTTTCCGCCAAGGACCATGGCATGGCCTTCGGCGCCCAGGGCGGCAGTATCACCGTGCACCACACACCCGCCGTACCTCAGCCGATGCCCGCTCGGGACGGAAACAGTGACTGAAGCGGACGGTAGCGACCTGCCTTCGGGTTCGAGGCAGGTCGTCCACGTCGAATCCGGCTTCGGCTACGGCGCGATCGGCGCGGACATCCACGTCTTCGGGGACGGCACCCCTCTGTACCTGCTGGAGCTTTGGCGCGTGCCCCGGACCCCGGAGCCGGACTGGTTGCTGGAGTCACCCAGCCGCATGCTTAACGCACGCTACGAGGTGGCGGACTTCACCGGTCGCGAGGAAGACCTGGCCGAGCTGCACCAGTGGCGCGACAGCCGTCCGCGCCTGGCAGCGCGGTGGCTGTACGGGCCCGGCGGGCGGGGCAAGACCCGGCTTGCCGCGGAATTCGCCGCCCGGTCCGCCGACCAGGGTTGGACGGTCGTCACGGCGGCCCACGGACCCGGCACCGTCCACCCGCCACCGGGGAGCCAGGACCTGCGACTGCGCCACGCCCGCGGCGTGCTTCTCATCGTCGATTACGCCGACCGCTGGCCGCTGACCCATCTGTCCTGGCTGTTCAGCAACGCCTTGCTCCACCAGCCCGGTATGCCGACACGCATCCTGCTCCTCGCCCGCACCGCCGACACTTGGCCCGGCGTGCGCGCCACCCTGGCCAATCACGAGGCCAGCACCTCCACCCACCAACTCGCACCGCTCTCCTCCGACGGCTCCGACCAGCGTGCCGAGATGTACGATGCGGCGCGGAGCAGCTTCGCGGCCTTTTACGGGATCACCGACCCCAGCGACATCCCGCCGCCCGCACCCCTGGATCACGAGGACTTTGGGTTGACCCTCGCCGTCCACATGGCTGCCCTGGTCGCTGTCGACGCGCGAGCCACCGGCAGCCGCCCGCCGCCGGACATGGCGGGCCTCACCGTTTACCTCCTCGACCGTGAGCACCTGCACTGGGCCCGCCTGCACGGTGACGGCACCCATGAGTTGGACCCGGGGGAGCGTACGTACCGGACCCCACCGCAGGTGATGAACCAGGTGGTGTTCGCCGCAGCGCTGTCGGGTGCCGTCTCCGCACCGACCGGCGCGGCGATTCTGGACGACCTCGGCTTGGAGCTCGATGCGCCGCAGATCCTCGCCGATCACGGGGTCTGCTACCCGCCCGCCAACCTCACGACCCCCACCGTCCTGGAGCCGCTGTACCCCGACCGTCTCGCCGAGGACTTCCTCGCCATGACCCTGCCCGGGCACACCGCTGACTACCCGGCCGCCCCCTGGGCTCCGGCCACCGCGGAGACCGTACTCACCGCAGAAACCGTGCAAACCGTGGAGGCCGCGCACACGGCGAGGACTTGGGGCCCCACCGGGAACGTGCCCACGGTGGGCGAGGTCGTCCCTCCGCCCTACCTCTCCCGCGCCATCCCCACCCTGACAGCGGCAGCGGAACGATGGCCGCACGTCGGATCCGACTACCTCTATCCGCTGCTGAAGCAACACCCCCAACTGGCCGTCCAGGCCGGCAACGCCGCTCTGCTCGCACTCGCCATGCAGGAGAGCGCCGACACCGACGCTCTGGAGGCCGTTGAAACCGTGCTGCCCAACGGACCGCACGCAGACCTGGCCGTGGGCATCGCCGCTATCACGCACCGCGTCATCGGGCCGCGCATCGAACGCACCGACAATCTCCGCCTGCACGCCACGTACCGAACTGAGCTCGCCGAACGGCTGTACCGCGCCGGTTTCCACGAGCGGGCCGCCGACATGGCCCGTGACGGCGTAGAGATCTGGCGCCAACTCGCCGATGACGAGCCGTTCTTCAACGCGCCCCTCCTGGCTTCCTCACTGAATTGGTACGGCGCCTACCTGGCAGAGCTCGGCCGGCGAGAAGAGGCGTTGGAGACGGCCGAAGAGGCCGTCGCGCTGAACCGTCGGTTGATCGACGGCGACTACGCCACCTCCCACGACGAACAGAGTCTGGGAGACGCTCTGGGCAACCTCGCCACACGGCTGTCCGAAGTGGGCAGGGGGGCCGAAGCCCTTGCCGCCGCAGAGGAGTCCGCCGCCATCAGGGACCGCCTGGGCGCCGACGGCGTCCGCTTCTCTGTGAGTCAGGACGCCACCGCTCAGCTCAACCTCGGCGCGCGTCTGGCAGACCAAGGGCGTACGGAGGAGGCCCTTGCCGCGACCGAAAAAGCCGTGATCGGGTTCCGAAAAGCCGTAGAGGTCAATCCGGCAGCCCACACCTTCGACCTCGCTATGGCACTGAACAACTACAGCGCCCACCTGTTCAAGGCCGAGCGGCTCGCCGAGGCCCTCGCCGCCGCCGAGGAGTCCGTCACCCTATGGCGTCGACTCATCCTCAAATCGAGCCTTGCCAACGAGCAGGGGCTCGCCATGGCTCTCTTCAACCTGGGCACCTGCCAAGTAGCTGCGGGGCACCAGGCCGAGGCCTACGCGGCCACTGAGGAATCGGCCGGGCTCTACCGCAAGCTCGCCGCCGGGAACGCAACGGTCCACCACGATGAGCGCCTGGCGACCGTCCTGTGCCGCCTCAGCACCCTGCTGCAGTCCGAGGAGCGTTACGACGAGGCCCTGCCGATCACCACGGAGACGGTAACTGTCCTTCGTCGGCTGGTCGCGACCGATCCCGCAGCGCACGAAGCGGGACTCGCGCAGGCCCTCTTCGAACAATGCATGCTACTCACCGCACTCGAACGGGAACTGGAAGCCCGGTTCGCCGTCGAGCAAGCCGTCGACATCCGCAAACGCCTGGCGGCAGCGGACCCGGCTGCCCACCTGCCGCGTCTCGCCCAAGCGCTCTACGCCTCGAGCTTGTTGAAATACAACATGCACGACGACATGTCGGACGTCCTGAACACTCTCTCGGAGAGCCTGGTCATCTACCAGCGACTCGCCGCCGCCGATCCAGAGACCTTCGCCCACACCGCGCGGGAAGTCAGAGCCACCTTCGCAGAGCTCTTGCCGGAGGCTGAGGGGCGATCACGATCCCGCCAGTTCGGCCGAGCACCGTAAGGTTCGCACCCCACCTCACCGTCCCGCGTTGGGGACTGCTGCAGGTTCGGCGGCACGGCGGAAGCGACCCCGCGTACTTCATCTCGGAGTGCGCGGTGTTCGTCGGAGAGGGGGCCGATCGGTGACCCGCCCCACGGTCCTCCCGGTCCGGCCCGTACTCACGCGCCGGGCCTTGGGGGTCGGGGTAAGCAGTCTGCGGAGTGGAGCGGGGGCCGCCCTCGGCTTCGCCACAGCGCCCTGACACATTACGCCGGTGCCGTGCAACCACGCCCGGTGGACACCTTCAGCGCGCCTTCCTGCAGCGCACGCCGGATCGACCGGTACTGCCTGTGCTTCCTCTAGAGTCGCCGTATGACGGAGGCACCAGCCCAGGACCGCGGCGCGCGGTCCCGTGACGCGATTCTCGACACCGCCACCGACCTGATGTCGCGCCACGGCTACGCCGCCACGTCCATCTCGATGATCTCCGCCGCGTGCGGTCTGCCGGTCAGCTCGATCTACTGGCACTTCGGCAGCAAGGAGGGCATCTACGTCGCGGTGCTGGAGCGCGCCAGGACCGCGCTACTGGCGGCTCTGCCCCCGGCCGAGGTGCCGGGCGGCGACGTCGCCCAGCGTCTCGACACCTTTCTCATGGAGGTCGGGGACGCCTTCCAGCGCCACCCGCGAGGTGTGAAGCTGCTGTTGGGGCTGGGCATGGTGCGGCAGGACGCCAGTGCGGCGGCCCTGGCCGAGGTGCGTCACTACCGCGACTCACTGGTGGCCTGGGCCCGGGATTCGGTGAGTTCCGTCTTCGGGCTGCGTGACCGCCCCGAGGCGGCGGACGAGTTGGCGCGCTTCACACTGAGGATGGCGAGCGGAACCGCCGTGGCCCGCTGGTTCGAGCCCGGTACCGTCCTGGAGACCGGACCACTGCGCGTAGCGTTGCTGGCTCTGGCGGCCCACCACGGCGTTCCGATGCGGGGCGTCCCTGGCAAGGACGCCCCCTCGTCCGGCGTCACGGCCAGGGAATGACGACCCGGTACTTGCCGCCGGCACACTGCTCGGGTGGCTCGTGGGCACGTTCGACGCTCACCTGGCCCGCGCCGTGAGCGGTGAGCAGGGCGACCATCTCCTTTCGCACCGCTGTCCACAGCCGCTCCCGATCGGCTGCGGCGGCGGACAGGATCCGCACGCGGACGCGGGTGGGCGCCGTCTGGACGATCTGGAACAGGTCGATGCCCGGGATGTTTTCCAGGAGGGTCTCGAAGGCCATGGGCACGATACGCACGGTGCCGCCGTCCCGGCGCGGGAAAGACAGCAGGTCGGCCGCGCGGCCGCGTACTCTGATCGCGGGGAGCGGGTCCCCGCACGGGCACGCGTCAGGACGCAGCACAACGCTGTCGCCGAGGTCGTAGCGCAGGATCGGCTGTGCCCATCGGCACAAGCTGGTCAGCAGCACGGTGAAGGACTCCTGGCCCGGCCGGGTGGGGCGGAGGTCGGGGCCGACGGGCTCCAGGATCAGCCAGTCGCTGTGGACATGGAGCCATCCCGCCGGGCAGCCGTAGGCCAGGGCGAGGCTCTCGTTACAGCCGTAGGTGTCGACCAGGTGCGCCCCGAAGGCAGAGCGGATCCTGCGGTGCTCGTGGTCACTGACGCCTTCGGCCAGCAGGGACACCGCGGCCGGGGCGATGCGCAGCCGACCGGCCAGCTGCTCGCCGGCGAGCAGCGCGATCACAGTGGCGTAGCCGGCCAGGAACACCGGTCGGTACTGATTCAGCTGGTCCACCAGCTCGGGCAGCGGGCTGTGCACCGACAGCACCCGGCTGCCCCGGGCGGGCAGCCGACCGGCCTCGCGGGAGCGGACTATGACGGTGTACGCGGCCAGATGGCCGCCGGTGGCCACGATGTGCGCCGACCGCATGCGGCGGACGAGCAACCGGGCCGTCACCACGGGCGTGAGGGTACGCCGGGCGGCCCGCAGCGACAGGGCCCTGACCACCGCCGCCGCGTGGTCGTCGAGCAGGAACAGGCCCCGGTGGCCGGTGGTTCCGGAGGTGGTGGTGACCAAGTATCGGCCCAGGAAGCGCTCGCCGGCCCGCCGGGGATCCGCGACGAAGGCCCGTACGCGGTCGACGGTCACCTCGGGATCGGTGACCCAGTCGTCGAAACGTGCCATCAGGTCCTGCTTGCGCGTGACCGGCAGTAGGGCGGGATCCTCGATGCGTTCAGGTAGCGTCCGGTACAGCTCGCGGTAGTACGGGGAGTGGGCGCGGGCGAAGTCGATCATCGCGGCCAGCCGTTCGCGCTGCAGGTGCGCCAGGGCCTCCGGGCCCTGCCGCAGCGTTCGACGTCCGTCTCGGATCAGGGCGAGTGTCGATGTCATCGCACGGCCCCTCCAGGAAGGGGAGCGGGCTGCCAGAACGCGCAGTGGTGGTCGGCCGCGAACCCGGTGGTGGGTCCGACCCGGTCCGGGGCCAGCACCTGGATGTGGTCCCCGTCGGCCGTGTAGCGCGGCCAGGGCTCGGTCCCGGGCGCGTTGGGGTCGCCGGTGGTCGCGAAGCGGGCCCAGTAGGCGGTCATCGTGGCGGACAGCCGCCGCTGGGCGGGCGTCAGGGGCGCCACCGAGTCCATGGGGAACAGATAGGCCAGTTCGGCGGCGTGGAAGGCACCCTGTGGCGTGTGCGGGGCCGGGATGAACGGCGGTGCCTGGGCGTCGTGGAACTCGTAGGCGTAGACGGGCGCCCGGCTGCCGTACAGCCGGCTGTCGGCCCGTGCCGGGCAGGCGAACCACTGGTCGGTGCCGATGGCGGAGTAGGCCAGGTTGGCGGACGGATGGGCCGAGACCGGGTAGGTGTCCAGGACCGCGGCCGCGCGGTTGCCGTGCTGGAGTCGGACGAGGCCGGCGTACGAGTCGGGGGTCAGGGGGCCGCCGCCGAGCAGATCCACGTTCAGCGCGGTGAAGTAGCGGTATTCGTCATGGGTGCTGCCGCTCAGCGTCGGGACCGCGTTCACTCGTCCCTCGGCCCACGCCGTGTGCGGAGAGCGGGGGAGGACGCGCGGGCCTGTGTTCGGGGCCCACAGGGAGGCGGCCCCTGTCCCGGTGGCGCGGATGAGCTCAGTGGTGGGCACGGCACGCAGGCAGCCCGCCGCGTTCGTCGGGTCCGTGCAGCCGACCGAGGCCGCGAATCCGCTTCCCCTTCGCTCGGCCGCGTCGAGCGGGAGGGGTGTCAGACCGCCGTCCGCGGCGCAGGCTCCGCTCTGCTGGATCGCCCGGTGGAACAGGCCTTTCGCGGTCGGCGAGGCTATGTGGAGGCACGTGTCCGCCGACCCGGCGGACTGGCCACCGAGCGTCACCCGGTTCCGGTCGCCACCGAAGGCACCGATGTTGCGCCGCACCCAGCGCAGGGCGGCCTGTTGGTCCATCAGGCCGTAATCGCCCGAGGCGTGGTCCGGGCTCTCGGCCGACAGGGCGGGGTGGGCCAGGAACCCCAGTGCTCCGAGGCGATAGTTGACGGTGACCACGACCACACCCCGCGCCGCCAAGGTGGAGCCGTCGTAGTCGCTGCCCGCGCCGTAGACGTTGCCTCCGCCGTGCAGCCATACCAGGACCGGAAGGGGGCGGTTGCCGGTGCGGGCGGGTGTCCGGACGTTGAGGTACAGGCAGTCCTCCACGGTGCTGCCCGTGCGGTTGGACTCGCCGGGCAGGACGGGGCCACCGTCGGGGAGCAGCGTCAGCGGTAACTGGGGGCAGGGGTGGGCCGGTGCGGTGGCGGTCCGTACGCCTGACCATCGTGGCGCGGGGAGCGGCGGACGCCAGCGCAGCTCACCGGTCGGCGGGGCGGCGAACGGGATCCCCTGGAAGACCCGCCCGCCGCCGTGGACGGCCGCACCTCGCACCCAGCCCCGGTCGGTACGCACGACCAAGGAGTCGGGGCCAAAAGCGGCCCGAGCAGTGGGCGGAGGAACGGTCAGTGACAGGAGCAGGGCCGCGACGGCGGCTGTGGCGCGGGCCAAAGTGGGGCGCAGGCTCGGGGCTCTCATCCGTCGCTCCAGGTGCCGGTGTCGGGGTTGGAAGCTCATGGCGTGTGCTCGTATGCGCCGATGTCACATGCGGCGCCCTGCGGGCGAGTGATGCCGCGCTGATCGGTGGCCGGGCAGCCCTCGGCCGAGTCCAGGGCGGGACTGCCCGGCAGCAGCGCCACGGTGTCCGTGGGGCCGCCGTGGTTCGCCAGCGGCCCGACCAGCGGGTCACGACTGGGCAGATCGCCCGCGGCCGAGAGCCGGCAGCTGCCGTCGCCGTCGATGTTGTGGCCCTGCGACGAGATGGTGGCGAAGGCCTTCTCGCAGTCGGCGGCCGCGCCGTCGACGGTGTTGCCCGCGACGACGGAGTTGCGCAGGGTCATGCGTCCCAGTGGCAGATCGACGATGTCGGGGATGGGCGCGGGCAGGCTGTCCAAGTAGGCCGGCGCGATGTTGATGCCGCCCCCGCCATCACTGGAACTGTTCCTCGTGATGGTCGAGTTGAGGATCTGCACGGCTCCCAGGCCGCGGATGTCGATGCCTCCGCCGTAGCCGCCGAGGCTGCCGGGGCGGTCACCGGGGTCCGTCACGCGATTGTCGGCGATCGTCGAGTTCGTCACGGTACCGCTGTCGTCGAATCTGATGCCGCCGGCCTCTCCGGCGGTGTTCCGGCTGACCGTGCTGTCGACGAGATCCAGGTGGGAGTCCGGGACGTTGAAGACCCCGCCGCCGTAGCCGGCGGAGTTAGCGGTCACGGCGACGCGGCGCAGCGTCAGGTGCGCTGCGTTGGCGATGCCACCGCCGCCGGTGTCGGTGAAAGGCAGTTCGCGCTGCTTGGCCCTTCCCCCGGTGATCGTCACATCGGACATGTGGGTGTCCGCCCGCATGCGGAAGACCCGGTCCAGGTGGTTGGCGTCGATGACGGTGCTCCGCGCGCCGGCGCCATGGATCGTGGTGGGTGCGTCGACGTTCAGGTCCCCTGTGGTCGGGTCGGGATTGTCGCCTACGAGCAGCCGGGGGTCGGGCGGGATCGTGAGCCGGTAATGGCCGGGGGGCAGTGTGATCGTACTGCCCGGCCGGGCGTTCGCGGCCATCACGGCGGCACGCAGGCTGCACGCGCCCGACGCGGTGCGGCACCGGCCGTCCGACGGGTCGGCGTCCACTGCGTCGGAGGTGGTGTCCACGACGAACTCCGCACGGTCGGCGGCCGGGGCCGCGGCGGCGGTGGCGGCGAGTGGCGCCGTAATGGCGAGGACGGTAGCGGCGAGTGCCGCAGGGGCGACTCGGACTCTCATGTGGTGAACTCCTCCCGGCGAGGAATCTGGGCGTACGAGGAATCGGTGGCTGTGGGAACTGGGGCCTGGTGGGGATGGCACGGCTCGTGCGGACAACGGTGCGTGATTGCGCTGGAGCGGCGACGCCGACCGACGAGCGGAAGAAGAACCGGCGGAGCGGGAGAACAGGTCCGCGTCTCTGTAGGGAGCGTTCCATTCAGAGCGGATCGTGTCTACGCACCGACAGAGAAAAGGCCGAAGTGGAGCGCTGCCGTACTTCCGGAGCGTTCGCCGCCGGCTACTGCGGGCGGGCCGGCTCCGAGCACCACATGCGGGCGTTCTCCGACGCGGTGCGTACGGCGGGGGTGCGGGGCGAGCCGTGGGCGCAGGAGTGGGCGAACGCGGCCGCAGGGCAGGCCGCGGAACTTGGTAGGTCACGGGCCCGTGCTCGGCGGCGAACTCCCGGGCGTCCTCGACGTCATCGGTGAATCACGGCCGGCGGGATGGTCAGGCCGAGCTGGGCGGCCGTCTGGAGCTGGGCTGGCTTGAAGTCGGCGGTGAGCGCGCCTGGGTGGCTGACGTGGCGGATGCAGTGAGGATGGTTTGCTGCCGGGCGAAGTGATGATCGCCCGCTCACTGGCTACTGCGACGGAGAGGACACATCGACGGGTGAAAGCGCGGTTGACAGAGTGCTGTTCGGTGCGCGGCGCTCCGGCCGCCTCGGGGAGCGTCAGGCGCAGCCGCGCCGCCAGTTCCAGCCGATGAAGCTGTGACGCAGATCCACCTCGGAGTGGCAGGAGGCGGTGCCATCGGCTTTGACGTCGACGTACGAGTGGTGAGTGTTGGCGTACCAGGTCCCGGTCGCGTCGAAGATGCCCCGGTAGGTGAAGTCCGCATGTGCCTCACTGCGGGAGGCGGGGCAGTCAGCGGCGCAGTCGACGCCCTCGGTGGCCGACTTCCGCGACCAGCCCGCTTCCCACGGCTCCCTGTTCCACTGCTGGGTGGCGTCGATGGTCGCGCTCACGACACGGCCGCCGCCGGTGGTCCAGTGCGACGTCACGTACAGGCCGGTCATACGGATGTTGCAGCAGTCGTACATCTCGTTCCAGCTTGAGAGCCGGTGTCGGCCGCTCTCGGTGTCTTCGGTCCCAGCCCCTGCGGCGGTGCCCTCGGCCCGGCCGAGCGGCATCAGCCGCACCTCACCAGGTTGTGGCCTGCAGTCCGCGCCGATCGAGACCTCCTGCTGCACGGCCATGCCCGCGGGCGGTGCGGGCAGTGAGCCCGTCAACCGCAGGTCGCCACAGGAGCGGTTGGCCCGCGCTCCATCGCCGGCGGCGGACGCCGGAACGCACACGAAGGACAACATAAGGGCGACGAGCGCTGAGCCACAAGCGATCCGGACAGGCAACTGCCCTTCCTTTCCTCAGGTGCCGACTCGGCCCGATACCTCCGCGCGGTATCTCGGTTCCCGCTCAGCACATGCCCATGATCTGCTGGGACAGTCCAGCGCAGACGCCTTCGCAGCCATCCCCTCTCCCGACGGCCCGGGACGCGGCCTCCGGTGTCTGCAACCTCTGCCGACTCTTCCCGTCGTACAGGAAGGGATACCACGGCCCCGTCCCTTCCCCAACGACAGGGAGTTCCTTCCCCACCGGCAACCACCAACCAGCCACGTCCGGTTGAACAGCGGCAGCGGCATCCGAGCCAATCCGCCCGATCCTCGGCGCACCGCAGTCCGTTGAGATGCATCATCGGGCCTCCTTCGTGGATACCCCGGCCTTCAGGCCGGGGTGGGGGTACCTCCCGCTTGCGGGGGAGAAACGAAGCTCCCGCGGAGCGGG
>NZ_JBFAWL010000029.1:0-66473 GCF_040680275.1 Streptomyces sp. NPDC052079
GCACACCACCGGTTCCGCACCGTCCGCGCGCAGGTCGTCTGCGTGGTCCGGGTTGCGGATCAGCCCTGTGACGTTGTCGCCGCGCGCCGAGAGCAGCCGGGTCAGCCGGCGCGCGATCTTTCCGTGTCCACCCGCGATCACAGTGTGCATGGGGTCATTCTTGCCCCACGCGACCGCTCACGCCGGGCGGCGGGACGGCCGCGGCAGGTCGGGTCGCGCGGTTGCCGCAAAGTCGGCGTACTCGCGCACCGCGCTGGGAACCGGCCGTCTGCCCAGCGGGCGCGATCGCGGGTTTCGCGCATATGGTCGAAGAGATATGTCCGCGTTCGTTGAGCTCGTAGTCCTGAGGCCGGCGACCTGAACTTGTCGATGGGGCGGTAAGGCGGTAAACGGCATGACGGTGAAACTGAACGCGAAGGCGTTCAACCACGCGAAGAAACTGACCGAAGAGGGCAAGATCGTCCTGGACGACCGGGACGAGTGGAGTGAGCACCAGCCTTCGGCAGCGGAAGAGAATGCCTACCTCGAGGAGCACGGGTTCAACGAGTACGCCAGGTGGTACCTGGCCATCGACGACGAGATGGGAGAGAAGACCAAGGGCCGCTACAAGTTCCCCTATGGCGATTTCGAGCGCGTCCACCGCTGCGGTGTGCTTTCTGCCGAGGTACGCGCCGCACGGCAGAAATACACGGACATCGAGAACGCCGCCGCACACCTGCACGGACTGCTGGACGGCAAGCGGGCCGGGAACCCGTGACAGCACCGGGAAAAGTGCACCCTCCTCGCGGAGCAGGACCCGCAGGCCCTCCTGGACGGTGGCCGCGTGGGAAGACATCGGGGACGATTACGACAGAAGCTGTCCAAGGGGCACGGAGGAAGGAACACACCATGGCCGACACCCCAATGTCCGACCGCGCGGAATGGCAGTCCCTGCTCGACGAGGTCACCGATGCACACAGCGGTGACCTGGTCACCATTGAAGTGGTGGATCCCTCGCTCGGAGACCAGCACGAAGCGGAGCAGCTGCCGTTCTCCTACCTCACCTATGACCCGAAGGACGACGTGGTGGTCGTCGCCGTCGGGGGTGAGTCACCGCGTTACCCGGTCGTCCTCCGCCATATGGTCCCGCACCCCCAAAGTGTCGAACTCTCTACGCCGGATGTCACTGAGGCAGCAGTCCGAGTGGTGGACCAGGAGGGCACCGCAACCTTGGTCACTTTCTTCCCCGCGGAGTCCGGGGCTGCCTGACGGCTACGGCGACGGAAAGCGCCGCGCCTCCTGGAGCGGCAAGCGGTCTTCCCGCGGTGTCGAGTGCCGCCACACGTACATCGCTGTCGCCATCACGAGGATCAGCGCCGACAGGATGAGCAGTTCCAGCCCCTCGACGTCCCACCGGAAGGACCTTTCCGCCTCGGCCGTCACGATGAGCACCTTGCGGATGCCGGCAATCAGGCCGACGACGAGGAACGGCTCGGCGTCGAGGGTCCGGTTCCTGATGGTGAGGCGGACGGTGTGGAGCAACTCGGCCACGATGAACAGCACCAGGCCGTTGTCCAGGGCGGAGAGAACGACCACCTCCTCGCGGTAGGGCCCCTGGATCGACCTGACGACGTCCTGGACGACCGTGACGGTCAGGAGCCCCGCGAGCAGTACGAGGAGCGCCGCGACAAGGAGGTGGATGCCGTCCTCGATGAGCTGCAGGACGCCCTGCAGCCGACCGCCCTCGAGCTTCGGGAGAATGGGTCGCACAGTCGACATGCTAGGGGTGCCCGCGCCCGCGGGCACGGCGTGCTGTCAAACGGGTGGACCCGCCGGAGCCCGGGCAGCGTCAAGTTCAGTACGACCAGGGCGTATTCGCCGGTGCGGGGGCCTGCCGGCGGGGCTTCCACGGAAACGCCTCCCCTAGCGCCGCCGGGCTCGTGGGTGCCCTTGGGCGCGGCCCAGGTGACGGAGATGTTCTCGCCGAGGGCGGTCTGCCCGTTCCCGGCACCATAGTCCATCGCATGACGCCCCTGCTGGGCAGGTTCGACGTGGATTTCGATGTGGAGGCCAACGGCCTCGGCCATATCCACGTCATCGCCCGTATGCCGCGCATGGGTCGGCCCTGGCAGATCATGCCCACGCCCCTTCTACCCGGACCACACGGTGCACAACCTCGGCGGCTCCGCGCCGCGGGTCCGCTACCGGCTCACGCCGCGCGGGCATTCCGTGCTGCCGATCATCGACGAGCTGGCGGGCTGGTGGCAGCCGGCGAACGCCGCGGAGAACTGACCGTCGCCGGCGGCCGTGAGGGGGTGGCAGCGGAGGGCAGTTTTAGTTAGCCTTACCTAAGTTTGCGGAGGGTTTCTGGGCGCTGTGAATCCGGTCCGGAGGATGCGTGAGAAATGCGGACCTGCCGGGACGGAACGTCCTGTGGCGCGCGGTGGGCGGTCAGCGCCGTGATGTCGTCGTCGGCGCGGTGCTGGGCATGGGGCACCAGACGGGCGAAGCCCTCGTGCCCGTCGTCATCGGACTCGCCATCGACCGCGGCGTCGTGGACGGCGACGTCAGCGGACTGCTGCTGTGGCTCGGCGTCCTGGCCGTCGTCTACGTCGGACTCTCCTCAAGTTTCCGCTTCGGCGCCCGCGCCGGTGAGCGCGCGTCCCTGACGGCCGCGCACCGCCTGAGGACGGAGCTGACCGCCCGTGTCCTCGCCCCCGAAGGCGGCACCGACGAGGGCCGGTTACCCGGGGAACTGGCGAACACCGCGACGGAGGACGCCAGAAGGGTCGGCGCCGTCACGATGGCACTCGTCGTCGGAATCGGGGCCGCGACCGGCCTGGCGGTCGGTGCGGTCGTGCTGCTGCGCATCTCCTTCCCCCTCGGTCTCCTCGTGCTCCTGGGCACGCCCCTGCTGCTGTGGCTGGTGCACCTGCTGAGCAAACCCCTTGAGCGCCGCAGCGAGACCGAGCAGGAACGCGCGGCGCACGCGTCGGGCGTGGCCGCCGATCTGGTGGCCGGACTGCGTGTGCTCAAGGGCATCGGCGCCGAACCGGCGGCGGTCTCCCGCTACCGGCGCATCAGCCAGGACTCGCTCACCGCCACCCTGCGCGCTGCACGTGCCGAAGCCTGGCAGAGCGGCGTCGTGACCATCCTCACCGGAGCGTTCCTCGCCCTGGTCGCCCTGGTCGGCGGCCGGCTCGCCGCACGCGGCGACATCGGCTCGGCGAGCTGGTCTCCTGCGTCGCGCTCGCCCTGTTCCTCATGGGGCCCTCTCCGAATTCTCCTGGGTCAACGCGGAGTTGGCGCAGGGGCGTGCGCCCGTGCCACCGGATCCTGAAAGCCCCACGCACTCCCCTGCCCCACGCAGTCCGAACCCCCCGCACCGCCCCGCACCACAGGAACCGAACCGAAGGACGACCGATGTTCCGCTCCCGCACAGCGTCACGGCTCGCCGCCGCGCTCGCCTCGACCCTCCTGCTCCTGACCGCCGCCACGGCCTGCGGCGGGGACGACTCCGGATCCGACTCCACCGACAGCGGTGCGAAGGCGGGCGCCTCCGGGGAGTCCGCCTTCCCCGTCACGATCGCGCACAAGTACGGCAGTACGACCATCAAGGCCGAACCGCAGCGGATCGTCACCGTCGGTCTCACCGACCAGGACGCGGTCCTGGCGCTCGGCAAGGTGCCGGTCGGCACCACCGAATGGCTGGGCGGTTACAAGGGTGCGATCGGCCCCTGGGCCGAGGACGAGCTGGGCGGTGCCGAGGCACCGACCGTCCTGAAGGACACCGGCACCGGCCCTCAGGTGGAGAAGATCGCGGCACTCAAGCCGGACCTGATCCTCGCGCTCTACGGGGGCCTGACCAAGGAGCAGTACGAGTCGCTGTCGAAGTTCGCGCCCGTGGTCGCCCAGCCGAAGGAGTACAACGACTACGGCATCCCGTGGCAGGAGCTGACGAGGAAGGTCGGCCAGGCACTCGGAAAGCCGGACGAGGCCACGAAGGTCGTCGAGGACACCGAGGCCACGATCAAGGCCGCGGCCGACGAGCACCCCGAGTTCAAGGGTGCCGGCGCGGTGATGGCCACCCCGTACGAGGGCATGTTCGTCTTCGGCAGCCAGGACGCGCGCTCCCGGATCCTGACCGACCTCGGCTTCTCCCTGCCCAAGGACCTGGACAAGGCGACCGGGGACAAGTTCGGCGCGAACATCAGCAAGGAGCGCACCGATCTGCTCGACCAGGACGCCGTCGTCTGGATCGCCGGCGACGTCGCCAAGGACGCCGACAAGCTGCACAAGGACGCCTCGTACAAGGATCTGAACGTGGTGAAGGAGGGCCGCGAGGTCTTCGTCGACGAGAGCAGCGACTACGGCAACGCCACGTCGTTCGTCTCCGCCCTCAGCCTGCCGTACGTCGTCGAGCGGCTGGCCCCGCAGCTGGCGGCGGCCGTCGACGGCAAGCCGGACACGAAGGTGGAGCAGCCCGCCTCCTGACGCCGGAGAGGGACAGTGAAAGGGGGCGGCCCCAGCGGCCGCCCCCATTCTTTCCGTGTGTGCCGTGTCAGCCGTCCATCGCCTCGGCCAGGCTCCGCGGCCGCATGTCGGTCCAGTGGGTCTCGACGTACTCCAGGCAGTCCTGCCGGTCGGCGGGCCCGTGGACGGTCCGCCAGCCGTCCGGCACGTCGGCGAACTCCGGCCACAGGCTGTGCTGGTTCTCGTCGTTGACGAGCACCAGGTAGACCCCCGTGGCGTCCTCGAACGGATTGCTCATCTGCTTCCTCTCCTCACGGCCCTACGGCCGACGGTTCCTCTCGGCCCGCACGACCAGCCCCTCCAGCGCCCGGAACCAGGTCCCGGCGAGGTCCTCGACCGTCTCGCGCGGCAGCAGCCCCTCCAGATGGGACCAGTGGGCGGCCAGCACCGGCCCGTCCTCCCGGTCCTCGGTCACGACGTTGATGCTCAGCGCATGGCCCTCCCGCATCGCGGCCTCGGGACCGATGTCGGCCGCGTCCTCCTCGGGCGCGTACGACCAGTCGGTCTCCTCCGGGATGCCGAACCGACCCAGGTAGTTGAACTCCACGCCGGCCGGTTCGCGGGCCGCCAGCACCTCACGGGTCCGGGGGTTGAGGTACCGCAGCAGGCCGTAGCCGACGCCGTTCGCGGGCAGCGCCGCCAGATGCTCACGCACCCGGCGTACGGCGTCCTCGGCGGCCGGGCCGCCGGCGAAGGCGTCGGCGGGGTCGGCCGGGCCCGCGTCGAGCCGCACCGGGAAGACGCTGGTGAACCAGCCCACCGTCCGGGAGAGGTCGACGTCGTCTCCGGCCAGTTCGGCCTCGCGGCCGTGACCCTCCAGGTCGACCAGGACGGAGGTGCCGGACCCGCCGGCGCGCCTGCGCCAGTCGGCGAAGGCCAGCGCGAGGCCGGCGAGCAGTACGTCGTTGACGCCGGCGCCGAACGCGGCGGGCACCGTCGACAGCAGCGGCCCGGTGAGCTCGGCGGGCAACCGCATGATCACCTCCCGCCGGGTCGCGGTGGTGTCGCGGTCGGGGTCCAACGGGCGGGCGAGCGGGAAGGGTTCGCCGCCGCCGTCGAGGATGGCCGTCCACACGGGCAGCTCCGCCTCCCGCTCGGGGGCCTCGGCCAGTTCGGACAGCAGCCGTGACCAGCGGGCGAACGACGTCTCGACGGGGCCGAGCCGTGCCGCGCGCCCGGCGGAGACGTCCTGCCAGGCCGCCGCCAGGTCCGGCAGCAGCACCCTCCAGGACACCCCGTCGACCACCAGGTGGTGAGCCATCAGCAGCAGCCGTCCAGGAGCGTCGCCCGCGTCGAACCACACGGCCCGCACCATGGTGCCGGCGTCCGGATCCAGCAGCGCCCGCGCCGCGTGCGCGTGCTCGCGTACGGCCTCGCCCAGCGCCTCGGCGTCGAGCCCGGTCACGTCCGCCCGATCGATCCACCGGGCGGCGTCGACCGTGCCGACGGGCGGGACGTGCAGCGACCAGTCGTCGGTGTCGTCGCGCGAGGGCCGCACCAGGGTGGCCCGCAGCAGGTCGTGCCGGTCGGCCAGGGCCTGGAGCACGGCGGTCAGGCCGGGCAGGTCCAGGGCGGCGGGCGTGCGGACGAGCGCGGCCTGGTGGTAGGTCGAAATGGGGCCGCCCAGTTCACGCAGCCAGTGCATCACGGGGGTGAGCGGCACGGTCCCGGTGCCGTCGTCCTCGCGGCGGATCCCGGTGATCCCGGGCGGCTCGGCGACGGCGCTCAGCGCGGCGGCCGTGCGGTGCCGGAAGACCAGCCGCGGGGTGATGCGTACGCCCGCCGCACGCGCCCGGCCGACGAGCTGCATGGCCACGATGCTGTCGCCGCCGAGGGCGAAGAAGTCGTCGTCCACGCCGACCCGTTGGAGCCCGAGCACCTCGGCGATGACCGCGCAGAGCGTCTCTTCCGTCGGGGTGGCGGGGGCGCGTCCGGAGGACAGTGCGGAGAAGTCGGGGGCGGGCAGGGCGGCCCGGTCCAGCTTGCCGTTGGCCAGCTGCGGGAACCGGTCGAGCGGTACGACGGCGGCCGGGACCATGTGGTCGGGGAGTCGGGCGGCGACATGGGCGCGCAGTGCGGCGGGGTCGGCGCCCTGGGCGACCACGTAGGCCACCAGCACCTTGCGCGCGCCCCCCTGACTGACCGTCACCAAAGCCTGCGCGACGGCGGGATGGGCCGTGAGCGCGGACTCGATCTCGGCGGGTTCGATGCGGAAGCCGCGGATCTTGACCTGGTCGTCGGCCCGGCCGAGGAAGTCGATCCGGCCGTCGGCCGTCCAGCGGGCCAGGTCACCCGTGCGGTACAGCCGGGAACCGGGCGCACCGAAGGGGTCGGCCACGAACCGCTCGGCGGTCAGGGCGGGGGCGCCGAGGTAGCCGCGGGCGAGTCCGCCGCCCGCGAGGTACAGCTCGCCCGTCACACCGGGCGGAACCGGTCGCAGCCGCTCGTCCAGGACGTGGGCCCGGGTCCCGGCCACCGGCCGGCCCACCAGCGGACGGTCGCTGTCACCGACCCTGGCGACCAGGGCGTCGACCGTGGACTCGGTCGGTCCGTAGAGGTTGAACGCCTCGGTGGCGCGCAACCCGGCCAGGTGCCGCCACTGGGCGACCGGTACCGCCTCGCCGCCGACGCCGACGACGGCGAGGGGGCAGTCGTCGCCCTCCAGCAGGCCGTTCTCCGCCAGTTGGGCAAACAGGGAGGGGGTGACCTCCAGGAAGTCGAAGCGGTGCCGGCGCACGGCCGCGGCGAGGAGTTCGGGGTCGCGCCTGACCTCCTCGGACACGATGTGCACGCAGTGCCCGTCCAGCAGCCAGAGCTGGGGCTGCCAGGAGGCGTCGAAGAAGAACGACCAGGCGTGCCCGGCGCGCAGGTTCCGCCGCCCGGTGGCCTGGATCGCGGGCCGGTACAGCGTCTCGCGGTGGCTGTGGAAGAGGTTGCCGACGGTTTCGTGGGTGATGACGACGCCCTTGGGGCGGCCGGTGGAGCCGGAGGTGTAGATGACGTAGGCCGGGTGGCGGGGTAACGGAACGGAGGTGTCATCGAGGCCGGACGGCGCCTGGGCGGCGATCCGCTCGGCCGTCGCGGGCTCGTCCAGGACCAGCCGTTCCGCGTCCGGGGGCAGGACGTCCGTGAACTCGCCGGTGGTGAGCGTCACCACGGGACGCGCGTCGTCGAGCACGTCGGCGGTGCGGTCCGGCGGCGCGTCCGGGTCGAGCGGCAGGTAGGCCGCACCCGCCTTGTGCACCGCGAGCACGGCCACCAGGAACCGGGCGGTGCGGGGCAGCGCCAGGGCGACCAACCGCTCGGGTCCGGCACCGAGTTCGCGCAGCGACCGGGCCAGTCGGTTGGCCTCCGCGCCGAGTTCGGCGAAGGTCAGCTCGATGCCGTCGGAGGTCACCGCGGGAAGCCCGGGGAACTGGCGGACGCATGCCTCGAAGAGGGCGGGCACGGTCGTCGGCGCCGCGAGGGCGGGGCGGCTGTGCCAGCCGTCCGTCAGGCGCTGCCGCTCGTCCGGGGCGAGGATGTCCACGCGGCCCACGGTGAGGTCCGGGTCGGCGGCCACGGCGCGCAGGACGCGGCGCAGCCGGTCGGCGAAGGACTGTGCGGTGGCGTGGTCGAACAGGTCCGCGCTGTACTCCAGGACCCCGTCGACCCCCGTGCCGTCGGCGCGCTCCACGAAGTCGAAGGACAGGTCGAACTTGGCCGTGGTCTGCGTGACTTCGCCCCGGCGGGCCTCCAGTCCGGGCAGGCCCGCGCGCTCGTCACCGGCCGCGAGGTAGACGACCATCACCTGGAACAGCGGGTGCCGGGCGAGCGACCGGGCCGGGTTGAGCACCTCCACCAGCCGTTCGAACGGCAGGTCCTGGTGGTCGAAGGCCGCAAGGTCCGTCTCCCGCACCCGGGCCAGCAACTCCCGGAAGGTGGGGTCGCCGGAGGTGTCGGTGCGCAACACCAGGGTGTTGAGGAAGAAGCCGACCAGGTCCTCCAGGGCCGCGTCCGTACGCCCGGAGATCGGGCTGCCGATGGGGATGTCGTATCCGGCACCCAGCCGGGTGAGCAGGGTCGCCACGGCGGCCTGGAGCACCATGAACACGCTCACCCCGTGATCGCGCGCCAACCGGTGCAGGTCCGCCGCCAGTTCGGCGTCGAGGGACAGGTCGGCCGAGCCGCCCCGGTGGCTCGCCTCCAGCGGCCGGGGCCGGTCGTAGGGCAGCGCCAGCTCCTCGGGGAGACCGGCCAGCGTCTGCCGCCAGTAGGCGGCCTGGAGCTCACTGACCTGGTCGAGCAGCTGCTGCTGCCACAGCGTGTAGTCGGCGTACTGGAGGGGCAGCGGCGCCCAGTCCGGCTCCCGCCCCTGTGTGCGGCAGGCGTAGGCGAGGGCGAGGTCACGGTTGAGGGGCGCGTCCGACCACTCGTCGCCGGCGATGTGGTGCAGCAGGACCAGCAACGTCCAGTCCTGTTCCCCCGTGCGGAACAGATGGACCCGCAGCGGGGGTTCGCGGTCCAGCTCGAAGCCGTACGCGCCGGCCTCCGCCAGCCGCTCGGCGAGCCGCTCCTCGCCGGTGTCCTCCACCTCGAAGGGGATGCGCACCTGGTCCGGGCCGAGGATCAGCTGGTGGGCCCGGCCGTCCTCGTCGGGGAAGACCGTGCGCAGCGTCTCGTGCCGTACGACGAGATCGTTCACGGCCGCCCGCAGCGCCTCGACGTCCAGCGCGCCGGTCAACCGCCAGGCCGAGGGGATGTTGTACGTCGCGCTGGGGCCCTCGACCTGGTAGAGCACCCACAGGCGCTGCTGGGCCGAGGACAGCGGCAGCCGCTCGGGGCGCTCGGCGGCCGGGAGGGCGGGGCGGGCGGCTGCCGCCGCGGTGCCGCCGGCCGCGAGTGCCGTGGCGAGCCCGGTCACCGTCCGCGTGTCGAAGACCGTGCGCAGGGACACCTCGACGCCGAGGGCGGCGCGGATCCGCGCGGTCAGACGCATGGCAAGCAAGGAGTGGCCGCCCAGGGCGAAGAAGTCGTCGTCGACGCCGACGGCGGGCAGGCCGAGGGTGTCGGCGAAGAGGGCGCAGAGGATCTCTTCGCGGGGCGTGCGGGGCCGCCCCCCGCCCGCCTGCGCGGCGAAGTCGGAGGCGGGCAGGGCGCGGCGGTCCAGCTTGCCGTTGGCCGTCAGCGGGAGGGCGTCGAGGATGACGAAGGCGGCCGGGACCATGTGCTCGGGCAGTTCGGCGGCGCTGTGGCGGCGCAGGTCGTCGGCGTTGGCGGTGCTCCCCTCGGCCGGCACCAGGTAGGCCACCAGCCGCTGATCATGCGCGACGACGACGGCGTGGTAGACGGACGGGTGCCGGACGAGTACGGCTTCCACCTCGCCGGGTTCGACCCGCATGCCGCGGATCTTGACCTGGTCGTCGGTGCGGCCCAGGAAGTCGAGCGTGCCGTCGGCCGTCCAGCGGGCCAGGTCACCGGTGCGGTACATACGGGTGCCGGGAGCGCCGTAGGGGTCGGCGACGAACCGCTCGGAGGTCAGGCCGGGGCGCTCGAGGTAGCCGCGGGCCAACTGGATGCCCGCCAGGTAGAGCTCCCCCGCGACGCCGGGCGGGACCGGGCGCAGGGCGGCGTCCAGTACGTAGGCGCGGGTGTTCCACACCGGGCGGCCGATCAGGATTTGCCCGGCTCCAGCGGGCACCTCGACGGCGGTGACGTCGACGGATGCCTCCGTGGGCCCGTAGAGGTTGTGCAGCCTCGCGGGCAGCAGCCGGTGGAAGCGTTCGGCGACGGCGGGCGGCAGCGCCTCGCCGCTGCACATCACCTGGCGCAGGCCGGTGCACCGCGCGGCGGTGGGTTCCTCCAGGAACATCTGGAGCATGGAGGGCACGAAGTGCGCGGTCGTGACGCCCTGTTCCCGGATCAGGGCGGCCAGATAGGCCGGATCGCGGTGGCCGTCGGGCCGGGCGACGACCAGAGTGGCCCCGGTGATCAGCGGCCAGAAGAACTCCCACACGGAGACGTCAAACCCGGCGGGGGTCTTCTGCAGTACCCGGTCGTCGGCGGTGAGCCGGTAGCTGTCCTGCATCCACAGCAGCCGGTTGGCGATGCCCGTCTGCGGGACGACGACGCCCTTGGGGCGGCCCGTCGAGCCGGAGGTGTAGATGACGTAGGCCGGGCTCAACGGGTGGTATGCGGTGGGGAGTTCGCCCTCGGGTCCCTCGGGGAGCGCGTCGCGGATGACGTACGCCGGACGCGCGTCGTCCAGGGTGAACGCGAGCCGCTCCGGCGGCAGGCCGGGCTCCAGCGGGAGGTACGCGGCGCCCGCCCGGTGCACCGCGAGGAGGGCCACGATCAGCTCCGCCGACCGGGGCAGCGTCACCGCGACCGTGCTCCCGGGTCCGACGCCGAGTCCGGCCAGGACGCGTGCGGTGTGCTCGACCCGGCTGTCCAACTCGGCGTAGCTGAGCCTTTGTTCGCCGACGACGAGGGCCAGGGCGTCCGGCATGCGGGCGGCCTGGGCCCGGAACAGTTCCGGCAGGGTGGTCGGGGTGACCTCGTGCGCGGTGTCGTTCCAGCGCTCGACGACCAGGTCGTGTTCGTCGGTGTCCAGAAGCCGCAGGTCGCGTACGGGCCGGTCGGGGTCGGTCGCCACCTGTTCCAGCAGCCGCACCAGCCGGGAGGCGAGCCGCTGGGCGGTCGTGGTGTCGCACAGGTCGAGGGCGTGTTCCAGGAGCAGCACCAGACGGCCGGGCCCGGTCTCGTCGACGAAGGTGAAGTGGAGGTCGAACTTGGCCATGCCGGTGTCCATGTCGAACCACTCGGTGGGCAGGCCGAGGACGTCCGGGTCGCCGTCGGGCCGGTGGTGATAGCCCAGCATGACCTGGAAGAGGGGGTTGCGGCCGGTCACCCGGGGCGGGTTGAG
The DNA here is from genome assembly GCF_040680275.1 of Streptomyces sp. NPDC052079. Classification (NCBI taxonomy): domain Bacteria; kingdom Bacillati; phylum Actinomycetota; class Actinomycetes; order Kitasatosporales; family Streptomycetaceae; genus Streptomyces; species Streptomyces sp. NPDC052079. Next base: position 11,417 of record NZ_JBFAWL010000029.1, read on the forward strand.
GGCCTCCACGACGTGGTCGAACGGCAGGTCCTGGTGCTCGAAGGCGGCCAGGGAGGACTCCCGGACGCGGGCGAGCAGCCCACGGAAGGACAGCCCGGGTCCGGAGAGGTCGGTGCGCAGGACGAGGGTGTTGACGAAGAAGCCGACCAGATCGTTCAGCGCCTCGTCGGTGCGGCCCGCGACGGGTGCGCCGAGCGGGATGTCCTCCCCCGCGCCGAGCCGGTGCAGCAGGGCCGCGGTGGCCGCCTGGAACAGCATGAACATGCTGGTGCCGGTGGCCCGGGACAGGTCGCGCAGGGCCCGTCCGGTGTCGGGGTCCAGCTCCAGGCGGACTGTGCCGCCGCGTCCGGTGGGCGTCTCCGGGCGGGGCCGGTCCAGGGGCAGGGCCAGCTCGTCGGGCAGGTCGCGCAGGGTCTCGGTCCAGTGGGCGAGCTGTCCGGCGCCGACCTGACCGAGCAGGCGGTCCTGCCAGAGGGTGTAGTCGGCGTACTGGATCGGCAGCGGTGCCCAGTCGGGGGCGCGGCCTTCGCGGCGGGCCAGGTAGGCGGTGGTCAGGTCGGTGAGGAAGGGCCGGTCGGACCATTCGTCCGTGGTGATGTGGTGCAGCATCAGCGTCACCACGTGGTCGGTGGGTCCGAGGCGCAACGCCTGGCAGCGGACGGGGAGTTCGGCGCTCAGGTCGAAGGGGCGGCGCTGGGCGGCGGTAACCCGGTCGGCGAGTTCGTCCTCGGTACAGTCCGCGACGGTGAACTCGGGCTCCACCGTCCCGGGTTCCGCGATCCACTGGTACGGCTCACCGTCCGACACCAGGAACCTGGTGCGCAGGGTCTCGTGACGGTTCGTCACGTGGCACAGGGCTGCGCGCAAGGCGTCGAGGTCCAGCTCGCCGCGGAGCCGGAAGACGAGCGGGAAGTTGTAGGCGACGCCGCCGGTGAGCCGCTCGACCAGCCAGAGCCGCCGCTGGGCGGCCGACAGCGGAATGCGCTCGGGCCGTTCGGCGGCGGGCTCCAGTACCGGCCGGGCGGGCCGCCGTCCCGCCTCTGCGCGCAGGGCCAGTTGCCCGGGCGTCGGGGTTTCGAACAGGTCGCGGACAGCGAGCTCGGCGCCGAGTTCGGTGCGGGCCCGGCTGATCAGCCGGGTGGCGAGCAGCGAATGCCCGCCCAGGTCGAAGAAGTTGTCCTCCGCGCCGGTGCGGGGCAGCCCCAGCACCTCGGCGAAGAGCCGGCACAGCACCTCCTCGACGGGCGTGCACGGGCCGCGCCCGGCGGACAGGGCGACGGCGGGCTCGGCGTCCGGCAGGGCTCGCACATCGAGCTTGCCGTTGTCGTTCATCGGCAGGCGCGGCAGCACCACGAAGGCGGCCGGGACCATATAGCCGGGCAGCCGCTGCGCCAGCTCCTCCCGGATCCGCCGCACGAGCGCGCCGTGGCCGCGGGTGGCGGTCGGGGTGTTGGCGTACGGCTCGGGGCCGCGCTCCGCGCGGGGGCGGTACAGGCCGAGGGTGCGGCCGGAGTCGGCGGCGGGCACGAACACGGCGTCGAAGAAGCCCGGGGTGTCGGACCAGGTCGTCAAGACCCGGAAGCCATGGGTCTCCCCCAACTGCCGTACGTCCTCCGGCTCCTCACCCGTCGGGGGCGCGGGCTGGGCGTCCAGCGCGCGCATCGCGGCGAGGTCGGCAGCCGTGCGCGCGTCGGGGATGCGCCGGACGCGGAAGGGTGCGGCCGAACTCAGGAGTGCGGTGAGGTCCGCGCCCCACTCGGTCTCCGGCACCTCGTCCAGCCGGAGGGCGTCGGCGGTGTCGGCGTACAGGACGACGTCGTAGCGGTACCGGGTCAGCTCGTTGTGGTGCCGTCCGCGCTTGGTGCGCAGGTCGACTCCGATGCCGAGGGTGGTGAACCAGTCGGGGTCGACGAGGAGTTCCTTCTCCAGGGCGAGCCCGCGGTCCACGGCCTGCCGCAGCGGCTCGCCCCCTCGGGCGGCCTGGATGCCGGTCTGGAAGACACGCGCCAGCCGCAGATCCCGTACGTCGCCCAGGAACAGCGCGCCGCCCGGCGCGAGCAGGCCCATCGCGCCCCGGATCACCTTGCGCAGGTGGTCCAGGCTCGGGAAGTACTGGATGACCGAGTTGATGACGATCGTGTCGAAGTGGCCGGGGGGCAGCCCGTCCGTCACCTCGGCCGCCTGGCAGCGCAGGTGGACCTTCCGGGCCAGTTCCGGGTCGGCCTTCAGGTCCTCGCCGAGCTTGCGGATCACGGGTGCCGCGAAGTCGGTCGCCCAGTACTCCTCGGCGTCCGGGGCAAGCCGGGACAGCAGCAGGCCGGAGCCGACGCCGATCTCCAGGATGCGGGCGGGCCGCAGCTCCCGGACGCGTGCGACGGTCGCCTCACGCCACTCCCGCATATGCTCCAGCGGGATGGGCGTGCCGTCGTAGGAGCTGTCCCAGCCCGTGAAGTCCTCGGTGAAGACGGCGGTGCCGATCTCGGTGTACTCGGCGGAGTAGATCTCCTGCCACTCCCCGATCTGCTCCGCCTCGGCCTTCTGGCGGACCTCGGCGTCGGGTTCGGCCGGGACGACGTACCCCACAAGCCGCCTGGTGCCGGGCGCTGAGGGGTCGTCGCGGGCGATGACGGCGGCCTGGGAGACCTCGGGGTGCTGGGCCAGCGCGGTCTCGATCTCGCCGAGTTCGACTCGGTGGCCGCGGATCTTGACCTGGTCGTCGGTGCGGCCGAGGAAGTCCAGGTTGCCGTCCGGGCGGCGCCGCACGAGGTCGCCGGTGCGGTACATGCGCTCGCCGGGCCGGCCGTAGGGGTCGGCGACGAAGCGCTCGGCGGTCGGGCCGGGCCGGTGCAGGTAGCCGCGGGCCAGCCCCACACCGGCGATGTACAGCTCGCCCGCCACCCCGTCCGGTACCGGTCGCAGCCAGGGGTCGAGGATGCGGGCGCGGGTGGCGCGGATGGGCTTGCCGACGGTCGGGGTCGCGCTGTCGTGGGTGCCGCCGCCGAGGGTGTTGATCGTGTACTCGGTGGGCCCGTACAGGTTGTAGCCGTAGGTGCCCTTGGTGTCCCGGAGGGTGTTCCACACGGTCTCGGTGACCGCCTCGCCGCCCAGCAGCACCAGCGGCGGCCGGTGGCCCTCCAGCAGGCCCTCCTCGATGAGGAGATGGGCGTAGGTCGGGGTCACGTTGACCACGTCGACGCGGTGTTCCTCGCAGTACGTCACCAGCGCGGTGGCGTCCCGGCGCAACTCCTCGTCGCAGATGTGCACTTCATGGCCCTCGACGAGCCAGAGCAGCTCCTCCCAGGACATGTCGAAGGCGAAGGACACCGTGTGTGCGATGCGGAGCCGGCGTCCGCCCGCCGAGGCGATGGCCGGGGCGAAGATCTCCTTCTGGTGGTTGAGCTGCATATTGGTCAGGCCGATGTAGGGGGTGACCACGCCCTTGGGGCGGCCGGTGGAGCCGGAGGTGTAGATCACGTACGCGGGGTGGTCCAGGCTGAAGGACACCCGTACGGGGTCGGCGGGCAGGGCGGCGAGTTCGGCCCGCGTCCGCGGGTCGTCCAGCAACAGGCGGGGGGTGTCGCCGGTGAGCGCCGCCGAGACGGCGCGGGTGGACAGCAGGAGCAGCGGGCGGGCGTCGGCGAGCATCAGCGACAGCCGCTCGGCCGGGTGGTCCAGTTCCAGCGGCAGATAGGCGGCACCGGTGCGCAGCACCGCGAACAGCGCCACCACGGTGTCGAGGGAGCGGGGCAGGCCCAGCGCGACGACCTTTTCCGGTCCGGCGCCGCGGGAGATCAGCAGCCGGGCCAACCGGTCGCAGCGGGCGTCGAGTTCCGCATAGGTGAGCGTGTGCTCGCCGAAGACGAGGGCGGTGGTGTCGGGGGTGCGGGCGGCCTGGGCGGCCAGCATGTCGGCGACCGTCTCATGCGGCACGGGCTGCCGGCCCGCCGTCTCCTCCCGGGCGAGCGCGGCGGCCTCGTCGGGCAGCAGCGCGGACAGCGAGCCCACGGGGGCGGACGGGTCGGCCACGAGCCGGTCGACCAGCAGCACGAACCGGTCGATCAGGCGCTGCGCGGAGGCGTCGTCGAGCAGGTCGGGGCGATAGGCGAGGGTGACGCGGACGCGCTCGCCGGGGGTGACGACGAGGTTGGCCGGGTAGTGGGTGGCGTCCACGTTGGCGACCGCGGTCGCCCCGTGCCGCTCGCGGAGCTCGGCGAGCCGGTCGTCGGTGTCGGCGTTGCGCAGCACGAACAGGGTGTCGAACAGGCGGCGGTGCCCGGCCTCGGCCTGGAGCACGCCGAGGCCAAGGTACTCGTACGGCATGACCTCCAGGCGCTCGTGCTGGATGCGGCGCAGCAGGTCCAGCACCGGTTCGCGCGGGTCGAAGGCGATGCGGGCGGGCACCGTGTTGAGGAACATGCCAATCACGTTCTCGACGTCCGGCACCTCACTGGGCCGGCCGGCGACCGTCGTGCCGAAGGCGACGTCGGTGCGCCCGCAGACGGCGGCGAGCACCAGGCCCCAGGCGGCGTTGAGCACGGTGTTGAGGGTCAGTCCGTGCCGCCGGGCGGTGTCCCGCAACCGTCCGGCGGTGTCCGGGTTAAGGACGGCGTCCAGCTGCCGCGGGAGGACCGGCTCAAGTCCCCGGTCGTCGACGGCCGGGGCGAGCAGCGTGGGCTCCTCGAACCCGGCCAGGGCCGCCCGCCAGGCGCGGCGGGCCTCGGTGTCGTCCTGGCGTTCCAGCCAGGTCAGGTAGTCGCGGTAGGAGCCGGGGCGGGCGAGCCCGGCGGGGTCGCCGCCGCTCTCGTACAGCGCGAACAGCTGGTCCAGGAAGACCCAGGCCGACCAGCCGTCCCACAGGATCAGATGGCGGCCGACGATCAGCCGGTCGCCGCGCTCCTCGCCGAGCCGGACCAGCAGCATCCGGAACAGCGGCGGGCGGCTCAGGTCGAAGCGGCGGGCGCGCTCCCCGTCCATCAACGCGGCCATGCGCCGGTCCTGTTCGGCCGCCGGCAGCCCGCACAGGTCCACCTCGCTGAGCGGGATGTCGGCGTCCCGGACGATGAACTGCACCGGCCGGCGCAGTCCTTCGCTGGTGAACCCGGCGCGCAGGGCGGGGTTGCGAGCGAGCAGGGCTCGGGTGGCGGCGCGCAGTCGGCCGGCGTCGACGCGCTCGGCGAAGCCGAAGGACTCGTGGACGGTGTAGACGTCCAGGGCGCTGTCGTCGTAGGTGGAGTGGAAGAACAGGCCCTCCTGGAGCGGGGCGAGCGGCCAGACGTCCTCGACGCGGCCGGGGGCGAGCGTGTCGACGCGCGCCCGCTCCTCGTCGGTGAGCGCGAAGGCGGAAGACTCGGGTTCGCGGCCGGCGTCCTCCAGGACCGCCGCCGCCTCGGCGAGCGCGGCCGGTGTGCGGTGCTCGAAGATCTGGCGCGGGCCGATCGCCAGCCCCGCCCGGCGGGCGCGGCTTGCCACGGCGATGGAGCTGATGCTGTCGCCGCCGAGCAGGAAGAAGTCGTCCTCGACTCCGGCGTCCGGCAGCTTCAGCACGGCGGCGAAGATCTCCGTGAGCAGGTGCTCGCGGGCGTTGCGCGGGGCGCGGGACTCGGTGCGCACGGTCTGCGGTGCGGGCAGGACGTTCCGGTCGAGCTTGCCGCTGGGGGTCAGGGGCAGGGCGTCGAGGACGACGTAGGCGGTGGGGACCATGGGGGCGGGCAGGGTTCCTTCCAGCGCGGCGCGCAGGTCGTCCGCTGCGGAGGTGACGGACAGTACGACGTAGGCGACGAGGGCGTTGTCCCGTACCGTCACCGCGGCCTGCGCGACCGAGGGCAGGCGGGTCAGGGCGGCCTCGATCTCGCCGAGCTCGATGCGGTTGCCGCGCAGCTTGACCTGCCGGTCGGTGCGACCGAGGTACTCGATCACCCCGTCGGGGCGGCGCCTGACCAGGTCGCCCGTGCGGTACATGCGGGTGCCGGGCGGGCCGTAGGGGTCGGCGGTGAAGCGTTCGGCGGTGAGCGCCGGGCGGGCGTGGTACCCGCGGGCGAGCTGGACGCCGGTGAGGTACAGCTCGCCGGGGACGCCGTCGGGCACTGGGCGCAGACAGGTGTCGAGCACGCGCAGGCCGGTGTTCCACACAGGGCGGCCGATGGGCACGGTGACGCCTTGGTCGGCGCCGTCTACCAGGTGGTGGGTGACGTCGACGGCGGCCTCGGTGGGGCCGTACAGATTGTGCAGGGGTACGCCGGTCAGCTCGCGCCAGCGGTGCGCGGCGGCCGTGGGCAGGGCCTCGCCGCTGCTGAAGACGCGGCGCAGGGAGGCGGCCCAGGAGGGGTCGTCGATGACCTCGCCGGACTGGAGGAACGCCTCCAGCATCGAGGGCACGAAGTGCAGGGTGGTGACGCCCTCCTCGCGCACCAGGGCGGCGAGGTACGCCGGGTCCCGGTGGCCGTCCGGCTTGGCGAGCACGACCGCCGCGCCTTCGAGGAGGGGCCAGAAGAACTCCCAGACCGAGACGTCGAAGCTGGACGGGGTCTTCTGCAGGACGCGGTCGTCGGCGGTCAGCCCGTATGTGCCCTGCATCCAGGCGAGCCGGTTGACGATGGCGCGGTGGGTGACGATCACGCCCTTGGGCAGGCCGGTGGAGCCGGAGGTGTAGATGAGGTAGGCGGGGTCGTCGGGGTGGGCGGGGCGCGCGGGTTCGGCCGGGGGCTCGGCGGTGTCCTCCTTGTCGAGGAGGAGTACGGCGGCGGCCGCGAGCTGCAGCCTGTCTGCGATCCCGGCGAGCGTGATCACCGTGCCCGTCCCGGAGTCGGCGAGCATGTGGGCGATGCGGTCCGCCGGATAGTCCGGGTCGACCGGGAGGTACGCGGCGCCCGACTTCAGGACGCCGAGCAGGGCCACCATCAGTTCGGTGGACCGGGGTACGGCGACCGCGACGAACCGGCCGGGACCGGCGCCGCGGGCACGCAGTCGTACCGCCAACGCCTCGGCGCGTGCGTCGAGTTCGGCGTAGGTCAGCCGTTCGTCCGCGAAGACGACGGCCGTGGCGTCCGGTGTGCGGGCGGTCTGTTCGGCGATGGCCCCGGCGAGGGTGGTCTCCGGGACCGGGCGCTCCTCGCCGGCCGGGTGGGCGCGCAGTGCCTCGTCCGGAGTGAGCAGGTCGAGGGCCGCGGCCCGTTGGTCCGGGTCGGTGGCGAACTCCTCCAGCAGGCGCGCCAGTCGGTCGCCGAGCAGGCGTACGGTGTCGCCGTCCAGCCGCTCGGTGTGGTGCTTCAGCCGCAGGTCGAGCCGTTCGCCCGGGGTGACGACGAGGGCGAGCGGATAGTGCACGGCGTCGTGGAAGGCGTCCCCGGTGATGCGCACGGCTCCCGAGGGGTCCCGCAGGTCGGTCGCGGCGGGGTAGTTCTCGAACACGACCAGGGTGTCGAAGAGTTCGCCCTCTCCGGCGTGTCCGGTGAGCCGCTGGATCTCGGCGAGTCCGAGGTGCTGGTGGTCCAGCAGACGTGCCTGCTCCTCCTGGAGGCGGGTCAGCAGGGTGCCGAGGGGTTCGCCCGGGGACCACCGCAGGCGGGTCGGGAGGGTGTTGATGAACAGGCCGACCATGGAGGCGATGCCCTCGACCTCGCTGTCGCGGCCGGAGACGGTGGTGCCGAACAGCACGTCGTAGCGGCCGGTGAGCCTGCCGAGGAGAAGGCCCCAGGCGGTCTGGACGACGGTGCTGAGGGTGACGCCGTGCTCGCGGGCGCGGTCCACAAGGCGGGCGGTGGTGCGTTCCTGCAGCTCCACCCGAGCGTGCGCCGGCTGTACCGGTGTTCCGGCGGCGGGAGTGTCGACCAGGTGGGTGGGTCCGTCGAGTCCGGCGAGTGCCGTGCGCCAGGCGTCGCGGGCGGCCTCGCGGTCCTGTCCGGCGAGGCGGCGCAGGAAGTCGCGGAAGGGGGTGACCTCGGGGAGTGCCGGGTCGTCGGTGCCGTAGCAAGCCATGAGTTCGCGGTGCAGGACGGGCAGGGACCAGCCGTCGGCCACCGCGTGGTGGAAGGTCAGGACGAGTCGGCTGCGATGTTCGCCGAGCCGGAGCAGGGCGCAGCGCAGCAGGGGCGGTGCGGCCAGGTCGAAGGCGGCCGCCCGCTCGTCGGCGGCGACGGCTTCGGCGAGGGTCTCGCGGATCTCGCCGTCCCGGGTGGACAGGTCGACCTCCCGCCAGGGCAGTTCGGCGTGGCGGGTGATGATCTGCACGGGCGTGCCGTCGGAGCGCCGGCGGAAGGCGGCGCGCAGGGGTGCGTGCCGGTCCAGCAGGCGCTGTGCGGCGCGGCGCAGGGTGGGGCCGTCGACCGGGCCCGCGAGGTCGAGGACCTGCTGGACGACGTAGACGTCGCCGCCGTTGCCGCTGGTCAGCGAGTGGAAGAAGAAGCCCTGCTGGAGCGGGGTGAGCGGGAGGAGTTCCTCGATGTCGAGGGGATCCGCGCCCTGGATCTCGGCCAGTTCGTCGGGCTCGATATGCAACAGCGGTGCCTGCTCGGCGTCTTCCTCCACGCGCTCGACGGCTGCCCGGGCCAGGGACTCGGCCGTGCGGTGCCGGAACACGTCCCGGGTGGTCAGCCTCAGTCCCGACTCGCGACCGCGGATGAGGAGTTGGATGGCGGTGATGCTGTCGCCGCCGAGGGCGAGGAAGTCGTCCTCCGCGGTCACCGCGTCCAGTCGGAGCACCTCGGCGAACAGGGCGCAGAGCAGCTTCTCGCGCGGTGTTCCGGGAGCGCGTCCGGAGCTCATCGCCCCGTAGTCGGGGGCGGGCAGGGCGCGGGTGTCGATCTTGCCGCTCGGGGTGACCGGCAGGGCGTGCAGGGGCACCAGCGCGGACGGGACCATGTACTCGGGCAGCCACTCGGCGGCGTGTGCGCGCAGGGTCCGCATCAGGGCATGGACGTCGCGGAAGGGCGCGGGACGGTTGGCGTGCGGGTAGGTGCTGCTGCCGCGGCGGTACAGGCCGGGGTGCGGATCGGTGAAGGCGAGGACCGCGTCCAGGGCGCCGTCGTCGGCGGTGCCGTTCCAGGTGAGCGCGGCCCGGTAGCCGTGGGGCTCGGCCAGGGCGTGCAGGTCCTCCGGGTCGGCGCCGGGGGCGGCCTCGCGGCTGCTGCCCTCCAGGGCGCGCAGGTCGGCGAGGTCGTCGGCGAGCCGGGCGTTGGGGATGCCGGTGACGCGCAACCGTGCGGGCCGCTCGGCGAGCAGCGCGTCGAGTTGCTCCGCGCCCGCCCAGGGGACCTCGCGCTCGTCGGGGGTGGCCGCCTGCGCGCCGGGGCGCAGGACGACGTCGTACCGGTAGCGGGTCAGCTCGTTGTGATGGGCGCCACGCTTGATGCGGATCTCGGCGTCGAAGCCGTCGAGGGCGGCGAAGTAGTCGGGGTCCAGGAGCAGTTCGCCCTCCCAGCGCACCGACTGCTCCACGGCCGCGCGCACGGCGCTCTTGTCGTCGGTGGTGGCGCGCCGGGTCTCCACGGCCGCACGCAGGGTGCGCAGCAGCCGCAGATTGCGGACGTCACCGACGAAGATCCGCCCGCCGGGGGCGAGCAGCCGGGAGGCGGCGCTCAGGACCTCGGTGAGGTACTCGGCGCTCGGGAAGTACTGGGCGACGGAGTTGATGACGACGGTGTCGAAGTGGCCCTCGGGCAGTCCGGTGGTGTCGTGGGCGGGCTGGGCGCGGAGTTCGACGCCGGGGAGGTCCACCTGGGCGCGCAGGGCGGCGATCGCCTCGGAGGAGAGGTCGGTGCCCCAGTACGCGTCGCAGTCCGGGGCGATACGGGAGAGAATCAGTCCGCTGCCGACGCCGATCTCCAGTACGCGCTTAGCCGGGCCGAGTTCGCGGATGCTCCGGACGGTGGCCTCCCGCCACTCCCGCATCTCCTCGACGGGGATCGGCAGCCCGTCGTACATGCTGTTCCAGCCAGCGAAGTTCTCCTGGTGACTCTCAGAACCGGCGGCGCTGTAGAGGAGTTCGTGAACCTCCTTCCACTCCTCCACACGGGTGGCCGAGCCGTCGAGGGCGGGTACGACGTAGGCGGCGAGCCGCCGGTCGCCGGGCCGGTCCTCGCGGGCGACGACGGTGACCTGGTCGACGGCGGGGTGGCCGTGCAGCACGGACTCGATCTCGCCCGGTTCGATGCGGAAGCCGCGGATCTTGATCTGGGCGTCGGCGCGGCCGAGGAACTCCAGCCGTCCGTCGGCCTTCCAGCGCACCAGGTCGCCGGTGCGGTAGAGGCGTTCGCCGGGTGCGCCGAAGGGGTCGGCGACGAAGCGTTCGGCGGTCAGGCCGGGGCGGCCGAGGTAGCCGCGGGCGAGGCCGGCACCGCCGAGGTAGAGCTCACCGGTGAGTCCGGCGGGGACGGGGCGCAGGTAGGCGTCGAGGACGTAGGCGCGGGTCCCCGGGTCGGGCACGCCGATGGGCACGAGGGAGCCGGCCGGGATGTCCGGGTCGCACAGACCGAGGGTGGAGTTGGTGGTGGCCTCGGTGGGACCGTAGGCGTTGAACATCATCCGGCCGCGGGCGTAGCGTCCGACGAGTTCCGGGGAGACGCGCTCGGTGCCGGCCAGCAGGGTTGCGGTGGGCGGCAGTTCGACGTCGTCGGGCAGGGCGGCGAGCAGGGCGGGCGGCAGGATCATGAAGGTGATGCCGTGCCGGTGGGCGTAGTCGGCGAGCGGGGCCGCGGGCACCCGTAATTCGGCGGGTACGACGACCAGTCGGCCGCCGGAGAGCAGGCCGAGGCACAGGTCCCAGAAGGCGACGTCGAAGCTGGGCGAGGCGAACTGGAGCACCCTGCTGTGCGGGCCGATGCCGAAACGTTCGCGTTGAGTCGCGACGAGCCCCGCGACTCCGCTGTGCGCGAGCACGACGCCCTTGGGGCGTCCGGTGGAGCCGGAGGTGTAGATGACGTAGGCGGCGTTGTCGACGGTGACGGGGGCGTCGGGGTCGCGCGTCGGGCGTCCGGCCAGCTCGGCGGCCGTCTCGGGCGCGTCGAGCGTCAGGACGGTCATGCCCTCGCGCCCGGGGAGGTCGCGGGCGGTCTCCTCGGTGGTGATCATGCAGACGGGGGCCGCGTCGCCGAGCATGTACGCGATGCGGTCCACGGGGTAGTCGTGGTCGGTCGGCAGGTAGGCGGCGCCCGACTTGAGGACGGCGACCTCGGCGACGATCAGTTCCGCACCGCGCGGCAGCGCGAGGGCGACGATCCGCTCGGGGCCCGCGCCGCGCGCGAGCAGGGCATGGGCGAGCCGGTTGGCACGCTGGTCCAGCTCGGCGTAGGTCAGTTGCTCGTCCTCGAAGACGAGGGCGACGGCGTCGGGGCGCTGCCGTACCTGCTCGGCGAACATCGCGGGCCAGGTGTCCGCGGGGACCGTGTGCTCGGTGGCGTTCCAGTCGAGGACGACCCGCCGGTACTCCTCCCGGCCCATTAACTGCAGTTTCTCGACGGGCGTTTCTGGTTCGGTGAGCGCGGCCATGAGCAGGGTCCGGTAGTGGACGAGGAGTCGCTCGACGGTCGTCGCCTGGAACAGCCGCGGGTCGTACGTCGCGCGCGCCTCGCCCTCGCTCACCTCCAGTAACAGGTCCACGGGGCCCGGCAGTTCTCCGGCGGGCCGGGCCGCCGTGGCGAAGGCGGTGTTGAAGAGCAGCCCTCCGCCGCGTGTCGGCCGCGGGTGCAACGCGTCGATCAGCAGGCCGACAGGCACCCGGTGGGTTTCGGCGTCCTCCCACGCCTGGGCGACCCGGCGGGCCAGTTCCACGAAGGCCGGTCCGTGATCGGCGGACACCCGCACCGGCAGACCGTCGTACCCGACGGTGAGGTCGGCCGCCCCGCTGTAGCGGTGCAGTAGCACGAAGAAGGCGGTGAGCAGGGCGGATTCGGAGGCGTCCGGGACGCCGGCCAGCGTGCGGGTGGCGCGGGCGGGGGCGGGTTCCGACGGATGGGGCCGGTCGGCGGGGAGCGAGATCTCCAGCGGGCGTGGTGTCAGCAACCGCTGCCAGTAGGCCAGGACGTCTTCGGAACCGCACACAGGCGTGCACCCTCCCCAGCAGGTGGTTCCCGGCCGGGCCGGGATCGGCGCCATAGTAAGGTAAGGGTTACCTAATTAGAAGGGTGCACAGATTTTTCGCCCGCGATGAGACGGTGGCCCGACTCGTCCTTTACAGTCCCTCACAGTAAGGCAAGGCAAGCCTGACCAAAGGAAGTTGACGTGGGGACCTCGGAGGACGGGGCGGCGAAAGACCCCCGCGCGGTACTGCTGCTGCTCGCTCTGTCCGGCGCGGCGCTGCTGACGCTGTGCGCCCTGTCGATGGCGTTCGGCGCGCTCAGCGTCCCCCTCGACCAGGTGTGGCACACGCTCCTCGGCGACGCTCCCAGCGCCCGTGTGGACACCGTGATCTGGTCCGTACGGCTGCCCCGGACCCTTCTCGGCCTGGCCACCGGGGCCGCGCTGGGCCTGTCGGGCGCGCTGATGCAGGCCCTGACCCGCAATCCGCTCGCGGATCCCGGAATCCTCGGGGTGAGCGCGGGCGCGGCCTTCGCCGTCGTCCTCTCGGTGGGGGTCCTCGGCATCGGCTCCGTCTACGGCTACATCTGGTTCGCCTTCGCGGGCGCGTTCGTCGCGAGTGTTTTCGTCCACCTCCTGGGAGGGCTCGGACGGTCGGGAACGACCCCGGTGAAACTCGCCCTGGCCGGCGTCGCCGTGACCTCGCTGCTGTTCTCGCTGACCAGCGCCGTCGCGCTGACCGACCCCGAGGCTCTGAACCGCTACCGGTTCTGGTCCGCGGGCTCCCTCGCCAACCAGAACGACGAAGTCCTGCTGCGCGTCCTGCCGTTCCTCGCCGTGGGCGCCGCCCTCGCGCTGGCCTGCGCGCCCGCCCTCAACAGCCTCGCCCTCGGTGACGATGTCGCCAAGTCCCTTGGGCTCAGGCTCGGATTCGTCCGCATCCAAGGCGTGGTGGCCGTCACCCTGCTCACCGGCGGAGCCGTCGCCGTCATCGGGCCGGTCGTCTTCGTCGGACTGGTCGTCCCCCACATCGCCCGCGTCCTCGCCCAGTACGCCGGTATCGGCCCCGACCACCGCTGGCTGCTGCCCCTGTCGGCCGTGCTCGCCCCCTGCCTGCTGCTGGCCGCCGACATCGCGGGGCGGCTGCTGGCCAGCCCGGTCGAGATCCAGGCCGGCATCCTGGTCGCCTTCATCGGCGGTCCGTTCTTCATCTCGCTGGTACGCCGCCGACGCCTCGCGGAGCTGTGAGCCATGACGATCGCGACGCATGAAGCGGTGAGCCATGTCGATCCCGACGATGAAGTGGTGAGCCATGACAGTCCCGTCGCACGAAGCGATGAGGCCACGACGATCCCGACGCACGAAGCGGTGAGCCCATGACGATCCCGACGCACGAAGCGGTGAGCCCATGACGATCCCGACGCGCGAAGCGGTGAGCCCATGACGACCGGCCTCGCGCCCGTTTCGGGCCGCAAGGACGCCGCGGACCGTACGGCCTCCCGCCGCACGGCCGGCCGTGTCGCCTTCCGGCTCGCCGTCCCGCCGGTCTCCGGCGTGCTGCGGCCCCGGCTGCTGGCGGTGTGCCTGATGCTCACGGCCGCCGCCCTCGCGCTGTTCCTCATGGAAACCGCGGTCGGGGACATCTCGCTCCCGCTCACCGACGTGGCGCGGTCCCTGGTCGGCGCGGGCGACCCGGCCACCGAACTCATCGTCCACGAGCTGCGCCTGCCCCGGGCCCTCGCGGGTCTGCTCGTCGGCATCGCGTTCGGCATCTCGGGCGCCCTGCTGCAGACGATGACCCGCAACCCGCTCGCCAGCCCCGACATGATGGGCATCACGCAGGGCGCCGGCGCCGCCGTGGTCACCGGCATCGTCCTCGGCTGGGACGGCGGGCTGAGCACCCAGGTGCTCGGGCTGCTCGGCGCGCTCACGGCCGCTCTGCTGGTCTATCTCCTGGCCTGGAAGAAGGGGGCGACCGGCTACCGGATCGTCCTCGTGGGCGTCGGCATCGCCTGGATCTGCACCAGTGCGACCGACTACCTCATGGCCCGCGGTGAGCGCTTCCAGGCGCAGGCCGCGCTGGGCTGGCTGGTCGGCAACCTCAACGGCCGCACCTGGCAGCAGATCACCCCGCTGGCCCTGACCATGGCCGTGCTGGTGCCGGTGGCGCTGCTGCTCGGGCGGCTGACGCGGACCCTGGAGCTCGGGGACGACGTCGCCCGGGGCCTCGGGACGCGCGTGCAGACCGTCCGGGTGGCCGTACTGCTCGCCGCCGTAGGGCTGGTGGCCTTCGGGACGGCGACCGCCGGGCCCGTCGCGTTCGTGGCGCTGGCCGCACCTCAGGTCGCTCAGCGTCTGGCCGGTACGGCCTTCCCGCCGCCCGTGGGCGCCGGGCTGACCGGGGCCGTCATGGTCCTCGGATCCGATCTCGCCGCACGGAAGCTCCTCACGGACACCGAGCTTCCGGTGGGGATCGTCACGGGTGTGCTCGGCGCGCCCGTACTGCTGTGGCTGCTCGTCCGCGCCAACCGCGCCGGTTCAGGAGGCTGACACCATGTCGAAGGCGGATTCCGTGCCGGGCGGCGGCCCCGGACTGCGTGCCGAGGGACTGCGGCTGGCGTACGACGACCGGACCGTCGTCGACGACCTCGACCTCGCCGTCCCCACCGGCAGGATCACCGTGATCGTCGGCGCCAACGCGTGCGGCAAGTCCACGCTGCTGCGCGCCCTGGCCCGGCTCCTGACACCCAAGTCCGGTGCCGTGCACCTCGACGGGCGCTCGATCCACGCCATCCCCACACGGACCCTGGCCCGGCGGCTCGGCATCCTGCCGCAGTCCCCCCTGGCCCCCGAGGGACTGACCGTCATCGACCTGGTGGGGCGCGGGCGTTCACCCCACCAGACCTGGTGGCGGCAGTGGTCGGCCGCGGACGAGGAAGCCGTGCACGACGCGCTGCGGGCCACAGCGATGACCGGCCTCGCGCACCGGGCCGTCGACGAACTCTCCGGCGGACAACGGCAGCGGGCCTGGATCGCGATGGCGGTCGCCCAGGGCACACCGGTGATGCTGCTGGACGAGCCGACGACCTACCTCGACCTCGCCCACCAGATCGACGTCCTCGACCTGGTCACCGATCTGAACCGGCATCAGGGCCGTACGGTGGTGATGGTGCTGCACGACCTCAACCAGGCGTGCCGGTACGCGGACCACATCGTCGCCATGAAGGCGGGCCGCGTGGTGGCCGAGGGCGCCGCCGAAGAGGTCATCACCGCCGCGACGGTGGAGGACGTCTTCGGGCTGAGGTGCGTGGTGGACGCGGACCCGGTCAGCGGAACGCCGATGGTCGTACCGATCGGCCGGCACCACGAGGGTGCCGGCGCGGCGGCCGTGGCCGTCTCCGACGCCCTCGGGTGACCCGGAGGGCTTCCGTGTCTTACGGACGGTCCGTCAGATAGCCGCCCATGGTGCGGAAGTAGTCGGTGGCGGCGTACTCGGTGCCGTCCTCGGTGCGCACCCGCTCGACCACCAGACCGGGCAGCCGCCCGGACCGTGCGCCGGCGCCGGCCACGACGACGACTCCGTCGCCCTCGCGGATGAAGATCCGGCCCGGCGTGCCGCCGTAACGGCCCTTCGAGACCGATGCCTTGAGGATCCGGACCCGCGCGCCGCGGTGGTACGTGAAGGCGTTCGGGTACGGATCCGACTGGGCCCGCACCAGCCGCTCCAGGTCCGCGGCGGGCCACGTCCAGTCGATGCGGCTGTCCTCCAGGGACCGCTTGTGGAAGAAGCTCGACCTGGAGCGGTCCTGCGGTGTCCACACGGCCTCGCCGGAGGCGATGAGGCCGAGGGATTCCCTGACGATCGGGCCGATGAGGTCGACCGTGCGGTGGAACAGGTCCGTCGCCGTGTCGGTGGCACCGACCGGCACCGAACGCTGCATCAGGATGTCGCCCATGTCGAGGTCGGCGTCCATGCGGTGAGCGGTGACGCCGACCTGCTTCTCACCGTTGATGAGCGCCCAGATGAGCGGCGAGAAGCCCGCGTAGGAGGGCAGCAGCGAGTCGTGGATGTTGAGTGTGCCGTGCGGCGGGAGGTCGTAGATCTCCGGGGGCAGCCAGGTACGCCAGTTGTTCGCCACGACGAGGTCCGGCTCCGCCTCCTTGAGCGCGCTCAGCAGTTCCTCGTCCCCCGGCCGGTCGCGCAACAGCACCGGCACACCGTGCTTTTCGGCCAGGTCGGCGACCGAGTCGTTCCAGATCCTCTCGTACACATGGTCGCTCTCGGGATGGGTGACGACCAGGACCACCTCGTGCTCGGGGTCCAGCAGAGCTTGCAGCGTCCGGTGTCCCCAGGTCTGGTAACCGAACATGACGACCCGCATCCAAGCCTCCTCGGCATTGCTAGGTAAGGCTAACCTTATCTAGCATGTGCCTGTTGAGGGGAGCCTGTGTCCGTTCATGGGAGAACGCTTCGGCTTCCCCCCTACAGGAGGCGATGACGCGGTGACGACGCTGCACACTGGGCCGGACTCCATCTACGACGTACTGGGCATCGGTTTCGGCCCGTCCAACCTCGCACTCGCCATCGCGGTCCACGAGCACGGCGCGGCCTCGTCCTCCGGGGACGGACTGCGGGCCGGATTCCTGGAACGGCAGCCGCGGTTCGGCTGGCACCGCGGCATGCTCATCGACGACGCCACCATGCAAGTGTCCTTCCTCAAGGACCTGGTGACGATGCGCGACCCCACCAGCGACTTCACCTTTCTGAACTATCTGCGAGAGCGCGGGAGGCTGGTCGACTTCCTCAACCAGAAGACTCTCTTCCCCCTGCGCATCGAGTTCCACGACTACTTCGAGTGGGCGGCCGCCCGTGTCGGCCATCTCGTCGAGTACGCCGCGGACGTGGTCTCCGTGAAGCCCGTCACCGAGGACGGCGAGGTCCGCTGGTTCGACGTCACCAGCCGTGATCCGGACGCGCCGGAGCGGCTGACGGTGCGCCGGACCCGCGCCGTCTGCGTGGCCACCGGCCTGGAGCCGCATCTGCCGCCCGGTGCCGAACTGTCGAACCGTGTTTGGCACAACAGCGAGTTACTTCCCCGCGTGGACCATCTCCTGCGCTCGGAGACACCGGTGCGCCGTGCCGTGGTGCTCGGCGCCGGCCAGAGCGCCGCCGAGACGGTCGACTACCTCCACCGCCGCTTCCCCGGGGCCGAGATCTGCTCCGTGTTCGCCAAGTACGGCTACACACCGGCCGACGACAGCCCGTTCGCCAACCGGATCTTCGACCCCGAGGCCGTCGACGTGTTCTACGCCGCCTCGTCAGAGGTGAAGCAGTCACTGAACGACTACCACCGCGGCACCAACTACTCCGTGGTCGACATGGACTTGATCGAGTCCCTTTCGCGGACGATGTACCAGGAGAAGGTCCAGGGCACACAGCGGCTGCGGATGATGAACGTCTCCCGGATCCGCGAGGCCGCCTCCCGCGCGGACGGCGTACGGGTGACGGTGGAGTTCCTGCCGACGGGGGAACGCGAGACACTCGACGCCGACGTGCTCGTCTTCGCAACCGGCTACCAGCCGAGGGGGATCGGCGACCACCTCGGAGACATCGCCAAGCTCTGTCTGCGCGACGAGGAGGACCAGCTCCGCGTCGGACGGGACCACCGCGTGGAGACCGCCCCCAACGTCACCGCGGGCATCTACCTCCAAGGGGCCACCGAGCACACCCACGGCCTCACCTCGACGCTGCTGTCCACCACCGCCGTCCGGGCCGGGGAGATCCACGCCTCCCTCCTCGCACACCGCTCCTCACCCGCCGCAACGGCGACGACTTCCCGCGGGTAGGGACGACACACGTGCGCCGTCGCGCCGCCGAAACCCTGCTGCCGGTCGACAGCACGCTGGCCGCCGCCTCGCCGTCCTGCTGCTCGCGGCCACGGCGGTGGCGGCCGACTTCCGGCTCTTACCCGACGCGTCGTACGGGCGGGCCCGCGAGGTCGTGACGGCGGAGTGCGGGCGTGCGGGCGTGCGGGCAACTCGCCGCGGCCGGGCGGTACGGCGAGGTCGAGGCCGTCCTGTCCCTGGGCCTCCCGAAGCGGGACGCCCACCTCGAAGCCGCCCGCGGCGCCGCAATGCTCCTGGCCGGCGCCTCCCCCGTGCGGGCGGCCGCCGTCCAGGTCTTCGTCCCCGTCGCACTGCTCGCCGTAGAGGCCCTGTCCGTGGCCCTGACCGTCGAACTCGTCGCCCGCCGCCGGCTCCATCGCACGGGCGTGCCGGCAGGGCGGGCGCGTGGCGGGGCGTGACCAACGCATCCCGGCCACGCCCCGACCGCACCGCTTGCTCAACCGCCGCTCTTGCGCCGGAACGACCGCTGACTCGCTGCCGGACCGTGCGCCGCACGCACCTTCGACGCATCGGAGTTGGCGGCGCCGGCGGCGGCCTCCGCCTGGGCACTGCGCTTTCGGGCCAGGGCTTCGCGGAACTTGCGCTTGATGTCGTCCGTGCCGTCGGCGTCCGGCGCCACAGGGGACGTCTCGGGGGCGGCCGGCTCCTCCGAACCTTCCGTGGATGCGTGATCTGCGGTCATGGTGACCTCCTGGGTTCGTGGGGCGGGCAGGCACAGCTTGTCATGCCGGGCGTGCTGCGGGGCTTGTCATGCCGGGCGCGCTGCGGGGACGCCGTCGTCCCGCTCCGCTCGGCCGCGCTCTCGGGGCGGCGCCGCTCAGCCGTTGCGACGTATCCGGGCGGCCCTGCGGGCATCCTTGGCCCTCCGGGACGTGCCGCCCGCGCCGCGGGAGGTGACCTTGCCGGTGCCGAGGCCGCGGAAGGGTGTCCACGGGACGGCGCGGGGCCGGGTCAGGTGCGGGCGCCGGTCGGTGCCTCCCGGTCCGGGGCGGGGTCGGCCGGTTCCGTGAGTCCGGTGGGACCGGTCGGCGGCTGGGCGTCGTCGGGGGCCGGTTCGGCGTTCTCTCCGAGGAAGCCGCCCGACTGGTGCTGCCACAGTTTGGCGTAGGCGCCGTCCGCGGCGAGCAGTTCCTCGTGCGTGCCCTGTTCGACGACGCGTCCCCGGTCGAGCACGACGAGGCGGTCCATGCCGGCGACGGTGCTCAGACGGTGGGCGACCACCAGGGCCGTACGCCCCTCCATCAGCCGCCACAGCGCATCCTGGACGAGGAGCTCGCTCTCCGAGTCCAGCGCGCTGGTCGCCTCGTCGAGCAGCAGGATCGGGGCGTCGCGCAGGATGGCCCGGGCGAGGGCGACGCGCTGGCGCTGGCCGCCCGAGAGTTTCACTCCCCGCTCCCCCACCAGGGTGGCGAAGCCGTCGGGGAGCTGGTGGGCGAACTCGGTGACATGAGCGGCCGCGGCCGCCGCGTGGATCTCCGCCTCGGTGGCGCCGGGCCGGGCGAAGGCGATGTTGTCCCGCAGGCTGCGGTGAAACATGGCGGGTTCCTGCGGGACGCAGGCGATCAGTGAGCGCAGGTCGGCCTGGCGCAGCCGGCTGATGTCCTGACCGCCGATCAGGACGCGTCCGGCGTCGATGTCCGACATCCGCAGCAGCAGCCGAGTGAGGGTGGTCTTGCCCCCGCCGGACCTGCCGACCAGGCCGATCCGCGCGCCTGCGGGCACGTCCAGGTTGAGGCCCTCGAAGATGGGCTTCGCACCGGCGTGGGCGAACGTCACGGCCTCGAAGCGGATGCCGGTGTCCTCTGGGGACAGCGGTTCGGGGTCGGTCGGGTCGAGCACGGTGGGCGGGTCCAGCAGCAGCTCGGTGAACTGGGCGGCCTCGGTCATCGAGCTCTCCAGCCGCCGGTAGATCTGGTTGAACTCGAACATCATCTGGGTGGCGCTGGAGTAGTAGGTGAACGCGACCACGATCTCCTCCACCCCCTGGCCCGGGCTTCCGAAGGCGATGGCCACCAGCAGGCCCAGCACGTTGGTCAGCACGGACATGGGGGCGATCAGGGTGTCGACGCGCAGATTGCCGTAGTCCCACGACTTCAGCGTCAGGCGCCGGGACTCCGCGACGCGGCTGCGGTGCTCCTCGGCCTCCCGCCGCTCGGCGGCGAACGCCCGGATGGTCTCCATGTTGGTGAGGCTGTCGGCGACATGGCCGGAGACCCGGGCGATCGCCGCCTCGCGTGCGTTGACGAGCGCCTGACGGCGGCGGATGAGGGGCACGGCGGCCACCACGGTCACGGCGATCATCAGCAGCAGGCCGACGACCAGCATCGGTGCGTAGCTCCAGAGAACCACGGCGCCGAAGACGAGGGGCACGAGGCTGCCCACGATCCGGTACGTCAGGGTGTCGACGAAGTCCTCGAAGCGCTTGCCGAAGCTCAGCACCCGTTTGGTCAGCGAGCCGGCGAAGTTGTCGTGGAAGAACGCGGCGTCCTTGGCGAGGAGTTCGTCCATGCCGCTGACGTACAGGTGCTCGATACCGAGGGCGTCGACCCGGTTCAGGCAGTGCAGCCCGATCCGCCACACCGTTTCGGCGAGCAGCAGCACCACGCCGAAGCCCAGCACGTACGGCAGTGCCGAGGCGAGGGTCAGGCCACCGTCGTCGGCCGCCTGTCCCGCCAGTTTGGCGATCAGCAGAGGGGCCACGTAGCGGATGCCGATGTTGCCCACAGCCGGCAGGAGCAGCGCGGGCAGGGCAAGCCGTCGTAGTCGGAAGATCTCCTGGCCGTAGCGGCGCAGCGCGAGAACGACCGCGCTCCTGCCCGGCGTCGGCCCGTGTACATCGGTGGTCGCCATCACACTCCCGGGAGGTCGGAGTCCGGAGTCTCCCGCGGGAGGACGGCACCGGTCCAGGCATTTACCGCGGATGGGCGACAACCGGACACTACCCCGCATGCTTCCCGCGTCCGGTGAGGTAGGTGGCCGGTGCGGCCCTGCGCACCCGGGCCCGGGACGGACTCGACCTGTCCGGGCAGGTGTGGCGGGCGACTGCCCCTCCCCCACCCGGTGCCCCTCATGACCTGAACGGCGCAAGGATCGGCGTCCCGGAGCGCTGGAACCCGCGCCGGGCGCAACGATCGGACCAATGAGAGGGAGACACCGCTGGAACCGAACGCGCCGCGCACGCGGGTCCGTGCGCGACCCGGGGGACGCCGACGGGTCGGCAAGGGGAGCCTGTGACACGTACGAACAACGACTCCCAGACGCGGGCCGGGCGACGCTCACTGGCCAGCCAGCTCTCCGACCGGGTGCGCTCCTACCTGGCCACCGAGGCGGGCAGCGCCGGCCTGCTGCTGGTCGCGGTCGTGGTGGCCCTGGTGTGGGCCAACTCGCCCTGGTCGGCCTCCTACACCACCCTGTGGTCGACCGAGCTGTCCGTGTCGCTCGGCAACGCCGAGCTCTCCATGGACCTGAGCCACTGGGTCAGCGACGGCCTGATGACCCTGTTCTTCTTCGTCGTCGGCCTGGAGGTCCGCTACGAGATCTCGGTCGGCGCGCTGTCCGGCCGCGACCGCATCATGCTCCCGGCCCTGGCGGGAATCGGCGGGATGGTCGTGCCCACGGCGATCTACCTCCTGATGGCGCCCGAGGGCGAAGCGGAAGGCGGCTGGGGCGCGGTCATCGGCACCGACACCGCCTTCATGCTCGGGGCGCTCGCCCTGGTGGGGCCCCGGTTCGCCACTCAACTGCGGGTCTTCCTACTGGCCATGACCGTCATCGACGACATCGTCGCGGTCAGCGTCATCGGCCTGGTCTACTCGGAGACCATCCACCTGGTGCCGCTGCTGGTGGGGCTCGCGCTCTGTGCGGCCCTGGCCATGCTGACCCGCCTGGGCGTCTGGCGGTCGGCCCCGTACGTGCTGCTCGTCACCGGGCTGTGGCTCACCACGCTCGAGGCCGGTCTGCACGCGTCCATCGCGGGCATGATCGGCGGCTTCCTCATCCCCGCCCACCCCCCTGTGCCCGAGTTCCTGGACCGTGCCGCCCGGCTCTTCCGCGCCTTCCGCCAGTCGCCGAGGGCGGACGTCGGACTGTCGGCGCGTCTGGGGCTGCAACGCGCGGTGTCGGTCAACGAGCGGCTGCAGTTGATGCTGCATCCCTGGGCGAGTTACGTCGTCGTCCCGTTGTTCGCCCTCGCCAGTGCCGGTATCGACCTGCGCGGAGGCGTCCTGGGACGCGCCCTCTCCTCCTGGCTGACCTGGGCCGTCGTCGTCGGCCTGGTGGTCGGCAAGCTCGTGGGCATCTGGGGCGGGGCCCACCTCGGCACCCGTCTCGGGCTCGGGCAGCTTCCGAAGGGGGTGGGGCTCGGCCATGTGGTGGGCGGGGCCGCCCTCTCCGGGATCGGCTTCACCGTCTCCCTGCTGATCATCGGACTCGCCTTCGACGACCCGGCGCTGCGCGCCCAGGCGACCGTCGGCGTCCTGATCTCGGTGGTCCTCGCCACGGCCCTGGGATGGCTGGCGTTCCGTCTCGCCGCGGCGCTGCGCGGCGAGACGGACGCGGACCTGCCGCGTTTCCTCGACCGTCCGGTCGACCCGGAGGTGGACCACATCGCCGGCCCCGTGGACGCACCCCTCACCCTGGTGGAGTACGGCGACTTCGAATGCCCCTACTGCGCCCGCGCCACCGGCGTCATCCACGAACTGCGGCAACGCTTCGGCGACCGGCTCCGCTACGTCTTCCGGCACCTGCCGCTCACCGACGTCCACCCGCACGCCATGCTCGCCGCCCGGGCGGCCGTCGCCGCCGACGAACAGGGACGCTTCTGGGACATGCACGACATGCTCTTCGCACACCAGGACAAACTGGAGTTCGAGGACATCGCCGCCTACGCCATCGAGCTGGGACTCGACATCGAGCGGTTCCTCGAAGCCATCGACAGCGAGAGAACCGCCGAACGGGTACGGGCGGACATGGCCAGCGCGGAGGCCAGCGGGGCGCTCGCCACCCCGACCTTCTTCGTCGGCAACCGCCGGCACGTCGGGCCGTACGACGCGGAGACACTCGCCCGCGAGCTGGAGGCATCCGCGGCCGACCACTCGTCCTGAGCCGAGCTCAGGGTTCAGAATCCGCTACCCGGTCAGCAGCTTTCGCCGAACTTGACGGCCCCGATCGTCACCGGCTGTCCGTCGAGTTCCGCCCCGGCCGCCGGGTCGGTCGAGCAGACCTGCCAGTTCGACTCGACGAGCACCATCCGGTCCTGGCCGGACACGTCGTCGACGACGATGCTGGTGGAGCCGTCGAGCGCCTGGCGGGCGACCTTGACCGACTTGCCGGCGAAGTCCGGCATGGTGCCACCGGCCTCCTCGGGTTCGGCCTGGTCGCCGCTCGCGGGACAGCTCTCCTCGAGCTTGACGGTGCTGAAGTCGACCTTCGTGTCGGTCGGGTGTGTGCCGGGCGCCGGGGTCTGGGCGCAGACCTTCCAGTTCCGGTCGAAAAGCTGGTTCCGGCCCCGGCCGAGCGCGTCGTGGGACGTGAGGTGGTAGAAGCCGGCGGCCTGCGCCTCGTCCTGGGCGCTCTGCAGTCCCTTGCCGGCCATGTCCGGCAGCGCCGCGGCGGACTTGGTGTCCACCGAGGGTTCCTCGGCCGCCTCGCCGGTGTCGGAAGCCGAAGGGGCGGTGGACGCGGCGTCGTCCGTGCCGGTGTCGGCGGTTGGACCGCAGGCGGTGAGCGCTGCGAGCAGCAGCGTCGTGGCTGCGGAGACACGGGTGATGCGCATGGTGAACCCCAAAGGTGTGGCAGAAGTCTCCGCTCCCGCCGGCTTGGCGCTCTGGCGGGTCTCCGGGCTCGAGCCGTCAGTATGAGGGTCACCGGCGTCCAGCGGTCGGTGTCGACCAGGGGCGGTCAGGCAGCGGTCCCATCCGGTTGACGGCCCCGGGCCGGCCTGAACCAGACGTACAGAGTGCGGGCGAAGCACAGAACGGCCAGAGGGAAGGCGATGCTGTAGTTGCGGATTCTGCCCTCGTGCGCCTCGATCGCCTTCTCCTGCATCTCCGCGTAGCTGCCGCCGCCGCCCTGTCCGCTGTAGTCGTCACACCTGTCGCCAGGAGTCATCGCCTCGCCGCCGCAGTCCGGCGCCGCGCTCGGGTCGAAGCCCAGGTTCAGGACCACGGACACGACCGCGAAGATCAGAGCTCCGAGTCCTATCAGCAGGGGAAGACACCCGGGTACGTACTGACCACTCGACCCGCTTCGCCCTGACTGTCCCCCCGGCTCACCCTCCGGCGTTGCCGTCATGTCGCTCCCCTCCGTCACTGCGCGCACACTTGTCCGTCTCGTCCGCGGTCGGCACGCACGTCCTCAACGACCGGCGTTTCTCGGCCTGGAGCGCTTTTTCTACCATGGGATCCGACGGTGGATGACGTGCCCCGTCACACGGACCGGGCCTAGCCGGGTCCGCAACTCCTGTCGACTGTTTGGGAGGTGAAGCGGTGGGCGGGACCTGGGCGGGGGTGCGAGAGCGCGTTCTCGCGCTGCGGAATGCGCCGCACTGGAGGGTGGTGTTCGGGGCCGACTTCCACGACCACGGCCATAAATTCCAACTGCATCCCGTCCTGAACGGGGAACAGCTGCGAGCGGTTGAGCGGCGGTTCGGGACCGAACTGCCGGAGGAGTACCGCACGTTCCTCCTTCAGGTGGGGGCCGGTGGCGCGGGCCCGGACTACGGCCTCTTCCCGATGAAGCCGTCCGCGCCCGGCGTCCTGTCGGCCACCGGCCGCTGCGCGCTGCCCTTCCACCCCGGGCTCACGGCTGAGCTCGACCAACACGAGTGCGCGGAGCCCCAGCGGGCCGACTACCCGGACGACGATGCCTTCGCTGCCGCGCACACCCCCTGGGTGGCCCGCCACGAGGAGCTGTACGACGCACTGACCGAGGGCACCCTCTGCATCAGCTCCCAGGGCTGCGCGTACTACTCGCTCCTGGTGGTCACCGGCCCCCATCGCGGCACCATATGGGAGGACGTACGGACGGTCGGCGAGGGCGTGGTGCCGGTCGGACGACGCGGCACCACGGAACCCGCTACATTCGCGCAGTGGTACCTGAACTGGCTCGAAGACGCCGAGCGCCGCGCCTGGGACGAACGGAGCGAACCACCGCCGCGCCCGCGGCTCACCTCGGACCATAACCTGTCCGGCGAGTCATGAGCGGAGCCAGAGGCGTACGGCTGCAGCGGCTACCATCCCGTGGAAGACATACACGGGCGGCGCGCGGTGCGGCAGGGGCTGTCGACCGCGACCAGCAGATCGCGTCGGCCGGTGTCCGTGTACTGGGCGAGCGCGGGACTCACGGTGCGGGCCAGCGTCTCCCACCCCGACGGCCCTGGGACCGCAGCTGTACGCCCTGCGGGTCGACTCGGCCAAACTCGACGCGCATTTCCTCGCCGGCTGTCTGCGCGCGCCCTCCAACGGGCGGCAGGCGGGTACCCACGCCTCCAGCTCGTCACGGGTCGACATCCGGCGCCTGCAGGTGCTCCACCTCCCTCTGCGGGAGCAGCAGGCGTACGCCGAGATCTTCCGGGACCTCCGGGACTTCGAGGCACGACTCGGCACCGCCGAAGGCCTGGGCAGGAGACTGGTGAGCGACATCTCCGACCTGCTCGCCGCGGGCGGGCTCGGCGTCTGACCTCGCCCGAGGCTCTCCAGGAGCACGTCCAGCGCCGTCTCCTCATGCAGGGCGACACCCAGCGCCTCCGTGCGCGTGACCAGGGGGCCGCAGGCCGAGCCACTGCTCGGCGTCCCACGCGTGGAACCGCTCGACCTCCGTAAACCCCAGCTTGGCCGCGAGGCGCATCGAGCGGACGTTGGCGGTCTGGGTGGCGAGCACCACCGGCTCCCCCGGAAGGACGTCGTCGAGCCAGTCCAGTGCCGCCGCGCACGCCTCGGCGGCGTACCCGGATCCCCACGCCCGCGGCAGGAACAGGTAGCCGAGGTCGATCTTCCCCGCGGCGGCCGGGCGGCGGTCCTGTGGGGCTCTCCTGAGCAGGATCTGGCCGATCATCGCCCCGTCGAGAGCGACGACGAAACTCCCGGGCCATCTCTCGGGCACTTCGGGCATCTCGCGCTCGAGCTCGCTGCGCGGGCGGGCGCCGCCGAGGTAGGTGTGCACGTCCGGCGACGCCAGCAGCTCGATGAAGGCCGCACGGTCGCCGGGCTCGGGCTCACGGAGTACAAGCCGCTCGGTCCTGATCGGGGCGGGCGGCCAGGCGACGGGTCCGAGCTCAGTCATGCCGGCCACTCCATCAGCGGGCTCGCAGGTGATCAAGTGCCGTGTCCCTCATGGCAGTTCCGGGCGTGTCAGAGCCCTCGCGAAGGGCTCGCCCGTGCGGCGGGCGTACGTCATGCGCTCGCGGACCTCCCTCAGGGTGCGCGGACGGTATCCGGGCCCGCCGCAGCAGCTCTTGTGGAAGTGGACACCGGCGTGGAGGAGAACGGACAGCGTGCGCCAGGCGGCGGTGTCCCGGCGCGGGGGCGCCCCGAAGGCCGACCCCACGTGGATCAGAGGTTCCGCGCAACGGGGGCAGACCCGGTGCGGCCGTTCCCTGTCGTACGGCTGCTTGTACGAAGCCCGGCACGGCAGGCAGACGTAGGAGCTCTTCCCATGGCCCATGCCGTCAGGGTAGGCGACGGCCGCGCGTTGCTCGACGGAGTTTTCTGAAGCGGGGGTGCCAGGAGGATCGCTTGACCCGGACTTCGCTCGAGGCTGCCCCAGACACAGTCCCCGCCCCGCAGGCGCCGGGCGGGGACTGTGTCTGGGGACCCGGGTCAGGCCTGCGTCAGAGGCTCCTGGGTGAGCGTTGCGTGGAAGTGGCGGGTGTGGTTGACCTGGCGTTCCGGGCCCGTGAGGGTGACCCTCGCCGCCAGGCGGGTGTCGGTGCTCGACGCGGCCAGGCGCAGTTCCAGGGCCCCGGGTTCCACGACCCGGCGGCCGTCGCGGCCGGTGAAGGACGCGACGTCGGCCGGGACCGTGACGCGGATCCGTCGGGCCTGCCCCGGCTCCAGCAGGACCCGGGTGTAGCCGACGAGGCGCTGCACCGGCTGGACGACGGAGGCGACCGGGTCGTGCAGATAGAGCTGGACGACCTCCGTGCCGGAGCGGTCGCCGGTGTTGCGGACGGTGAGGGCGAGGGTGAACTCGCCGTCCGTCGGGGCCTCGTGCGCGTCCACGGCGAGGTCGCTCCAGGCGAACGTCGTGTACGTGAGGCCGTGGCCGAAGCCGAACGCCGGGGTCGGGTCGACGTTGGACACCTCGCTGACCTGGGCGAGCCGTGCACCGAGGTAGGTGGTCGGCTGGGAGCCGGGGCCGCGCGGCACGCTGACCGGGAGCCGGCCGGAGGGGGCCGTACGTCCGCTGAGCACACCGGCGATCGCCCGGGTGCCCGCGACTCCGGGGAAGAAGGACTGCACGATCGCCGCGGACTCGGCGGTGGCGCGGCCGAGGGCGTAGGGGCGGCCGGCGAGCAGCACGGTCACCACCGGCGTGCCGGAGTCGAGCAGCGCGTCCAGCAACTGCTGCTGGGCGCCGGGCAGCGCGAGGGACTCCGCGTCGCAGCCCTCGCCGCTGGTGCCGCGGCCGAACAGGCCCGCGCGGTCGCCGAGGACGGCGACGACGATGTCCGCCTCCCGGGCCGCGTCCACGGCCTCGTCGAGGCCGGCGAGGTCCCCGTCGTCCACGCCGGTGCCGCGGACGACGGTGATGTGCGCGTCGGGGAACTCGGCGGCCAGGGTGTCCCGCAGGGTGGGCAGGTCGATGCCGAGCGGGACGTCCGGGTGCTGCACGCCCACGTGCTGGGGCAAGGAGTAGCAGCCGAGTACGGCGGTGGCCTCGGCCGCGTTGGGGCCGACCAGGGCGATGCGGCGGGGCGGGGCGAGCGGCAGGGTGCCGTCGTTGGTGAGCAGGACGATCGCCTTCTCGGCGATCTCGCCGGCCAGTTCGCGGTTCTCGGGGCTGTCCAGGTCGATCGTGCCGCGCAGGGCGTCGGGGTCGTCCAGGTCCGCGCCGTCGAGCGCGGGCGGCACCGGGCTCCAGTCGCGGTCGAGCAGGCCCAGCTCCGCCTTCTGGGTGAGGACGCGGCGCAGGGCGCGGTCGATGAGCGACTCCGGGACCCGGCCCGCGGCGACGGCCTCGGCGAGCGGTGCGCCGTACGTCTTGACGGTGGGCAGTTCGACGTCGACACCGGCCTTGAGCGCGGCGCCCGCGGCGTCCGCCCAGTCGCCGGCGATGCCGTGCAGGGTCTTGAGGAAGGCGATGCCGAAGTAGTCGGCGACGACGGTGCCTTGGAAGCCCCAGGTGTCGCGGAGCAGCCCGGTCAGCAGGCTGTCGTCGGCCGCGGCGGGGACGCCGTCGGTGTCGGTGTAGGAGTGCATCACCGAGCGGGCGCCGCCCTCGCGGATCGCCATCTCGAAGGGCGGCAGCAGGACGTCGGCCCGTTCGCGGGCGCCCATGGGCGCGGGGGCGCAATTGCGTCCGGCGCGGGAGGCGGAGTAGCCGGCGAAGTGCTTGAGGGTGGCGACGATTCCGGCGGATTCGAGGCCCTGCACGTACGCGGTGGCGATGGTGCCGACGAGGTAGGGGTCCTCGCCGATGGTCTCCTCGACCCGGCCCCAGCGGGCATCGCGTACCACGTCGAGCACGGGCGCGAGTCCCTGGTGGACGCCGACGGACCGCATGTCGCGGCCGATGGCCGCGGCCATGCGCCGCACCACGTCCGGGTCGAAGGTGGCGCCCCAGGACAGCGGGACGGGGTAGGCGGTGGCGCCCCAGGCGGCGAAGCCGGCAAGGCACTCCTCGTGGGCGACGGCGGGGATGCCGAAGCGGCCCGCGCCGGTGATGCGGGACTGGGTGCGCAGCAGGGAGAGCGCGCCGAGTGCCGGGTCGACAGGTGCGGTGCCGAAGGGGCGGGTGAGCTGGCCCAGTCCGCTGGGGAGCAGCGCGTCGAGGTCGACGGTCTCCTCCATGTCGTGCTGGTGGGGGGCCACTTCGGCGCCGTTGGCGGACGCGCCGACCCACACGCCGTACAGCTGGGCGATCTTCTCGTCCAGCGTCATGGCGGCGATCAGTGCGTCGACCCGGTCGGCGACGGGGCGGTCGGGGTCGTTCCAGAGGGGGATTTCGGGGGTGGTCTCTACGGCCACGTCGGCAGTCACTTTCCTCCGACACCCATCAGACCCTGGACCAGGGCGCGACGGGCGAACAGGTAGACGAGCAGGATGGGCACCATGGAGAGCACCACGGCTCCCAGCAGACCGGGGATGTCGATGCCGTGTTCGGTCTGGAAGTTGTACAGACCCAGGGTGACGACCTTGCTGGAGTCGGACTGGGTCAGGGCGAGCGGGAACAGGAAGCCGTTCCATGCCTGGAGCGCGGAGAAGACCACGATGGTGGACAGTCCGCCCCGGGACAGCGGCAGGACGAGTTGGAAGAACATGCGCCGCGGGCTCGCTCCGTCGATGGCCATGGCCTCATACAGTTCCGGCGCGATGTCACGCATCGCGCCGCTGAGGATCAGCGCCGACATGGGCAGACAGAACGCGGCCGTGGGCAGGATGACGCCGAGCAGGTTGTCGTACAGCCCGGCTTCGCTGATCAGGTAGAACATCGGCACGATGACGGCCTGGGCGGGGATGGTGAGTCCGAGGAGGAACAGCCGGAAGATCGCCGACGTGGCACGGCCGCGGCTGCGGACGATCGCGTAGGCGAGCGGCGGTACCAGCAGCAGCACGATGCCGATCACGCAGGCGGTGACGACAAGGGTGTTGAGGAAGTACTGGCCGAAGCCCGAGTCGAAGGCACCGGTGTAGTTGTCGAGCGTGAGGCTGTCCGGGGGGGGAGATGGGGCCGTTGTCGGCGTAGTCCTGGCGGGTGCGCAGGGTCGCGGCGAGCAGCACGTACAGCGGCAGGCCGACCAGGAAGAGCCAGATGAGCGATCCGGCGCCGGCCACGTAGTTCGGTCGGCGCCTCATGACACACCCTCCATGGAGCTGCGCATCTTGTCGTAGCCGGAAGCCCGGACGACGATCAGCGAGATGATCGTGGCCGCGACGACGAGGACCAGGGCGATCGCGGAGCCGGTGCCGTAGTCGAAGCTCTTGAACGCCTTGTCGTACATGTAGTAGGCGCTGATGGTGGTGTCGGTGCCGGGGCCGCCCTGGGTCAGGATGAGGACCGTCTCGAACGCCCCGCCGTTCCCGTCACCGCAGGCCGAGAGGATCAGTGCCAGGGCGAGCGTCGCAGCGCAGACGACCAGTCTGGCAAGCGCGCACGTGTCGTCATCGTTCGCCCTTCGAAAGTTTCGGAGACCTCACCGAAAGCCATGCCGTGGGACAGTAGGTCAGACAGGAGTTTCGGTCAACGGTCGAACATTACTCACCCAAACTGTTATCGCGCGCGGGACCGTGTCCTGCGTGTATGCACGATGAGGACGAGACGGGTGGCGGCAGAGTCACCCTGGCCAGGGTGGCGAAAGAGGCCGGCGTTTCGATGCCGACAGTTTCGAAGGTGCTCAACGGCCGAACGGATGTCTCCCGAGCCACCCGCGCCAAGGTGGTACGCCTGCTGGACGTCCACGGGTACCGCAGGCGCGCCCAGCCGTCGTCCCGCTCCCCGCTCATCGACATCGTGTTCCACGAGCTGGAGAGCATCTGGGCGATGGAACTGATCCGGGGCGTGGAGAACGTCGCCAAGGAGAACCGCGCGACGGTGGTGCTCACCGAGAGCGGCACCCGGCACACACCCGCACCCGAGTGGCTGCCGGGCCTGCTGCGGCGCAGGCCGCTGGGCGTCGTGCTGGTCTGCTCCTCACTCCCGGGAGACATCAAGCGCCGGCTCAGGGCCGCGGCCATCCCGTTCGCCGTCATCGACCCGGCGGGCGACGCCGACCCCGACGTGCCCTCCGTCGGCTCGGCGAACTGGGCCGGGGGCCTGGCCGCCACCCGCCATCTCACCGGCCTCGGCGACCGGCGGGTCGCGATCATCACCGGCCCGAAGGTGCAGAGGGGCTTCGCACACGCCATGGAACTCCTGGAGGGTCCCGAGCGGCCGACGGCCGTCTTCGCGGGGAGCGACCTCCAGGCGCTCGGCGTGCTGGAGGCGGCCCGGGTCAAGGGGCTGCGCGTCCCCGAGGACCTGTCGGTGGTCGGCTACGACGACGTCCCGCCGGGCCAGTGGTCCAGCCCGCCCCTCACCATGGTCCACCAGCCCCTGCGTCACATGGCCGAGGAAGCGGCCCGCATGCTGCTCCGCCCGGACGATCCCGGGACGGCGGCGCAGCGCATAGAACTGGCGACCCAGTTGGTGGTCCGGCAGAGCACGGCCCGGCTCGAAGATGAGGGTGCAGCCGCGGACCGCTGATCCGCCTCGTGAGCCGGCGGTCAGCGGGCGATGCCCCGCTCCCGTCGCAGACGGCGCAGCACGACGAGCAGGTCCAACAGCGCCGTCAGCGCGAGCACGCCGCAGACCACGGCGAGGAGCACCAGCGGCCCGCGGCCCGGGCTGTCGTCGGGGCCGGAGTCCGCGGCCCACACGGCGAACAGGGCGCAGCCCGCGAGGAACAACGGCAGGAAGAGCCCCGCGAGCAGCCGGCGCAGCCGCAGCGGGCTCCGCGCGGTGACCGGTTCGGTGCCGCTCCGGGGGTACCGGCGGCCGAACGTTCCGGAACGGGCCCGGGAGACCGGTTTCCCGGCCCGGTGGGTACGTTCGTCTCGCACGCCGTACACCTCCTCGTCCGCGTTCGCAGGGGACCGGGTAGCCCTCGGCGACGAGGGCAAACGGGCGTCCGTTGGTCCGGGCACGTTCGGGGGTACCCGGCGACCGACCATCGCGGACCAGCGCACCATGAGGAAGGACACCCGCCTCATGCAGCACGATCAGATCATCGGAAAAGTGCAGGCCCTGGCAGGGCTGCCGGACCGGGGATCGGCCGAAATGGCGACCCGCGCGGTGCTGACGACGCTGGCCGAACGGCTGCCGTCCGGGCTGACCGACCACGTGGCCGCCCAGCTTCCCCCGCCCCTGGCCGCCCCTATGCGACAGGCAACGGACTCCGCCGCCGAGGGGCCGAGGGCCACCTCGGGTGAGCGCTTCGGCCTGACCACGTTCGCCGGCCGGATCGCCGGCCGTGCGGAGACGGACGAGGACGCGGCCCTGCGGGAGGCCGCCGCCGTACTGGAAGTGCTCGACGCCGCGCTCACCCCGGAGCTGACGGAGAAGGTGGCCGCCGCGCTGCCCAAGGACATCGGCAGTCTGCTGCCCGTCGCCCGGGCGGCCGAGGACACCCGCTGAGGAGGTGACCTGACATGGTCTCGGAATCCGTGACGGTTCCCTCGGGTGGCGCCGCCCTGGCCGGTGACCTCGAGATTCCCGTCGGGGCGCGCGGGATGGTGCTGTTCGCTCACGGCAGCGGCAGCTCCCGGCACAGCCCCCGCAACCAGGCCGTCGCCACCGCGCTGCAACTGGCCGGGTTCGGCACGCTTCTCCTGGACCTGCTGACCGAGCAGGAGGAGATCGAGGACGCGGCGACCGGCCAACACCGTTTCGACATCGGTCTGCTGGCTCGGCGGCTGGCGCACGCCATCGACTGGCTGGAACAGCGCCCGGACACCGTGGACCTGCCGGTCGGTCTGTTCGGCGCCAGCACGGGAGCCGCGGCCGCCCTGGTGGCGGCGGCCGAGCGTCCCCAGAGGGTGTCGGCGGTCGTGTCGCGGGGCGGACGCCCCGACCTGGCGGGGGACGCGCTGGCCCTGGTCTCGTGCCCGGTACTGCTCATCGTGGGCGGCAACGACACGACGGTCCTCGAACTCAACCGCCGGGCCGCCGAGCAGCTGACGGCCGCCCCGCACCGCATCCATGTCGTCCCCGGCGCGACCCATCTCTTCCCCGAGCCGGGCGCGCTGGAGCAGGTGGCGGACCTGGCCGCCGAATGGTTCCGCGAGCATCTGTGACATGGCATGCGGCGAGCTGCGGCGCGGAACACTCCGCGGCCCGCCCCTCGGTCAGCCGGAACTGCACGACACCGTCGGCCAGCTCCCGTTGCCGTTGCTCTGAATCGACGTCGTGTCTCCTTCGTCCGGGGTCGCAGGCAGCCGGGGGTGAATCAGATGCTTCCGGTGACGGAGGGGTGGTGGTGCGCCGCGGCGAGCAGGCCGGCGGCGCCCCGCACGGCGGCGGTGTGCGGGGACGGCACCGGCTGGACCGGGCAGCCGAGGCGGTCCGGAAGGTCGCGGGTGATGTCGGGGCGCAGCGCGCCGCCGCCGGCCAGCAGGACGCCGCGGCGCAGGGCGGTGCGGGTCAGCGCGGTGCGGTCCCGCCGCAGCATCGCCGTCACCATCCCGGTCACCGCCTCGGTGATGAGCTCGGGCTCCGTGCCGTCGGTCAGGTCCGCGGTGCCCAGCGCGGCACGGCGGGCGTCGGTCACCGCGCCGTCGGCGAGCAGTACCACCTCGGTGAGGTGGGCGCCGAGGTCCACGACGAGCAGCGGCCGGATGTGGTCGGCGCCCGCGGCCAGCGCCACAGCCCGGGCCCCCGGGACGGTCAGCACAGCACGCGGATTGAGGACCTCCACGGCGGTGCGGGCCTCGGTGCGGAAGGCGAGCCCGTCCAGCACCGGTGCCGTCACGACGACCAGCGGCCGGCCGATCCTCGGCATCCGGTGCCCGAGGAGCCGTTCCAGCATGCGGGCCGTGCCGGGGGTGTCGACGATGGTCCCGCGCTGGATGGGGTGCACGGCCCCGGTGCCCGGGAAGGTCACGGTGGGCACGTCGAGGACCATGCCCCGGCCGGCGATCCACGCGCGTGTGCGGGCGCTGCCCAGGTCGAGAGCGATACCCGAGCAGCGCCGGCACAGCGGCCAGTGCCGGTGACGTACGGGAGCCGGCCGGGGGCGCCGGATCACGGTCACCGGCCGGCCTCCCTGACCTGCTGACAGCGCCCGCAGTAGCGGGCCTGGGGGACGATCAGCAGGCGGTGGCGTTCGACCGGGCGGCGGCACAGATGACAGGTGCCGTACTCCCCGGACTCCATCCGGGCGAGTGCCGCCTCGACGTCGGCGAGCACCATCCGGGCGGAGGCGGCGAGCTTGACGCCGACCTCGATCTGGGCGGCGTCCGCCTGCCGGCGCCCGTCGTCGGCACGGTTGGTGGAGGCGAACTGCCGCAGCTGCTCCTGGCGGAACTGCCGCTGCTCGTGCAGGTTCTCGCGCAGCGCGGCGAGGTCCTCGGGGGTGAGGGCCGCGTCGCGCTCGCCGATGGTCTGGTGGGTCACCACTGCACCCCTCGGGCAGAGCGGGAGAGAAGGACGGTCGTGGCGGGCGTCAGGCCGCGCGGCGCTGGCAGGCGACGCAGTAGCGCGTGTGCGGGAGGATCTCCAGCCGCTCCGGCGGGACGGCCTTGGAGCAGCCCTGGCAGGTGCCGTAGGTGCCGTCGTCGACCCGGGCGAAGGCCTCGTCGATCTCCGTGAGGGTGCGCTTGATCGCGTCGATCTGGTTGGACATCAGGTGGTCGCCGGGGCTCTGCCCGGTTTCGTCGAGCGCCTTGAGCTGTGCCAGCCGGGTCGTGCGGGCGTGTTCGAGCCGCTGACGGACCTCGGCCGCGGCCGGGAGTGCGGTGCGCGGTTCGGTGCGGGGCAGGTCGAGCGACACGTGGTCCTCCTCGAAGGCGTACGGGTGATGTCCTCACCATCGCCCGTTTCGTGCGTCGCGCCCATCGGGCGCGGTACCCATCTGTGCGGGGTCCCAGGACCCACCCCGTACGGATGGGTCCGACGGAGGACCGGAAATGGGGTGCGGGGCCCATCGACACCCGCCGTGCGGGCCGTGCACGCTGGCCGCTGTCCGCCGGGACCATGGGCCGCGGCCGCACGACGAGGCACGGTGACCGACAGTAGAGGCAGACGAGAAAGAGGAAGGCGTGACCTCCGTGTCCCTGTACTGGCGGATCTTCGGGCTGAACGCGGTGGTGCTGGGAAGTGCCACCGCGCTGCTGTTGTGGGCTCCCGTCACCGTGTCCGTTCCGGTGCTGCTGACCGAGGCGGTGATCCTGGTGGGCGGGCTCGCCGTCATGCTCGTCGCCAACGCCGCGCTGCTGCGTATCGGGCTGGCCCCGCTGGACCGCGTCACCCGGCTGATGACGACGGTGGACCTGCTGCGCCCCGGTCAGCGGCTGCCGGTACGGGGCGGGGGCGAGGTCGCCGAGCTGGTCAGCGCCTTCAACTCCATGCTGGAGCGGCTGGAGAGGGAACGCGTCGCGAGCAGTGCCCGCGCCATCCTCGCCCAGGAGGGCGAGCGGCGCCGTATCGCCCAGGAGTTGCACGACGAGGTGGGGCAGAGCATGACCGCCGTGCTGCTGGCCCTGAAGCGGGCCTCGGACGAGGCGTCCGAGCCGCTGCGCGGTGAGCTCCAGCAGGCCCAGGAGATCACCCGGGAGAGCCTCGACGAGGTCCGCCGGCTGGTGCGCCGGCTGCGCCCGGGCGTCCTGGACGATCTCGGGCTGGTCAGCGCGGTGACATCGCTCGCCACCGAGTTCGCCACGCACACCGGGCTGCGGGTGGTGCGCCGTTTCGACGCGGATCTGCCGGGGCTCGACCCTGAGACGGAGCTGGTGATCTACCGTGTGGCGCAGGAGAGTCTGACCAATGCCGCCCGGCACGCCGAGGCGCGGTCCGTGGAGGTGAGCCTGCGCGCGGTCGACTCCGGCGTCGTCCTGGAGGTGATTGACGACGGGCGCGGCATCGGCGCCGCGCACGAGGGCGCCGGACTTCGGGGCATGCGGGAACGTGCGCTGCTGATCGGGGCCATGCTGGATCTATCGAGCCCGGACGGGAACTCCGCGACAGCGCGCGGGACGCGTATCCGGCTCACCGTGCCCGCCGTCAGGAAGCAGTCATGACCCCTCAGGAACACCGGCCCGGCCACCCGACGCAGTCGAAGATCCGGATTCTGCTCGCCGACGACCACGCTCTGGTGCGGCGCGGCGTCCGGCTCATCCTCGACCGGGAGCCGGACCTGGAGGTGGTGGCCGAGGCGGGTGACGGTGCGGAGGCGATCGCCATGGCCCGGACCCATGACATCGACCTGGCGGTGCTGGACATCGCCATGCCGCGGCTGACCGGTCTGCAGGCCGCGCGTGAGCTGACGGCGCTGAAGCCGGGGCTGCGCATCCTGATGCTGACGATGCACGACAACGAGCAGTATCTGTTCCAGGCGCTGAAGTCGGGGGCCGGCGGCTATGTGCTGAAGTCCGTCGCCGACCGGGACCTGGTCGCCGCCTGCCGGGCCGCGATGCGGGACGAGCCGTTCCTGTACCCGGGTGCGGTGACGGCGCTGATCCGCAACTACCTCGACCGGGTCCGGCACGGGGAGGAGGCGCCGGAGCAGCTGCTGACGCCGCGCGAGGAGGAGGTGCTGAAGCTCGTCGCCGAGGGGCACTCGTCGAAGGAGATCGCCGAGCTGCTGGTCATCAGCGTCAAGACGGTGCAGCGGCACCGCGAGAACCTGCTGCACAAGCTGGGGCTGCGGGACCGTCTGGAGCTGACCCGCTACGCCATTCGCGCCGGGCTCGTCGAACCTTGACCGCCGCCCCGCGGGGACGCTCCGCCCGCCTTCCGTTCCGCCGTGCCGCGTCGGCCCTCGCCGCCTTCGCGGCCATACTGCTGACCCTCGGGGTCACCGGCGGTGCCGCGTTCGAGTCCGGCGCCGTGTCCGCCCCCGCGACCTCCCCCGAGCCGGCGCCCGCGTCGTACTCCTTCGACACCCGTCCGTACAGCGACGACGCCTACGTCGGTGCCCGCACCGTGCTCACCCGGCCGGAGCGGGACGTCGGGGAGCGGTCGATGTCCGCCGGGCATGTGCTCTTCACCGAGGCGTACACGCCGCCCGTCCCGCCGCGGCCGGTGCGTCCGGCACCGGTGGCCGGGCATGCGCAGCCCCCGGCCGCGCACATGCCGTCGGATCCGGGACGCGCCCCTCCCCCGCCCTCCAGCACCTGAGATTCCCTCTTCCTCTTCTCCGCGTGCCTGCTGGAGGCATCTGTGAATCGTCCCGCCCGCCTCAGGGCGTTGTTCGCGCTCGCCGTGATCGTCGCATCCGTGTTCGTCGCCGTCACCGTTCCGGTCCGTCTGGGACTGGACCTCCGGGGCGGCACCCAGATCGTCCTGGAGACCCGTTCCACCGAGACCGTCGAGGCCGACACGGAGGCCACCGACCGCACCCTGGAGGTCCTGCGCGGCCGTGTCGACGCGCTCGGGGTGGCCGAACCGAGCATCGTCCGTTCCGGTGAGAACCGGATCATCGTCGAACTGCCCGGCCTGCAGGACCCGCGTCAGGCGGCCGACGTCCTGGGCCGTACCGCTCAGCTCTCCGTCCACCCGGTGCTCGGCATCGCCTCCGCGACCGACAAGCCGCAGAAGAAGGGCGAACGGATCCTGCCCGACGAGGCCGGAGAGCGGCTCCGGCTGGGCGACGCCGCGCTCACCGGCCAGGACGTGAAGGACGCCGAGGCGCGCTTCGACCAGCAGGGCGGCGCGGGCTGGCATGTCACGGTGGACTTCGAGGACGACAAGGCCTGGGCCCGGCTGACCGGTGAGGCCGCCTGCAACCCGCCGGGCGACCCGAGGCGCCGGGTCGCGATCGTGCTGGACAACAAGATCATCTCCGCTCCCCAGGTCGACCCGTCCGTCTCCTGCGGCGCGGGCATCACCGGCGGCTCCACCCAGATCACCGGTTCGTTCAGCAGCGAGGAGGCCAAGGAACTCGCCCTGCTGATCAAGGGCGGCGCACTCCCGGTGCCGGTCGAGACGGTGGAGCAGCGGACCGTGGGCCCGACGCTGGGCGCCGAGGCCATCAAGGCGAGTGCCTGGGCGGCCGTCGTCGGTACCGCGCTGACCGCGGTCTTCATCATCGTCGTCTACCGGCTGATGGGCGTCCTGGCCACCCTGGCCCTGCTCTGCTACGGCCTTATCTCCTACGCCGCTCTCGCCGCCCTTGGGGCGACGCTGACCCTGCCCGGACTCGCCGGTTTCGTCCTGGCCATCGGTATGGCGGTGGACGCCAACGTGCTGGTCTTCGAACGGGCCCGTGAGGAGTACGGCAAACGCAACCGGCGGCCCAGCAGCCGCTCGGCCCTGACCGCCGGCTTCAAGGGCGCGTTCAGCGCCATCGCGGACTCCAATGTCACCACGCTGATCGCGGCGGTGCTGCTGTTCCTGCTGGCGTCGGGACCGGTGAAGGGCTTCGGTGTCACGCTGGCCATCGGTGTCATCGCGTCCATGATCAGCGCCCTGGTGATCACCCGGGTGCTGGCCGAGTTCGCGGTGGCCCGCCGCTGGGTGCACCGCCGGCCGGAGCTGACGGGGCTGGCCTCGATCGGGCGGGTCCGCACGTACCTCACCCGGCGCAATCCGCAGCTGATGCGGCGTCCGCTCCGCTGGCTGGCGGTGTCCGCCGTCGTGCTCGTCCTCACCGGCGCGGGCATCGCGGTGCGCGGGCTGAACTTCGGTGTGGAGTTCACCGGCGGCCGGCTGATCGAGTACTCCACCAGTAATCCCGTCGACCCCGACCGGGCCCGGGAGGCGCTGGCCGACGCCGGCTTCCCGCAGGCGGTGGTGCAGTCCTCCGGCGACAACCAGCTGACGGTCCGCACCGAGGAGCTGACCAACGCGGAGGCCGCCGAGGTGGCCGACGCCATCGAGGAGGTCGGCGGCGGCGCGGAGAAGGTCCGTGACGAGCTGATCGGCCCGAGCCTCGGCGAGGAGCTGCGGCGCAACGCGCTGATCGCCCTCGGTCTGGCGCTCGCCGCCCAACTGCTGTACCTCGCCGTGCGGTTCCGCTGGATGTTCGGCGCGGGCGCGGTCGCGGCGCTCGCGCACGACGTGGTGATCCTGACCGGCATCTTCGCCTGGCTGGGCAAGCCGATCGACGGTGTGTTCCTGGCCGCGCTGCTCACCGTGATCGGTTACTCGGTGAACGACTCGGTGGTGGTGTTCGACCGGATCCGCGAGCTGTGGCGCAAGGACAGCAAGGCACCGCTGGACCAGGTGACGAACCTGGCGGTCCTCCAGACGGTGCCTCGTACGGTCAACACCGGTATGGGTGTGATCTTCATCCTGGCCGCGCTGGCCCTGCTCGGCGGCGAGTCACTCACCGACTTCGCCCTCGCCCTGCTGATCGGCATGCTCGTAGGCACATACTCCTCGGTATTGACCGCATCCCCACTAGCCATCGAACTCAACAAACACGCCACCAAGGGCCCCCGAGGCCGCGGCACCCCCAAGCGCCGCCCCCGAACCAGGCCCACCAACCAGGACACGTAACACGCCCGGCGGCTCCCCGCCCGGGAGCCGCCGGACCCGACGCGACGGCACCCCGCCGACGCGCCCCCGCGTGCAGTCACGTGCCGCCCTCCGCGGGCAGTCGTGCCGCTGGGGCGGCACGGGTGGGCGCGACGGCACCCCGCAAGCGCCGGGCTGCGCGAACACCCCCCGGCCCGCACCAACGCGGCAGCCCCCTACGCCACCGCCGGCTCGGCGTCCGCCCCCGGCCCACCCTCCCCGCCGGCGGCGAACTGCGTACGGTGCAGCTCGGCATACCGACCCCCCGCCGCCAGCAGCTGCTCATGCGTCCCCCGCTCCACAATCCGCCCCGCCTCGACCACCAGGATCAGATCCGCCGCCCGCACGGTGGACAGCCGATGCGCGATCACCACCGCCGTCCGGCCCTCCAACGCCTCGCCGAGTGCCTCCTGAACGGCGGCCTCCGAGGTGTTGTCCAGATGAGCGGTGGCCTCGTCAAGAATGACGACCCGCTGCCGGGCCAGCAGCAGCCGGGCGATCGTCATACGCTGGCGCTCGCCCCCGGAGAGCCGGTAGCCCCGCTCCCCCACCACGGTGTCCAGCCCATCGGGCAACGCCCGTACAAGCGTGTCGAGCCGCGCCCGCCCCAGCGCATGCCACAGGTCGGCATCGCTCGCATCCGGCCGGGCCAGCAGCAGATTGGCCCGCACCGTGTCATGGAAGAGATGCCCGTCCTGGGTGACCATCCCGAGCGTGGCGCGCAACGACCGAGCGGTCAGCTCCCGCACATCGACGCCGCCCACGCGTACGGCACCCCCGTCGACGTCGTACAGCCGCGGCAGCAGCGCCGCGATCGTCGACTTCCCCGCCCCGGAGGAGCCGACGAGCGCGACGGTCTGCCCGGGCTCGGCCCGGAACGAAATGCCGTGCAGCACCTCTTCGCCGCCGCGCGAGTCGAGAGCCGCGACCTCCTCCAGTGAGGCCAGGGAGACCTTGTCAGCAGCCGGGTAGCCGAAGCGGACGTCGTCGAACTCCACGGAGACCGGTCCCTCCGGCAGGTCGCGGGCGTCCGGCTTCTCCCGGATGAGCGGCTCGAGGTCCAGGACCTCGAAGACCCGCTCGAAACTGACCAGCGCGCTCATCACCTCGACCCGCGCCCCGGCCAGCGAGGTCAGCGGCGCGTACAGCCGGGTGAGCAGCAGTGCCAGCGCGACGACCGCGCCGGGTTCGAGGACGCCGCTGAGGGCGAGCCGCCCGCCGAGGCCGTAGACCAGGGCCAGCGCGAGGGCGGAGACGAGGGTCAGCGCGGTGATGAACACGGTCTGCGCCGTGGCCGTACGCACGCCGATGTCCCGCACCCGGCGGGCGCGCACCGCGAACTCCTCCGACTCCTCCTCGGGGCGGCCGAACAGCTTCACCAGGGTGGCGCCGGGCGCGGAGAACCGCTCGGTCATCCGGGTGCCCATGGCCGCGTTCAGGGCGGCGGCCTCACGCTGCATACCGGCCATGCGGCGTCCCATGCGGCGGGCGGGGATCACGAAGACCGGCAGCAGCACCAGGGCGAGCAGGGTGATCTGCCAGGACAGGGTGAGCATCACGGCGAGGGTGAGGAGCAGGGTGACCAGATTGCCGACCACGGTCGACAGGGTGTTACTGAAGGCCCGCTGGGCGCCGATGACGTCGTTGTTGAGACGGGAGACCAGCGCTCCCGTACGGGTGCGTGTGAAGAAGGCGACGGGCATACGTTGGACGTGGTCGAACACCGCTGTGCGCAGGTCGAGGATGAGTTCCTCGCCGAGGGCGGCCGACAGTCGCCTTCCGAGGATGCCCAGGGCCGCCTCGACGATCGCGATCAGCGCGATGAGCAGGGCCAGACGGACGACCGTGCCCTCGTCACCGGCGGACACGATGGTGTCCACGACGCGTCCGGCCAGCACAGGGGTGGCGACGGCGAGGGCCGCGGTCGCCGTGCCGAGCAGCACGAAGAGGACGAGTTTACGGCGGTGCGGGCGGGCGAAGGCGCCGATCCGGCGCAGGGTCTCCCTGGTCACGGGGCGGTGCTCGTCCTCTG
Source organism: Streptomyces sp. NPDC052079 (assembly GCF_040680275.1). Lineage (NCBI taxonomy): Bacteria > Bacillati > Actinomycetota > Actinomycetes > Kitasatosporales > Streptomycetaceae > Streptomyces > Streptomyces sp. NPDC052079. The sequence continues at coordinate 52,734 of NZ_JBFAWL010000029.1, forward strand.
CGTACATCACGCTGCGCAGCTGTGTCCACGCTGTGGTCTCCATGCTCATGAACGTGAAGGTAGAACCTCGACCATGATTGAGGTCAAGCAGGGAGCGGCCCCTCTCCAGGAACCGCTCCCCGGTCGTAACGTGACGCTGACGGTCCGCCGGATCCTGTGTGTGCTGCCCCTGTTACTCGTCACCGTCATCGCCGTACGGCACCGGGCGGTGCTGGCCGAGGGCTTCGCCCTGCTGCCGACCGCCCGTCGGCCGTGGCTGCTGACCGCGGCCGGTGTCACCTGTCTGACCTGGGTGGCGGCCGCCTTCACCCGGCAGGGCGCGGTCGTCGAACGGCTGCCCGGACGGCGCCTGCTGGCCACGCAGTTCGCGGCGGGCGCGGCGAACCACATGCTGCCCACGGGGCTGGGCGCGAGTGCGGTCAATCTGCGGTTCATGACGGTCTGCGGGTTGACGCCGGCCCGTTCCTCCGCGGCTCTGGCGCTGTATCTCCTCGCGGAGTCCGTCGGCCGGGTGGGGCTGCTGGCGGCCCTGCTCGTGGCGTTCCCGGACGCCCTGCGGTTCGGCCCGCTGCTGCCCGCGGGGGCGTTCGGCCCGCTGCTGCTCGCGATCGGCGCGGTGGCCGTCGTCGCGGTGGGTGTGCTGACGGCCGTACGGCCGCTGCGGCGGGCCGTCCGTTCGTTCCTGCGGACGGCGTTGGGCGAGGCGCGGTCGGTCCACGCCCTGCCCTCCCGGGCGCTCGCGCTGTGGGGCGGCGCGCTGGCCTTCCCCGCGTTGCAGGCGACCGTGCTGGTGCTGGTGGGGCTGGCGTTCGGGCTGTCCGTGCCGCCCGCCCATATGGCGGTGGCGTATCTGGCGGCGACCGTCGCGGTAGCACTGGTGCCCACTCCGGGCGGGCTCGGTTCGGTGGAGACGGCACTGGTCGTGGCGCTGGTCGCGGTGGGCGCGGCGGCGGCGCCGGCCACGGCGGTGGTGCTGGTCTTCCGGGTCATCACGGTGTGGCTTCCGCTGCTGCCGGGCGCGTTGACGCTGGGCGCGCTGGTGCGGCTGAAGGTGATCTGACCCCCGGGCCGGGGTAGGGTCCCGGGTCCGACCAGCCGAGAGGGGCACTGTCATGCCGGTCCGGATCGAGCACCGGGGACCCGTCACCACGGTCGTCCTGTCCCGGCCCGAGGTGCGCAACGCGGTGGACGGCCCGACCGCCGCCGCGCTGGCCGACGCCTTCCGCGCGTTCGAGGCGGACGACGGGGCCGCGGTGGCGGTGCTGTGGGGCGAGGGCGGCACGTTCTGCTCGGGCGCCGATCTGAAGGCGCTGGGCACGGAGCGCGGCAACCGGGTCGGCGAGGACGGGGACGGGCCGATGGGACCCACCCGGATGCGGCTGTCCAAGCCGGTGATCGCCGCCGTCGCCGGACACGCCGTGGCGGGCGGTCTCGAGCTGGCGCTGTGGTGCGATCTCCGGGTGGCCGAGGAGGACGCCGTCTTCGGGGTGTACTGCCGCCGCTGGGGCGTGCCGCTGATCGACGGCGGCACCGTGCGGCTGCCCCGTCTGATCGGCACGAGCCGGGCGCTCGACCTGATCCTCACCGGGCGGCCGGTGGCGGCCGAGGAGGCCCTCGCCATGGGACTGGCCAACCGCGTCGTGCCCGTGGGGCGGGCCCGCGCCGAGGCCGAGGAACTGGCCGCCGCCCTCGCCCGGTTCCCCCAGGCCTGTCTGCGTGCCGACCGTGCCTCGGTGCTCGGCCAGGAGGGGCTGGACGAGGAGACGGCACTGCGCGGCGAACTCCGGCACGGGGCCGCCGTCGTGGCGGAAAGTCTGGAAGGCGCCGCCCGTTTCGCCTCGGGGGCGGGCCGGCATGGCTCGTTCTCGGACCTGTGAGACCGGGCGTGGTACGAACTGCCCCTCGGGATACGGCAGGATGAGCGATCGTGCCGACCGCAGGTCAGGGGGAGGTCGGCACGCCTGGATTCCGTAGAACTCGAGCAGGTGACACATGACACGACATCACATAGGGCCGTGGGCCGCTGGTTTCACCGGAGGTGAGCGGTGACCCGCTCGCTCACCATGGACGATCTGGTGTACGCGGGGATCGCCCTCTTCGCCGGCGTCGTCGCGGCGTTCCTGCTCCGGATGCTGCTGCGCTGGCTGGGGCGGCACGCCGAACGCACCAACTGGCGCGGGGACGACGTCCTCGTGGACGCGCTGCGCATGATCGTGCCGTGGGCGGCGATCGCGGGCGGCGCGGCCTCCGCGGCGGCGGCGCTGCCGCTGACCCGGACCGTGCAGCACAACGTCAACCAGACGCTGACCCTGATGGTGATCTTCGCCGCGACCGTGTCGGCGGCCCGAGTGGTGGCGGGGCTGGTGCGCTCGGTCACCCAGTCCCGTTCCGGCGTCGCCGGGTCGGCCACCATCTTCATGAACATCACCCGGATCCTGGTCCTGGCGATCGGCTTCCTGGTGGGCCTGCAGACGCTGGGCATCTCGATCGCCCCGCTGCTCACCGCCCTCGGTGTCGGCGGTCTGGCGGTGGCACTGGCCCTTCAGGACACCCTCGCCAATCTGTTCGCGGGCATCCACATCCTCGCCTCCAAGACCGTGCAGCCCGGTGACTACATCCGGCTGAGCAGCGGGGAGGAGGGCTATGTCGAGGACATCAACTGGCGGCAGACGACCGTCCGTGCGCTCTCCAACAACCTGGTGGTCATCCCGAACGGGCAGCTCGCCAAGACGAACATGACCAATTTCATGCGCCCCGAGCAGCAGCTGACCATCCTGGTGCAGGTCGGCGTGTCGTACGACAGCGATCTGGAGCAGGTGGAGCAGGTGACGAAGGAGGTCGTCGCCGAGGTGATGACCGACATCACCGGCGCCGTGCCGGAGCATGAGCCGGCGGTGCGCTTCCACACCTTCGGCGACTCCCGTATCGGGTTCACCGTGATCCTGGGCGTCGGTGAGTTCAGCGACCAGTACCGGATCAAGCACGAGTTCATCAAGCGCCTGCACCGCCGCTACCGCGAGGAGGGCATCCGTATCCCGTCGCCCGCGCGGACGGTGGCGCTCCAGCAGGGCACGACGCTGATCCCGCAGCAGCGGGACGCGGTGTCCGCGCCGGACGACATGACCACGGCCCGGCCCATCTGAGGGCCGGGCGGGCGACCTCCCGCCGCGACGGCCCGGCCGGCCGCGTGGCGGGAGATCGCCCGGAACTCGGCGCGGACCCCTGTCGAGCCGGGGCCCGTCACAAGATATCTTGATGTCGAGCAATGTTGCAGACGTGGAGCGGAGCACCCGGTGACTGACTCGACCATCATCTATACGCACACTGACGAGGCTCCGGCCCTGGCGACGTATTCCTTCCTGCCGGTGGTCCAGGCGTACGCCTCGCAGGCGGGTGTCGCCGTGGAGACACGGGACATCTCGCTGGCCGGGCGCATCATCGCCGTGTTCCCGGACTACCTGACCGAGGACCAGCGCATCCCGGACGCCCTCGCCGAGCTCGGTCAGCTGGCGAAGACGCCCGCGGCCAACATCGTCAAGCTGCCGAACATCTCGGCGTCGATCCCGCAGCTCAAGGCCGCGATCGCCGAGCTGCAGGCCAAGGGCTACGCGCTGCCGGACTACCCGGACGACCCTAAGACCGACGAGGAGCGGGAGATCCAGGCCCGCTACGACAAGGTCAAGGGCTCGGCCGTGAACCCGGTCCTGCGTGAGGGCAACTCCGACCGCCGGGCCCCCGCCTCGGTGAAGAACTACGCCAGGACCCACCCGCACCGCATGGGCCCCTGGAGCCCCGAGTCGAAGACCAATGTCGCCACGATGGGCCAGGACGACTTCCGCTCCACGGAGAAGTCGGTCGTCATCGCCGAGGACGGCGCGCTGCGCATCGAGCTCAAGGGCGACGACGGCTCGACCACGGTGCTGCGGGAGTCCGTACCCGTCCTGAAGGGCGAGGTCGTCGACGCCTCCGTGATGCGTGTCGCCGCGCTGCGGGAGTTCCTGACCGCGCAGATCGCCCGCGCCAAGCAGGAGGACGTCCTGTTCTCCGTGCACCTGAAGGCCACGATGATGAAGGTCTCCGACCCGATCATCTTCGGTCACGTGGTGCGCGCCTTCTTCCCGAAGACGTTCGCGAAGTACGGCGACAAGCTCGCCGCCGCCGGTCTCACCCCGAACGACGGTCTGGGCGGCATCTACAAGGGCCTGGAGAACCTGCCCGAGGGCGCCGAGATCAAGGCGTCCTTCGACGCCGAGCTCGCCCAGGGCCCGGACCTGGCGATGGTCGACTCCGACAAGGGCATCACCAACCTGCACGTCCCCTCGGACGTCATCGTGGACGCCTCCATGCCGGCCATGATCCGCACCTCCGGCCACATGTGGGGTCCGGACGGCCAGGAGGCCGACACCCTGGCGGTGCTGCCGGACTCGTCGTACTCCGGCGTCTACCAGGCCGTGATCGACGACTGCCGGGCCCACGGCGCCTACGACCCGTCCACCATGGGCTCGGTGCCGAACGTCGGTCTGATGGCGCAGAAGGCCGAGGAATACGGCAGTCACGACAAGACCTTCGAGATCCCGGTCACGGGCACCGTCCGTATGGTCGACCGCAACGGCGAAGCGGTCATCGAGCAGGCGGTCTCCGCCGGTGACATCTTCCGCGCCTGCCAGACCAAGGACGCCGCGATCCGCGACTGGGTGAAGCTGGCCGTCACCCGCGCCCGCGCCACCGGCGACCCGGCGGTGTTCTGGCTGGACGAGACCCGCGCGCACGACGCCAACCTGATCGCCAAGGTCGAGCAGTACCTGCCGGAGCACGACACCGAGGGCCTGGACATCCGCGTCCTGTCCCCCGTCGAGGCGACCAAGCTGTCGGTGGAGCGCATCCGCCGCGGCGAGAACACCATCTCCGTCACCGGCAACGTGCTGCGCGACTACCTCACCGACCTGTTCCCGATCCTGGAGCTGGGCACCAGCGCCAAGATGCTGTCGATCGTCCCGCTGATGGCGGGCGGCGGCCTGTTCGAGACCGGCGCCGGCGGTTCCGCGCCCAAGCACGTCCAGCAGCTGATCAAGGAGAACTACCTGCGCTGGGACTCGCTCGGTGAGTTCTTCGCGCTGGTGCCGTCGCTGGAGCAGTACGCCGAGACCACGGGCAACGGCCGTGCCAAGGTCCTCGCCGCCACCCTCGACCGCGCGACGGCGACGTTCCTCAACGAGGACAAGTCCCCGACCCGTCGCCTCGGCGGCATCGACAACCGCGGCAGCCACTTCTACCTGTCCCTGTACTGGGCGCAGGAGCTGGCCGCGCAGACCGACGACGCGGACCTGGCGAAGGCCTTCGCCCCGCTCGCCGAGACGCTCGCCGCCAACGAGGCGAAGATCGTCGAGGAGCTGATCTCCGTCCAGGGCGAGCCGGCCGACATCGGCGGCTACTACCAGCCCGACCCGGCCAAGGCGTCCCAGGTCATGCGCCCGTCCGCCACGTGGAACGAGACGCTGGCGTCCCTGAGCTGACGCGAGCCCCCTTCCACACCACCGCCCCGGCCGGCACCGCGCCCGGCCGGGGCGGTGGTGTGATCCTTCCCTGCACGACCGACCCACCCCCGGAGCAGCCGTATGAGCGATGTGCCGCCGTCCTTCGAGTACGTCCCCGGCGACCCCGACTCCCCCGTGATCCTCCATGTGCCGCACTCCGCACGGGAGATACCGGCAGCGGTCCGGTCCGGGATCGTGCTGGACGACGCCGGGCTGGAGCGGGAGCTGGACCACATCACCGACGCGCACACCGCGTCGATCGCCGACGCGGCGGCCCGGGCGGCCGGTGTCACACCGTGGCGGTTCGTGAACCGGCTCTCACGGCTGGTCGTCGACCCCGAGCGGTTCCCGGACGAGCGGGAGGAGATGCTCGCCGTCGGCATGGGCGCGGTCTACACACGGACCACGCACAAGGAGGTGCTCCGCCCCGACGGCTTCGACGCGGACCCGCTGATCGAGCGGTACTTCCACCCGTACGCCCAGGCCATGACGGAGGCGGTCGAAGACCGGCTCGCGGCGACCGGACGGGCGGTGATCATCGACGTGCACTCCTACCCGAGCGCACCCCTCCCCTACGAACTGCACGCCGACGGACCCCGCCCGAAGATATGCCTGGGCACCGACCCCTTCCACACCCCACCCAGCCTCCTCACCGCCGCCCGCAAGGCATTCGCACGGTGCGGGGAAACGGCCCTGAACACCCCGTTCGCCGGAACGTACGTACCACTGAAGTTCTACGGAAAACGGGCGGAGGTCTCGGCCCTGATGGTGGAAATCCGCCGAGACACCTACATGCCCGAACCAGCCGGCCCCGCAGCCCCAGGCCTCCAGACCCTCGCCTCAGCACTAGCCACACTGACCGACGCGGTGACCCACTGACCCGAGCCCCTAGTTGACCTCGCCATACAGCTGCCGCCGGCACCACTCAGCCCCTCCGGCGTTTGAGGAGCGGGGGTCCGGGGGCAGCGCCCCCGGGGACGGGACGGGAAGGGGCGGCGGGGGCGAAAAACCTGGCCCGGTGCAACCCAGCTTCACGCCCGCAGCCACTCCGTAACCACCACACCCTCACCGGTGCACAGCCGAAGCGCGAACGGCCCGCACGGAGCAGCATCGGCACAGAACCGCCCCATGTCATCCGCGGCAAGCGGCACGGTGCTGCCCAACCCCCCAAGCACCTCAATCCGCGCCGCCTGAGGCGGCAACACCTGCCCCATCAGCCCCCGCGCGCTCACCTCAACATCCACCATCACCTCACCCGCACTGAACGTCAGCATCCGCGGCGCGTCCGCAACCCCCCGCACCGGAATCGCGTCGACCAGCGAGTCAAAGGTCAACTCGGCCACACGGGCCTCGAGATCGTGCAGCGCATACGCGTCAATCGCGGCCTGCAGCAACACCGGAGGCAACGGATCAAGCACCGCCGCCGCCCGCCGAAGCTCCTCCTCCAGCGGCCCCCCGTCGAAGTCCTCCAGAAATGCATCATCGTTCACGTCACTCACGCAGCCCCCCGTGCCTCAAGCCGAGCCCGCAGCCGCCGCAGACAGCGCTGGCGCAACGGCCCAATGCTGCCCACCGCGATATCGAGCGCGGCGGACACCTCCTGATAACTGGGCGGCGGCGAAGCGATCAGCACACGCAACAACTGCCTGCACCGCTCGCCCAGTTCCTCGAACTCCTGCCACAGCCGCCGCACGCGTTCGCTCTGCTCCCGCGCCGCCTCCGCATCCAGCAGCGACTGCTCGGGCATGTCGTCCTCACTGGCCCGGTCAAGCAGTTGCGGATCGTCCGTCAGCATCAGCCGACGCGCGTTCCGGTGCACCTTCAGGCACTCGTGCCGCGCGGTACTGGCCAGCCAGGAGGCCGCCTTCTCCGGTTCCCGGATCCGCCCCAGATGCTGGGCGAAGCGGAACCAGACGGTCTGGTAGACCTCGTGCGCGTCGGCGTCGGAGAGCCGGTGCGCGCGCACCACGGACCACACCAGGGGGCCCAGCCCTTCCACGATCGCCTTCCAGGCCGCCGCGTCGCCGTCGACAGCGGACCGGACCAACGCGCCGACTTCACTACGCTCCACGGTCCCACCCCTCGTGTACGGCACGTCATGGTACGCCGTGGAAGGGACGACTCCAGCCCTCATGGCCGCGCGGAGGGTGGTGAAACCGGAAGGGGGCGCCAGGTGGGCGGCAGGAGCGCCGGCACGTGCGCCCCGCGCACTTCGGCGACCTCGGTGTTGGCGTCCATCAGCTGCCGACGGGCCTTGCGCGGGTCGGTCTCCGCCTGCCCGGTCATATGGGCGGCGATCATGCCGACGGCGACGGGAGTGGCGAACGAGGTGCCGCTCCACTGGGCGAGCCCTTCGAACATCACCTGGTCCGGCTTGCCGGATCCGCCCTCCTCGCTCAGTACGCCGGTGTGGCGCGGATGGTGGCAGGTGCAGGCGTAGGTGAAGCCGTACCGGCACGCGTCATACGTGGAGTGCTGGTACACGTACGGCACAGGGCTGTCGAAACCGGTGAGCGCGCTGACGAGACGCTCGCCGGGCGCGTAGGCCTTGACCCAGCCGCCGTGGTTGCTGAAGCAGGCGCCGAACTCGCCGTCCGCGCGCAGTGCGCCGACGGACAGCACCGCGTTCTCGTACCCGGGGAGGCCGGCGTAGGCGGCGGGCCAGAAGGGGGTGGCGCTGGCGTTGTTGCCGGCGGCGGCGACCAACAGGGTGCGCTGCTCGCGCAGTTCCCGCATGAAGGCATCGACGCCGAGGAGGCCGTCGGTACGACCGTTGGACGTGCCGGCGGAGAGGCTGATGACGTCCGGCCAGCCGTCCCGGTCGACCGCCTCGAAGAGCTTCTCGCCGAACTCGGACTCCAGGATCGCGCCGGCGTCGTTGAGCGTGCCCCGGACGGTGATGTCGGTGTTGGGCGCGACGGCGGCGACGAGTCCGGCGATGAACGTGCCGTGGCCGCAGTACTGCTGGAGGATCCCGTCCTCGTCGCACTCGGCGACCTGGGCGTCGCCGCGGGTGTGGGCGAGCAGCGGGTAGGAGCGGTGGTCGTGCATGAGGCCGGTGTCGATGACGAGGACACCGACGGCGCTGTCCGGGTCGTGGGCGGCCTCGGCCGCGGCCGGGTTGGGCCGCCCCCCGGGAGCCACGGGCACGGGCTCGTCGCCGGGGCAGGCGTTGACGGCGATGGACACCACGTGGTTGCGGCTGACCAGCCGGCGTCCGGTGCGGCCCTCGGTCGCCGAGAGCGCGCGCAGAGCACCGGCGACGGCCGGGTCGCCGCTGCCGTCGCCCTCGCCCGGGTCGGCGACCCGGATGCGGGTGATGCCGGAGCGGTTGGTCTCCGGGCTCGCGCGGCGCACCTGGTCCGGGGTGAGACCGGCGAAGGTGGTGAAGTGCTGCCGCACGGTGTCCTCGACGACGCGGGCCTCCTCTCCGTCGCGTGCGAGGACGACGCCCTTCTCGTAGAGGAACTCGCCCGCGTCGTCCGGCCCCACCGCCAGGGGGACGTCGGGCATGGAGCGCTGGATCTGTGCGAACTGCTCACGGAATCGCTGTGGTGCCATGGCATGTCCTCCACTCGGACGATGGCGGGCGGGGCCGCCGAGCTGTCGTGATGCAGAGCCACGGGGCGGCCGTTTGATACAACGTCGAACCTGTGGGGCGCGGTTGCGGACCACTACGATCGTGGGGTGACAGCGGGAAGCGACACGGTGCTGGAACTGTTGCCGATGGTGTTCGCCGCCCCGGGTGAGGCGCTGGCGAGGGCGGAAGAGGTCCTGGATGACCGCCCCCCGCCGTTGCACGCCTCCGTCGCCCATCAGGTGATCGGCATCTGGCAGCGCGACTTCGGCGACCTGCGGCTCGCCCTGAGCCATCTGCGCCGGGCCAGGGCGTGGGCGGCGCGCGCGGACTCGGCGGAGCGGGAGGCGGACGTCCTCGCCACGCTGGGGGTCGCACTGGTGCACGCGGGGCGCACGCGGCAGGGTATGGACGCCCTGCGGCGGGGCGTCGAACGCGGCACCGGGCACACACGCGCGCGGGTGCTGTTCCGGCGGGCGTACTCGTGGTGGGTCCTGGGCCATCACAAGGAGGCGCTGGAGGACGTACGGCGGGCGATTCCCGTACTGCGGCATGCCGACGACGTGATCTGGACGGCGCGTGCGCTGACGCTGCGGGCAACGGTGCATCTGGCGCTGGGCGCGGTGGAGCGGGCGGACGCCGACTTCACGGCCGCGGAGGCCCTGTGGGACACCACCGGCCAGGAGCACGACAAGGCGGACGCCGTGGAGAGCCGGGGGCTGGCCGCGTTCCGCTCGGGCGACGTCCCGGCGGCGCTGCGGCTGCTGGACGAGGCGGAGGAGCGGTACGCCAAGCTGGGCACGCCGACGTTCATGCTGAGCATCCGCCGCTGCGAGGTGCTGATGGCCGCGGGGCTGCCCGGGGAGGCGCTGGCCGAGGCGGACGCGGCGATCCGGGCGCTCGACGGCATCGGCGGGCAGTCGACGCGCAAGGCGGAGCTGCTGCTCGCGGCCGCCCGGGCGGCGCGGCAGGCCGGCGAACCGCAGACGGCCATCGCGCGTGCGGCGCTGGCCGTGCGGCTGTTCGCGGGGCAGCGGCGCACCTGGTGGGAGACGCACGCGCGGCTGGTGCTGACCGAGGCCCGGCACGCGGCCGGGCGCGGGTCGGGCCGGCTGGTCGCGGACGCGGCCACGGTGGCGGAGCAGCTGTCGGGGCTCGGTGCTCCGGCCGCTCCCGAGGCGTCGCTGCTCGCGGGCCGAATAGCGCTGGATCTCGGCTGGACGGCGGACGCGGAGGCTCATCTGGCGGTCGCCGCGCGCAGCAGACGCGTGGGGCCGCCGCTGGCGCGGATGACGGGCTGGGCCGCGCAGGCGCTGCGCGCACAGGCCGCCGGTTCCGCGCGGGGTGTGCTGGAGGCCTGCCGGCGCGGCCTGGACGTACTGGACGACCACCGGATGACGCTGGGAGCCTCGGAGTTGCGGGCCCGCGCCACCGCGCAGGGCGCGGAGCTGGCCGCCCTCGCGCAGCGGGCCAGTCTGGTCTCGGGCGGGCCCCGTCGGCTGCTGGTGTGGAGCGAACGCTGGCGGGCCACCGCGCTCTCCGCACCGCCCACCCGGCCGCCGGCCGACCCGGCGCTGCTCCGCGGCATGACCGCCTATCGGGAGATCGCCGCCCGCGCGGAGGAGGCCCGGATGGACGGCAAGCCCGTGCCGGCCCTGGAGCGGGAACAGCGGCGCCTGGAACGGGAGATCCGCTCCCGGACACTGCACATGCGCGGTGCGGCCGCCGACGGCGGGGCCCGTTTCGACGTCCGTCGGCTGCTCGCGCGGCTGCGGGACAGCGGCGACGCGCAGCTGGTGGAGCTCGCCGTGCTCGACGGGCGCGTGCAGGTGCTGCTGTGCGGGCAGGGCAGGGTGCGGCGGTTCGAGGCGGGGCTGCTGGCGGCGGCGGAGACCGAGGCCGAGCACGTACAGGCGGGGCTGCGGCGGCTGGCCCATCCGGGGGCGGATTCCCGGTTGCCGGTGGTGGAGGCGGCGGGCCGCCGGCTGGAGGAGCTGCTGCTCGGTCCGGCCGCGGCGCACCTCGGTGCCGGCCCGGTGGTGATCGTGCCGCCGGGGCGGCTGCACCGGGTGCCGTGGGCGCTGCTGCCCTCACTGCGGGAGAAGGTGCTGAGTGTGTCGCCCTCGGCGAGCAGCTGGCTGCGCGCGAAGGACACGGCGCCGCCGCGCGGGGGCCGCCAGGTGCTGGTGCGGGGCCCGGGTCTGGCGACGGGCGGCGCGGAGGTGTCCGAGCTGGCCGGCCGCTACGGCGGTGCGACGGTCCTGGAGTACGCGGACGCGACGGTTCCGCGGGTGCTGACGGAACTGGACGGTGCGGCACTGGCGCACATCGCGGCGCATGGCGCGTTCCGCGCGGACGGCCCGTTGTTCTCCTCGCTGCGGATGGCGGACGGGCCGGTGATCGTGCACGACCTCGAGCGGCTGGACCGCAGCCCGTACCGGATCATCCTGTCGTGCTGCGACACCGCCCGGTTCGCCACGGTCGGGGCCGATGAACTCCTCGGTCTGGTCACGGCGTTGCTGCCGCTGGGTACGGCGGGGGTGGTGGCGTGCAGTGCCCCGGTCAACGATGCGGCGGTCGTCCCGCTGATGCTCGCGCTGCACGAAGCGCTCGACACCGGTCTGTCGTTGGCGGAGGCCTTGCGCGACGCGCGCGCGACACTCCCGGCGGACGCGGTGCACCGGGCCACCGGCTGGGCGTTCACCGCCTTCGGGGCGGCGTGAGCCGACGCGCGCTGTCGGGCGACCACCACCGCACGGCGGCCGGACGTACCGAGCCGCGTGAACTTCGCGTACGCCGACACGAACGCCAGGACCTACCGCACATCGCGCGGCAAGACCCACTACGAGTGCAAGATCGATCCGATGCGGAACAACCGTCCTCAGACATTGCCTCGTTACGGCAAGGCGTGCGCCCACCTCTACGTCACCGGGGTGCGGCGTGTGAGCCAGTGCCACCACATCACGAAGTGAGTTCGCTCATGACCGATCAGCAGCAAGAGCCGGAGCCCGGCCACGCGGAGGAGACGCGGCGTCGGCGGGCAGGGTTCGTAGCGTTCGTCGTGGGGCTGGTCGCGACCCTCGCGTTCTTCGGTTTCTTCCCGGGACTGCCACATGTCATCGACTGGGGTGCCATCCTGGTGGCCCTCGTCGTCGGCGCTGGCTCGTTGGGCCTGCCAGTCCTGGATGACCAGATCGGCGAAGAAGGCCGAGCGTATGTGCTTCCGTAGTGATCCCTTGGTGTGGACCGTGCTGATCGGGGTCCGGTGACGCCCTGGCGACAAGGTGGAGGGCGGGCGACAGCCGTACGGGCCGACCTGGGAGGTCGGAACGACCATGCCCATGCGCGAGAGGCCGTCCTCCGACAAGTGGGAGGACGGCCTCCGACGTGCTTTCCGCACTGTCGGGACGACAGGATTTGAACCTGCGACCCCTTGACCCCCAGTCAAGTGCGCTACCAAGCTGCGCCACGTCCCGGTGCGTTCCACACAATGAACCGTGTGATCATGCAGGTCAGACCCTACCTCATGTGCGCTGCGGCACCGAACACGCGGTGTTTGTCCTGTCAAAAGGTTGACAGGACGCCTGCGCCGCGCAGAGGGTGAGCGGGCAGAACGCGGAACGGGCCGGAGAGAGGCTGTCATGGTGGATGCGCTGGGTGTCGCCGTCGTGGGTTTCGGCTGGATGGGGCGGGTGCACACCCAGGCGTACGCGCGTGTGCGGCACCACTATCCGCACCTGGCCCTGCGTCCGGAGCTGATCACCGTCGCCGAGGAGGTGCCCGGCCGGGCCGAGGAGGCCGCCGCACAGTTCGGGTTCGCCTCGACGGCCCGTGACTGGCGCCAGGTGGCCGCGGATCCGCGCGTACGGGCGGTCAGCATCACTGCTCCGAACTTCCTGCACCGCGACATCGGCGTCGCGATGGCCGAGGCCGGGAAGCACATCTGGATCGAGAAGCCGGTGGGCCTCGGCCCCGAGGACGCCCGCGCGGTGGCCGATGCGGTCGCCGGGGCCGGGGTGCAGGGCGCGGTCGGCTTCAACTACCGCAACGCGCCGGCCGTGGAGGCGGCCCGCGATCTCATCGCCTCCGGTGAGATCGGCCGGGTCACCCATGTCCGCATCCGCCTGTTCAGCGACTACGCGGCCCACCCCGAGGGCGCGCTGACCTGGCGTTATGAGCGGGAGCGCGGCGGCAGCGGGGTGCTGGGCGACCTGGCCTCGCACGGCGCCGACCTGGCCCGCTTCCTGCTCGGCGACATCGCCGCGCTGACCGCCGACACGGCGATCTTCCTGCCCGAGCGGGCCCGTCCGGCGGGCGCCACGGCCGGCCACTCGCGGGCCACGGGCGGTGAACTCGGCCCCGTGGAGAACGAGGACTACGTCAGCTGCCTGCTGCGGTTCGCCTCCGGCGCGCGGGGTGTGCTCGAGGCCTGCCGGGTGTCGGTGGGTGAACAGAACAACTACGGCTTCGAGGTGCACGGTAGCGAGGGGGCGGTGTTCTGGGACTTCCGCAGGATGAACGAGCTCGGTGTCATCTCCAGCCTGGTCAAGGTCGACATCCTGCTGCACGGCGACAAGGTGGACGCCTTCTCCGCGATCACCCACAAGGACCAGGCGTACGCGTACGGCG